>PNMH01000010.1 GCA_013823505.1 Polaromonas sp. | reverse complement strand
TGAGGTAGGCCACCAGGCGTGCCATGGTGTGCGCGGCGAGAGCGCCCAGCACACCAAGCACGCTGGTGGTGAGTGCCAGCGGCAGCAGCCAGCCTTGCACCGCCAGCGCGGCTTCGCCCGCCTCCACGCCGAAGACCCCCCAGTGCACGCGGATGATGCTGTAGACGCCGACCTTGGTCATGATGGCAAAAAGCGCCGCCACCGGCGCGCTGGCCGCGGCGTAGGTGGCGGGCAGCCAGAAGTACAGCGGGACGATCGCCGCCTTCAACCCGAACACCACCAGCAGCACCAGCGCCGCAGCGCGGGCGATCAGGGCGGCATCGCCCGTGAGCTGTCCCACGCGCAGCCCCACGTCGGCCATGTTGAGCGTGCCGGTGACGGCGTAGACCATGCCCAGCCCGATCAGGAACAGGCCCGAAGCCGCGAGGTTGAGCACCACGTAGTGCACACCCATGCGGAAACGCTCCCTGCCCTGCCCGTGCACCAGCAGCACATAAGAAGCAATGAGCAGAACCTCGAAAAACACGAAGAGGTTGAACAGGTCACCCGTGAGGAACGCGCCGCACAGCCCCATGAGCTGGAACTGGAACAGCGCGTGAAAGTGCCGGCCCCGGGTGTCCCAGCCACCGGTGGCGTACCACATGGCGGGCACGGCCACGGCGTAAGTGAGCAGCACCATCAACGCCGCGAGGCGGTCCACCACCAGCACGATGCCGAACGGCGCGGGCCACTCGCCCAACTCGTAGACCAGCAGTTCGCCCTGGGCGGCGTGCCACACGAGGCTGGCGGCCATGAAGGCGCCCAACACCATCGAGGCCATGGACACGCGCCGTCGCCAGCGCAGGCGGGTGTCGTCGTGCCCTCCCCCTTGCGCCGACATGCCCGACGGATCGCCGATGAGCAGCAGCACCACGGCGGTGAAAACGGGCAACAGCACCGAGAGCACGGGCGCGTGCTGCAACCAGAAAGCACTGATCACGTCCCACATCAGTGATGCCCTCCAGGCTCACGACCATCGACGTGGTCGGTACCGCTCTCATGCCGGCTGCGCAGGGCAAGTTCGATCACGAAACCGGTGGTGGCAAAACCGATCACGATCGCGGTGAGCACCAGCGCCTGCGGCAGCGGGTCGGCCACGGGGCCTTCACCCACCAGGATGGGCTGGGCGTTGGTCCACAGCCGACCGATCGCAAACAGGAACACGTTGACGGCGTAACCGAACAGCGACAGGCCGAGCACCACCGAAAAAGTTCGGCCGCGCAGCATCAGGTAGGCCGCGCAGGCGGTCACAAAACCGATGCCGCTGGCCAGGAGAAATTCCATGCTCATGTTGCACTCCTGGACGGTTGAACAGGCGCGGACGTTTCCCGCGACACGGTGCCCAGCACCGAGATGGTCAGCAGCGTGGCGCCCACCACGGTGAAGTAAACACCCAGGTCGAACAGCGCGGCTGACGCAAAAGGCAGCTCACCCAGCAAGGGCAAATGGGGGTGACCGTGCGCGCTGGTGAGGAAGGGTCGGCCGAACAGGAAGGAGCCCACACCGGTCAACCCGGCAATGCCCACACCCGCGCCGATCCAGACCACGAAACGGCGACCACCGTCTGCCCGCAGCAGCGCCTCGGCCCGGGTCTGCCCCAACGCCATGAACTGCAGCACCAGCGCCACCGCGGTGATCAAGCCGGCGATGAAGCCGCCGCCGGGCAGGTTGTGGCCGCGCATGAAGATATAGACCGTGAAGACGAGTGCCAGCGGCAGCACCACCGACGCCGCCACGCGCAGCAACAGCGGCTGCGCGGCAAAGGTCCAGGTGCGGCCATCAGGATCGACCGTCGGACGGCGCATGCGCATGCCTTCCATGAGCGAGAGCACGCCCAGGGCGGCGATGCCCAGCACGGTGATCTCGCCAAAAGTGTCGTAGCCGCGGAAGTCCACCAGAATCACGTTGACCACGTTGGTGCCTCCACCGAGCGGGATGGATTTTTCGAGGAAGTACCAGGAGATGGACTCGAAGTCGCGCGTGAGCACCAGCCAGGCCAGACCCGCCATGGCTGCACCGGCGGTGAGCGCCAGCGCCACGTGGCCCAGGCGGTGCACCGCCTTCGTTTCCTTGGGTGAACGCTGCGGCAGAAGGGCCAGACCCATGAGCAAGAGCACGGTGGACACCACCTCCACCGACAACTGGGTGAGCGCCAGGTCGGGTGCGGACAGGCTCACGAAGGTGAGCGCCGTGACCAGCCCCACCACACCCACCAGCACCACGGTCTGGAAGCGCTCGCGGTGCGTGAGCGCTATCGCCACACAAGTGGCCAGCAGCAGAAGCCAGATCGCGATGGCCAGCGGTGGTGCAGCCATCAATTCACGGTCACCGGTGCCGATGTTGCTGCCGGCCAGTGGAATGGCGGCCATCACCAGCGCGGCTCCCAGCAGCCACGCCACATAGCGCTGAAGTGAACCGTTTTCCAAGCGGGTCGAGATGCGGCCCGCCATTGCAAACAGGCCATCGATCAAGCCCTCGAACATCTGGCGCCCGGTGGCCGGACCGAACCAGTTTTCGGAGCTGATGCGGTGCAGCCACTTGCCGCGCGCGAGCCAGAAATACAGCCCGGCTCCGGCCGCCAGCGCGATCACGCTCATGAGCAGCGGCAAGTTGAAACCGTGCCAGATCGAGAGCTTGTAGTCCGGCAGCGGCTTGCCTGCCAGCGCGGTGGCAGCCACATCGACCAGCGGGCCAAAGGTGAGCGCGGGCAACAGGCCGACCACGATGCACATCGTCACCAGCAGCATCGACGGCAGCTTCATGCCCAGCGGGGGTTCGTGCGGATGCTGGTTGGGCACATCGCCGATCGGTCCGTTGAAATACGTGTCGTGGATGAAGCGCACCGAATAACCCACGCTGAAGACACTGCCCAACGTAACCGCCACCGGCACCAGCCAGGCCCACACACCGGCCGTGCCCACCACCGCCTCGGTGAGGAACATCTCCTTCGACAGAAAACCGTTGGTCAGCGGCACGCCGGCCATGGACGCAGCAGCCACCATGGACAGCGTGGCCACCCACGGCATGAGCTTGAAGAGGCCGCCGAGCTGGCGCATGTCGCGCGAATGCGTCTCGTGGTCGACGATGCCCGCGATCATGAAGAGCGAGGCCTTGAAGGTGGCGTGGTTCAGCACGTGGAACACAGCAGCGACCGCGGCCAGCGGCGAGCCCAGTCCGACCAGGAAGGTGATGAGGCCGAGATGGCTCACGGTGGAATACGCGAGCAGACCCTTGAGATCGTGTTTGAAGATGGCGATGAAGGCCGCGAAGACCATGGTCACCAGGCCGGTGGTGGTGACGATCACCTCGAACCAGCCCGAGCCCGCCAGAACCGGGTAAAGCCGCATGAGCAAAAACACCCCGGCCTTGACCATGGTGGCCGAGTGCAGGTAGGCCGACACCGGGGTTGGCGCGGCCATGGCGTCGGGCAGCCAGAAGTGAAACGGGAACTGCGCGCTCTTGGTGAAGCAACCCAGCAAGATGAGCAGCAGCGCGGGCACGAACATGGGGTGGGCCTGGATCTGCGCCACCTGTCCGAGCATGGCGCTGATCTCGTAGGTGCCGGCGATCTGCCCCAGCAACACGAAGCCGCCCAGCATGGCCAGGCCACCGCCGCCGGTGACGGCCAGCGCCTGGCGAGCGCCGGCGCGCGCATCGGCACGGTGGCTCCAGAAACCCACCAGCAAGAAAGACGACAGGCTGGTGAGCTCCCAGAACACCACCAACAGCAGCAGGTTGTCGGACAGCACCACGCCCAGCATGGCGGCCATGAACAGCATCATCTCGCTGTAGAACTTGGCCACCGAGTCTTTCGGGCTCAGGTAGAAGTGCGCGTAGATGACGATGAGCAGGCCGATGAACAGGATGAGCCCGGCAAACATCATCGACAGGCCGTCGAGCTTGAACACCAGGTTCAATCCGATCTCGGGCACCCACTGCCAGCTGTTCATCACGACACCGCCAGCCATGACGGTCGGAGCGTGGGACACCAAAAGCAACAGGCTGGTCAACGTGACCAGCCCGGCCGCCAACGCCGTGAGCAAACGGGACCTGGAGCCGAGCCACAAGGTGACCAGGGTACCCAGCAGGAGAGGCAGCAGGATGATGATCAACAGCACGGCAGGTCTCTCAAGTGAATCGACAACCCTGAACAAGAGCACTTAAAGAAGCGTGAGTTCCGCATGCAGCGTACACCGCGTGGCTCCATGCTCATGACTCGGTCCGCTCGGGAGCAACACGGTGCTCTGCACGCAAGGTCCAGGCCAGCGGCGAACCCAGCCCGACCACCGCACCGACGGCCCAGAACACCGCACCCACGCCCACCAGGGCGCCCACAGAGCCGAACAGCAAGGGCATCACCACACTCGATCCGTTGATGGCCATGGCGCGCAGGCCCAGCGCTTCGCCGTGGCGATGGTGCGGTGTCATCTGATGCAGGGTGCTCATGATCATCGGCTGCACCGAGCCCAGCGCCAGACCCAACAGGATGGACAACGCTGCCATGGCCCACGCCGCTTGCACCAGCGGGTAAACAGCGAACAACAGCGCGGTGGCGCCCATGGCTGAACCGATCACCACCGACTCGCGCAAGCGCGCAGCCAACCAGGGCATGAGCACGCGAATGGCGGTGGCGGCCAAAGCGAACGCCCCGAGGATGGAGCCGATCACCGTGGCACTCAGGCCGCGCTCGTGGCCCAGCACGGGCACGAGGAAGGTGTGCACGTCCCAGCACGAGGACAGCATCCAGTTGATGAGCATCAGCTTGCGAAAGCCCGCGTCCTTCAGCAGGTTCCACGACGAGCCGCTGGACTGCCGCAATTCAGGCGCCACCGGCTCGTGTTCGACCGTGTGGCGCACCCAGATCCAGGCCAGTGAAGGCAACAGCGCCAGCAGCAAAAAGGCGGCGCGAAAGCCGAAGCTGTCGATCATCACGCCCGCGGCAAACGGGCCCAGAAAGTTGGAAATGGACGGGCCGATGGCCATCCAGCTGAACACCTGGCGCAGCTCGGTGGCGCCGTTGGCCAGGCGTCCCACATGGCGCTGCAGCGCGATCATGGCCAGACCCGTGGCGGCGCCGCAAGTGAGCGCGGTGAAGCACAAGACACCGAACACAGGGAAGGCCACCGCGATGGCGGCACCCGCCGACGCCACGCCCACCG
Organism: Polaromonas sp.; assembly: GCA_013823505.1. The sequence continues at coordinate 68,640 of PNMH01000010.1, read as the reverse complement.
CCATGGCCACAGGCTTCTTCAACCCGCGCCGGTCGGCGTAGCGCCCGGCCGGCAGGGCCATGAACACCGGCGCCAGCGCGAACAGCGCCAGCAGCATACCCACAGCTGCCGGGCTGTAGCCCTCGCGCAGCGCCATCAGAGGCGCCGCCATGCGAAAGCCGGTCATGCAGGCATGCAGGCAGATCTGCGCCGCGATCAGCCGTGCCAGGTTGGACCGCAACCCGGGGTTCAAGCGTCCCCGGTGTCGTTGGGGTCCAGCGGCAACAAAGCGCTGGCCTGCTCCTGCGGCAGCGCCTCCACCGCCTTGAGCGCGCGGCCCATGGCGCGGCTGCGCGTCTCGGCGCTGTCCAGCGTGTTGAGCACGGTCTGCGTCTGGCTCTTCACGCGGGCCAGCACATCTCCGAACTTGCCGAACTCGGTCTTGACCGCCCCCAGCACCTGCCAGACCTCACTGGAGCGCTTCTCCAGCGCCAGCGTGCGAAAGCCCATCTGCAGCGAATTGAGCATGGCCATGAGCGTGGTCGGTCCGGCCAGTGTCACGCGGTATTCGCGCTGCAGCACTTCCATCAGACCCGGCCGGCGCAACACCTCGGCGTACAGGCCTTCGGTGGGCAGGAACAGGATGGCGAAGTCGGTGGTGTGTGGCGGCTCCAGGTACTTGTCGGCCATGGACTTGGCCTCCAGCTTGATGCGCTGCTCCAGACCGCGCGCCGCAATCTCGGCACCTTCGGCATCGGCGCGTTGTTGTGCGTCGAGCAGGCGCGCGTAGTCTTCGTTGGGAAACTTCGCGTCGATCGGCAACCAGCACGGCACACCGTCGTCGCTGCGACCGGGCAACTTGATGGCGAAGTCCACCGTGAAGCGGCTGCCCGGTTTGGTCATGACCTGCGTGGCGTACTGGTCGGGTGCAAACACCTGTTCAAGCAAGGCCGCGAGCTGCGCCTCGCCGAACATGCCGCGCGTCTTCACATTGGTCAGCAGGTGCTTCAAATCGCCCACGCCCTGTGCCAGCGTCTGCATTTCGCCCAGACCCTTGTGGACCTGCTCCAGCCGGTCGGCCACCTGCTTGAAGCTCTCGCCCAGGCGCGCCTGCAATGTGCTTTGCAGCTTTTCGTCCACCGTGGCGCGCATCTCGTCGAGCTTGGCGGCGTTGCCCTGCTGCAGCTGCATCAGTTGCGCCTCCAGCGTGGCGCGTACCTCGGCCAGGCGGCGCGAGTTGGCTTCGCTCAGGTCTTGCAGCTGGCGCGTGAGCGTGTCGCCCAGCGTGCCGCGCAATTGCACGAGTTGCTGCGCAAAGGCGTCGATCTGTGCGTTCTGCGTGCGAGTGGCCTCGGCGCCCTGGCTGGTGAGCGCTTCCTGGAAGGTGGCCAGGGTTTGCTGCAGTTCCTGGCGCGCGGTGCGCGAGCCGTCGGCCATCTCGCGGCGCAGTTCGCTCTCGATGCGCTCCACGCGCTGACCCGTCTGTTGCAGCTGGGCCAGCAGGGTCTGACGGTGCGCCAACTCGTCCGCGTCCACACCTGGCTTGCGCAGCCACAGCGCCACTTGGAGGAACACGCCGATGGCAACAAGCACCAACAGCGCGATGAGCAGCGCCGAATCGGTCATCAGCGCGCGCTCTTGCCGAGGATCTCGGCGTTGATCGGCGTCAGCGGCTTGCCCTGGGTGAGGTAGGCGATGACGTTGTCGGCCGCCAGTTGGGCCATGGCGCGGCGCGTCTTGAGCGTGGCGCTGGCAATGTGCGGCGTGAGCACCACGTTGGGCACGGTCAGCAGGTCGGGGTGCACCTTGGGCTCGCCTTCAAACACATCCAGGCCGGCGGCGGCGATCACGCGGTTGCGCAAGGCCAGCGCAAGTGCGGCGTCGTCCACGATGCCCCCGCGCGCGATGTTGACCAGCGTGGCGGTGGGCTTCATCTGCGCGATCTCGGCCGCACCGATGGCGTGGTGGTTTTCCGGGCTGTAGGGCAGCACCAGGATGAGGTGGTCAGCGGTCTTGAGCAGCGTGGTCTTGTCCACGTAGCTGGCCTTGCATTCGGCCTCGGTCGCGGCATCGAGCCGCGAGCGGTTGTGGTAGATCACCTTCATGCCGAAGCCGTGGGCACCTCGGCGCGCGATGGCCTGGCCGATGCGGCCCATGCCCAGGATGCCCAGCGTGCTCCCGTGCACCTCGGCGCCGGCAAACATGTCGAGCGCCCATTTGTTCCATTCGCCAGCGCGCAGGAAATGTTCACTCTCGGTCAGGCGGCGCGCCGTGGCCATGATCAGCGCAAAGCCGAAGTCGGCGGTGGTCTCGGTCAACACGTCGGGCGTGTTGGTCGCCAGCACGCCGGCCGCGCTGAGCGCCGGCACATCGAAGTTGTTGAAGCCCACCGCGATGTTGGCCACCACGCGCAGATGCGGGCAAGCCGCGGCCACCGCGCCGTCGATGCGCTCGCTGCCGGTGGTGAGCGCCCCCACCTTGCCTTGCAGGCGTGCAATGAGTTCGGCGGGTGGGAGCACACCGTCGGTGTCATTGGTGTCCACATCGAAATGCTGGCGCAGATGCTCGACCACATCGGGAAAGATCTTGCGGCTGACGAGGATGGAAGGCTTTGTCATGTGTGTGTCTCCAGAGAATCAGATGAACCAGATCCAGGTCATGAGGGCAAACAGCGGCACCAGGATGCCGAAGGACCACACCATGTAGCCAAAGAAGCTGGGCATCTTCACGCCGCGGTCTTCAGCAATGGCCTTGACCATGAGGTTGGGCGCGTTGCCGATGTAGGTGTTGGCACCCATGAACACGGCACCAGCCGAGATGGCCACCAAGGTGGGCGCCAGCGCGTTCATCAGCACCTGCGGGTCCCCACCGGCGGTGTTGAAGAACACCAGATAGGTGGGCGCGTTGTCCAGGAAGGAGCTGAGCGCACCCGTGGCCCAGAAGTACATGGCGGAGTTGGGTGTGCCATCGGCGTTCGTCACCGCGTTCACCACGGCACCAAACGGTCCATTCACACCCGCCTTGAGCATGGCGATCACCGGGATGATGGTGAGGAAGATGGCGGCAAACAGCTTCGCCACTTCCTGCATCGGACCCCAGCCGAACTGGTTGCTCTCGTGCGCGCTGGATGGCGTGATCCTGAGCGAAACGAGCGTGACGACGATCAGGCCGATGTCGCGCACGATGCCCGGCAAGCCCACCTCGGTGCCCGCGATGTTGAACACCACGGACGACTTCCACAGGCCGCTGAGCAGCACCAGGAACACCACCACGCCCAGCAGCGCAAAGTTGACGCTGCCGTCGAAGCCGAGGCGCTGCGTGTCGGGCGTGGGGTCCACCGGGCGCAGCTCTTCACGGCGGTGGTAGTACCACGAGTCGATGGCGTAGAACAGCACCAGCAAGGTGCCGATGAGGAACAGCGTGTGGCCCCAGAGGTGGGTCACGGTCCAGAAAAAGTCCACGCCTTTCAGGAAACCCAGGAACAGTGGCGGATCGCCCAGCGGCGTGAGCGCACCGCCGGCGTTGGAGACGATGAAGATGAAGAAAACCACCACATGCGCCTGGTGCTTGCGGTTGTCGTTGGCCCGGATCAGCGGGCGGATCAACAGCATCGATGCACCTGTGGTGCCCATGAAACTGGCCAGCACCGCACCGATGGCCAGCAGACCCGTGTTCAAAGCGGGGCTGCCGTGCAGGTTGCCGCGCACGAAAATGCCGCCGGCCACCGTGAACAGCGCGGTGAGCAGGATGATGAACGGGATGTACTCGGCCAACGCCGCGTGCACCACCGCCATCCCGGTGGCCGCAGGCCCGAAGGTGATCGCAAACGGGATCAGGAAGGCCAGGCCCCAGGCCGCCGCCACCTTGCCGAAATGGTGGTGCCAGAACATCGGCGCCACCAAAGGCATGAGCGCGATGGACAACAGCACGCCCGCGAAGGGCACGCCCCACAGCACCGACAGCTGTGCGCCATCCAGGTCGGCTGCGCGCGCAAGGCCAGGCAGCAGAGCACCGGCCAGGGCCAGCGCCTGCACGCTTCTTTTGTTCATGGGAGTCTCCGCAGCGAAAGGCTCAGACGGCGAGCAGGTCCACTTCGAACAGCAGCGTGGCGTTCGGCGGAATCACGCCACCCGCGCCGCGGGCACCATAGCCCAGCGCGGCGGGGATCACCAGGCGGCGCGTGCCACCCACGGCCATGCCCTGAACGCCCTCGTCCCAACCCTTGATGACGTGGCCCGCACCCAGCGGAAACTCGAACGGCTGGCCGCGGTCCTTGCTCGAATCGAACTTGGAGCCCTGCACGCCGTCGTTGAACAGCCAGCCGGTGTAGTGCACCTGCACCGGACGACCGGCCTTGGCGACCTCGCCGTTGCCGACCACGGTGTCTTCGTATTGCAGGCCGCTGGGGGTGGTGATCATGGTGTCTCCTGGGTTTGAAAAGAAAAGGGAAAGAGGCGCGATTATTCCAGCCAGGTCGTGAACGACTCGACCGACTCGCGCGGCGTGTGAAAACCATTGACCTTGTCGGCCGGGTCGGCATAGCCCAGGGCCATGCCGCAGACCAGCATTTCGCTGTCACCTGCGCCCACGTGCGGCAGGATGATTTTGGCGAAGCCGTTCCACGCCGCTTGCGGGCAGGTGTGCAGTCCGTGGCCGCGCGCGGCGACCATGATGTTCTGCAGGAACATGCCGTAGTCCACCAGCGAGCCGCGCCCCATGACCCGGTCCAGCGTGAACATCAGGCCCACCGGGGCGTCGAAGAAGCGGAAGTTGCGCTGGTGCTGCGCATGCATCTTGTCCTTGTCGCCCTTGGTGATGTCCAGCAGGCCATAGAGGCTCCAGCCGTTTTCGCGCCGACGGTCGATGTAGGGGCTGACCCACTTCTCGGGGTAGTAGTCGTACTCCTCGCGGTACTCGGCGGCCAGCGCCGGGTCGGCGCGCAAGGCGTCGTGCGCGGCACAGACCTTGTCCACCAGCGTGTCGCGGCTCTGGCCCTGCAACACGTAGACCTTCCAGGGCTGGGTGTTGGTGCCCGAAGGCGCGCGGCTCGCCACCTCCAGCAGGTGTTCCAGCGTGGCGCGAGGCACCGGCTGCGGCAGGAAGGCTCGCGCCGACATGCGGCTCGTGATCGCGGCGTCGACGCTGACGGGGTCGATCACGGGCGCGGTGGGGTTGTGGCTCATAGCAGGGTCTCCAGGGTTTTCTTCAGAAGCTCGGGCAAGGGTACTGGCCGGCGGGTGTGGCGATCCACGTAAACGTGCACGAAGTGACCACACGCAGCAGCCAGGTCTTCGCCGTCGGCAAACAGGCCCACCTCGTAACGCACGCTGGACGTACCCAGGTGCGCCACCCGCAGACCAGCCCACACGGTTTGTGGAAAGGCCAGTGGGGCAAAGTAGTTGCACTGGGTCTCGATCACCAGACCAATCACCGGCCCCTGGTGGATGTCGAGCGCGCCCTGCTCGATCAAGTGGGCGTTGACCGCGGTGTCGAACCAGCTGTAGTACACCACGTTGTTCACGTGGCCATACACGTCGTTGTCGGCCCAGCGGGTGGTGATGGAACGCAGCACACGGTAGGCGCTGCGGGACAAAGGTTGGGGGCGTGGGACCGGCGCTGGACTGCTCATGGCGCGGGATTGTGCCAGTGCCCAACCCCCAAGCCTGTCGCAACGGTCGTCGAGACAGGCGGCGCAGCCTGCCAGCGGGCTTGATACTCGACTGCCGTGCGGTAGGTGTTCATCTGCACCTGCACCGTGGCTTCCATGTCGGTGCCGTAGCCACCCGCCATCACGAAAGCCAGCGGCAACCGACGTCTCCAGGCCCAGTCCATCACGCGCCGGTCGCGCGCCTCCATGCCGTCGAAGGTGAGCTTGAGGCGGCCGAGGCGGTCGCCTTCGTGCGGGTCGGCGCCCGCGAGGTAAATCACCAGCCCGGGCTCGAAGCGGCGCTCCAGTTCTTCCAGCGCGCATTCCAGGGACTCCAGGTACTCGGCGTCGCCACAGCCATCGGGCAGCTCCACGTCCAGATCGCTGGGCTCTTTGCGGAACGGGAAGTTCTTCGCGCCATGCAGGGATAGGGTGAACACCGAATGGTCCTGGGCAAAGATCCTGGCGGTGCCATTTCCCTGGTGCACGTCCAGATCGACGATGGCCACGCGCAGCATGCCGCGCACGCGGTTGGCCCGCGCGTGTTCCGCCTGCATCAACCGCGCAGCCACCGCGGCGTCGTTGAACACGCAGAAACCACTGCCCTTGTCGGCGTAGGCGTGGTGGGTGCCACCAGCGAGGTTGGCGGCCAGGCCGCCGCCAACCATGGCCTGGCGGCACGCCTGAACCGTGGCACCCACCGAGCGGCGCGCGCGTTCGGCCATGGCCGGGCTCCAGGGAAAACCGATCTCGCGCTGGGCGGCAGGCGCCAGGGTGCCGCTGCGCACCGCATCGATGTAAGCCGGGGTGTGCACCAGCGCAAGTTCGCCGTCGCTGGCCGGCTGGGCCTCTCGCAGAGACACCTGGGGCAGCTCCGCGGCCAGTCGCTCGCGCAAACGGGCGTACTTGGCCATGGGAAAGCGGTGTCCTTCAGGCAGCGGCAGGACGAAGTGGTCGGCGTAAAAGGCTTGCAAGGCGGTGAGCACCGGAAGGAACAGGGCAAAAGATTGTGTCCGCCTCGGGTATTCGATGGGCGGGTGCGCCTTTTAGGCCACCCCACCTAGAATGGTGCAGCGCAGCAAAAACCGCTTGCGCCGCCGAGGGTAATCCCTATAATCGCGGTTATGTTGCAGTGCAGCAATGTGAACAAAAAGCAAAAGCGTCCAGACAGCGCCGTGTTCCCAGCAGCCTTCAACTAAACCCTGTTTCACCAAGTTTAGGAGTACGAATATGCTGACCGCCGAACAAATGATTGCCGCCCAGAAAGCCAACATCGAGACCATTTTTGGTCTGACCCAGAAAGCCTTTGAAGGCGTGGAAAAGCTGGTCGAACTCAACGTGCAAGCCACCAAGGCTGCCCTGTCCGAGTCAGCCAACAGCACCCAGGCCCTCCTCAGCGTCAAAGACGCCCAGGAACTGCTGACGCTGCAAGCCAGCCTGATGCAACCCCTGGCCGAAAAGACCGTGGCTTACAGCCGCCACCTGTACGACATCGCCCAAGGCACCACCGCTGAATTCGGCAAAGCCGCAGAAGCCCAAGCCAGCGACACCCAGAAGAAATTCATGGCCGTCGTCGACAACGCTTCGAAGAACGCACCCGCCGGCTCCGAAACCGCTGTGGCCGTGATGAAGAGCGCCGTCTCCGCCGCCAACAACGCCATGGAATCGGTGCAGAAAGCTGTCAAGCAAGCCACCGAAATGGCCGAAGCCAACTTCAACACCGTGACGGCTTCCGCCGTGAACGCTTCGAAGTCGGTCGCCAAAAAGCGCTGAACAAGCGGTGGATCGTGCCGTTGATCGGCGGCTCGGGTCTTCGAGACCTGCCGCAAACTAGCATCACTGCACGATCTGCCTGACTCTCACGGGAACAGGTTTCAGATCAAACCCGTTCTTCTGGTTGTCTCCTCGGGTCCTTTTCGAAATTCGATTTCATCGGACCCCTTAAGCCCCCGCCGCAAGGTTGGGGCTTTTTTTATGGGCGCGCGCCATTCACCGGTTTCAAGCGGGCCAGCTGGGTCTTGAGTTGCGGCAGCGCGGCCAGCATCGCCGCCCTGCCCGCTTCGATGGAGCGCTTGCGCGAAGCGAAATCGGCACTGCCCACGCCCGCCAGCGCCGGGCGCACCACCACATCGGCGGTGGCGAGTTCGTGGCGGTTGATGCTCTGGCCCATGATCGCGAAGGTCTGCAGCAGCACGCGAATGTTGCCAACGGCCAGATTGCCTTCGGGCGCACTGGAGATGTCCACCGCCAACACCACCTCGGCCCCCATGTCGCGCGCCTGCTGCACGGGCACAGGTGCGACGAGTCCGCCATCCACATACTCGCGCCCGGCAATGCCGACCGGCGCGAACAGGCCCGGCACGGCGCTCGATGCCCGCACCGCCTGCGCCACATCGCCCCGGCGAAACAAGACGCCCTGCCCGGTGCCCAGATCGGTGGCCAGCACGCCCAGGGGCAGCGCCATGCTCTCGATCGTGCGGCCATCGACCGCCTGGCTGACGTAGCGCGCCAGTGCATCGCCGCGCAGCAGGCCACGCCCAAGAATGGGCAGTGCCCAGTCGGTCAGGGTGACTTCGTCCATGCTCATCGCGACCCGCTCCAGTTCGGTGGGGGTTTTGCCGCTGGCGTACAGCGCGGCCACCAGGCTGCCGGCCGAGGTGCCGGTCAGAACATCGGGGCGGATGCCGTTTTCTTCCAGCACCTGGATCACGCCCACATGGGCGAAGCCGCGCGCCGCGCCGCCTCCCAAGGCCAGGCCCAGCCGGGGCGCTCGCATGACGGGTGCCACCACGGGAGGCTGAACCTGCGGCGTGCTCACCGGCGGCGTCGCCGGCCCCGACACCGTGGAGCAAGCACTGAGAAAAGCCAGGCTCAGCACAAGGCCCCAGAGCTTGCAATTCTTATTGAGAACAATTCGCGTTAGTGTTATCATCATCCAATTATCCGGTAAGTTCTGCAGCCAGCCGACCGGCATGCACCGTTTGTTTCCTTCATTTCAACCTCCGAGGATCTCCATGACTTCGTTCCGCAAACTCTCGATTGCCCTGGCCGCCGTGGCCGCCACGCTTGGCCTGCAAGGCCAGGCAGCGGCGCAGGACAAGGTGCTCAACCTCTACTCGGCACGCCACTACCAGACCGACGAGGTGATGTACGACACCTTCACCAAGACCACGGGCATCAAGATCAACCGCGTGGACGCGGACGACGCCGGTATCGTGGCGCGCCTGCGCGCCGAAGGTGCGGCTTCGCCCGCCGACGTGATCATGCTGGTCGATGCTGCGCGCATGGCCTCGGCCGACAGCCAGGGCCTGTTCCAGCCGTTCCAGTCGGCCAAGCTCGACGCCGCCATTCCGGCCAACCTGCGTGCCGCGCCCGGCGAAGGCGGCGTGACCTGGACCGGCTTCTCCACCCGCGCCCGCGTGATCGTGTACGACCCGATGCGGGTGAAGGCCGCCGACGTGGCGACCTACGAACAGCTCGCCGACCCCAAGCTCAAAGGCCTGGTCTGCACCCGTTCGGGTTCGCACCCCTACAACCTGTCGCTGTTCTCCACCGTGGTCGAACGCCTGGGTGACCAGAAGGGCGAGGCCTGGCTCAAGGGCGTGGTGGACAACATGGCGCGTGCACCGAAGGGTGGCGACACCGACCAGATCAAGGCCGTGGCCTCGGGCGAATGCGGCGTGGCACTGAGCAACACCTACTACATCGCCCGCCTCATCAAGTCCGACAAGCCGGAAGACCGCGCGACCATGGAGAAGGTGCGCATCATGTTCCCCAACCAGGCCACCACCGGTACCCACGTGAACATTGCTGGTGCTGCGGTGGCCAAACACGCGAAGAACCGCGACAACGCCGTGCAGTTCATGGAGTTCCTGGCCAGCCCGTTTGCGCAGGACTACTTTGCCAACGGCAACAACGAGTTTCCGGCCGCCAAGGGCTTGAAGATCGCCAACCCGGCCATCAAGGCCATGGGCGGTGACAACTTCAAGGCCGAGACGGTGCCGCTGGCTTCCGTGGCGAAAAACATGACGAAGGTTCAGCAGATGCTGGACCGAGTCGGCTACAAGTAAGCCCAGCCGCTTCAATTCAAAGGCCCGCGATTGCGGGCCTTTTGCTTTCTCCGTCAGTACACCTGGGGCACATGGATCTCGCCGGGCACCTGGTGGCGACGGTAGCCTTCGTGCCGCACCCGCTCGGGCAGCGTGATGGTGGGGCGCTCGACCTCGCCATAAGGCATCTGGTGCAGCAGGTGGTGAATGCAGTTCAGGCGCGCCCGCTTCTTGTCGTCGGCCTGCACCACCCACCAGGGTGATTCGGGGATGTGGGTGCGCTCCAGCATCACTTCCTTGGCCTGGGTGTAGAGCTCCCAGCGCCGGCGGCTTTCCAGGTCCATGGGGCTGAGCTTCCACTGCTTGAGCGGATCGTGGATGCGCCCCAGAAATCGCAGGTGCTGCTCTTCGTCCGAGATGGAGAACCAGTACTTGATGACCTGGATGCCCGAGCGCACCAGCATCTTCTCGAACTCAGGCACGGAGCGGAAAAACTCCTCGTACTGCTCGTCGCTGCAGAAGCCCATGACACGCTCCACGCCGGCGCGGTTGTACCAGCTGCGGTCGAACAGCACCATCTCGCCCGCCGCGGGCAGGTGCGCCGCGTAGCGCTGGAAGTACCACTGCGTGCGCTCGCGGTCGTTGGGCGCGGGCAGCGCGGCCACCCGGCACACGCGCGGGTTCAGGCGCTGGGTGATGCGCTTGATCACGCCACCCTTGCCCGCTGCATCGCGTCCTTCAAAAATGATCACCACTTTGTGCCCGGTGGCCACCACCCAGTCCTGCAGCTTCACCAGTTCGGCCTGCAAGCGAAACAACTCGCGAAAGTACTGCTGCCGCTCGGCCTTGTGCTTCCTCAACGCATCGGCGTCCTGCGACTCGTCGACGCGGTCTTCCATTTCCATTTCCAACTCTTCGTCGTAGCCATCCATCAAATCGGTGTGGATGCGGCGCAGCAACTCGTCCTGACTGTCGAACATGGGGCACTCCGTGAGGGCAAAAGCCTTCAGACTAGGCGTGGACGGTGACAGCCTCGTGACGGACACCTGCCGCATAATCCAGCGCTGATTGACGTTTACGTCAACGTCAAACAAACCATCAACGACACAGGAGCACACCATGGACATTCAAGGCAAGGTTTTCATCGTCACCGGCGGCGCATCGGGCCTGGGCGAAGGCACGGCTCGCATGCTGGCGGCCAACGGCGGCAAGGTGGTGATTGCCGACATGCAGGTGGACAAAGGCGAGGCCGTGGCGAAGGACATCGGCGGCGCCTTCGTGAAATGCGACGTGAGCAGCGAGGCCGACGGCCAGGCCGTGGTGGCCCAGGCCTTGTCCATGGGCAAGCTCATGGGCCTGGTGAACTGCGCGGGCATCGCGCCGGCCGAAAAGACCGTGGGCAAGAACGGCCCGCACAACCTGGGCGTCTACACCAAGACCATCATGGTCAACCTGGTGGGCAGCTTCAACATGATCCGCCTGGCGGCAGACGCCATGTGCAAGAACCAGCCGGAGTCCACCGGTGAGCGCGGCGTGATGATCAGCACCGCCAGCGTGGCCGCATACGATGGCCAGATCGGGCAGGCGGCCTATGCAGCGAGCAAGGGTGGCATCGTGGGCATGACGCTGCCGATCGCTCGCGACCTCTCGCGCAACGGCATCCGCAACATGACGATTGCTCCCGGCATCTTCGGCACGCCCATGTTGTTCGGCATGCCGCAAGAGGTGCAGGATGCGCTGGCCGCCAGCGTGCCCTTCCCCAGCCGACTGGGCACCCCGGCCGACTACGCCAAGCTGGCCAAACACATCATCGAAAACGACATGCTCAATGGTGAAGTGATCCGCCTGGACGGCGCGATCCGCCTGGCACCACGCTGAGTCCAAAGGGGAGGCGCGTGAACGCTTGCAAGACCTTGCTCACCGCGCTGGCACTGGCGCTGCTGGCTGCTTGCGTCGCGCCGCCATCGGTGCAGCAGCCCGAGGCCGCGTCGGGCCTCACCGCCAAACCGGGCTGGACCTTCCAGCGTCAGGCCGTGGCCGCCGCCAACCCCCTGGCCACCGAGGCGGGGGCGCAGATCCTGCGTGCCGGTGGCAGCGCGGTTGACGCGGCGATCGCGGTGCAGATGGTGCTCACGCTGGTGGAGCCGCAGTCCAGCGGCATCGGCGGTGGGGCTTTCCTGTTGCACCACGACGGCCGCAAGTTGCAGGCGTTTGATGGCCGGGAAACCGCCCCCGCCGCGGTGGACGCAACACTCTTCCTGAACGCACAAGGTCAGCCTCTGACCTTCCCGGCCGCCGTGAACAGCGGGCGATCGGTGGGTGTGCCGGGCGCGGTGATGATGCTGGCGCTGGCCCATCGGCAACACGGCAAGTTGCCCTGGGCGCGTTTGTTCGATCCCGCCATCCGGCTGGCCGACGACGGTTTTGCGATCAGCCCACGCCTGCACTCGCTGCTGGCGGCCGATGCAGCCCTCAAGGCCGACCCGGTGGCCGTCGCCTACTTCTACCGCGCCGATGGCCAGCCGCACCCGGTGGGCCATGTGCTGCGCAACCCGGAGCTGGCGCAGGTGCTGCGCAACATCGCGGCCGTTGGCCCGATCGCCTTGCACGAAGGCCCGGTGGCGCGCGCCATCGTGAACAAGGTTCGCCAGCACCCCACCCTGCCCGGCACGCTGAGCCTTGAGGATCTGAAGGCCTACCAACCGCGCGAGCGCGAGGCGATCTGCTTCGATCACACCGCCGCGCTGCGTGCGCTGCGCATCTGCGGATTTCCTCCACCCAGTTCGGGGGCCATCGCGATCGGCCAGATCCTGGGCCTGCTCGCTCGCACGCCGCAAGCTGCAGCACCGTTGACCAACGGCCTGCCTGCCGTTGACTGGCTGCACAGCTACACCGAAGCCTCGCGCCTCGCTTTCGCCGACCGAGCGCAGTTCGTGGCCGACCCGGACTTCGTGGCACCCCCTGCGGGCCGCTGGGCCAGCCTGCTGGAGCCCCGCTACCTCGATGACCGCACCCGGCTCATCACACCCGCACGCATGCCGCGGGCCCCCGCTGGGCAACCCGGCGGCGTGCAGGGCAGTTGGGCCGCCATGCCCGACCAGCCCGAGCACGGCACCAGCCACATCAGCATCGTGGACCGTTTCGGCAACGCGCTGGCCATGACCACGACCATCGAATCCGCCTTCGGCTCGCGCCTCATGGTCAGCACCGACCCATCCCGCCCCGGCGGCTTCCTGCTCAACAACGAACTCACCGACTTCAGTTTCACGCCGCGCGACGCCCAAGGACGACCGGTGGCGAACCGGGTCGAGCCCGGCAAGCGCCCGCGCTCCTCGATGTCGCCCACCCTGGTGTTTGACAAAGCCTCAGGAGAACTGCTCATGAGCACCGGCAGCCCGGGCGGCGCCTTCATCATTCACTACACGGCCAAGGTGTTGCACGGCGTGCTGCAGTGGGGCCTGTCGCCGCAGGCCGCCGTGGACCTGCCCAACTTCGGCACGCTGGGCGGCCCGCTGGTGCTGGAGCAAAGGCGCTTCCCGCTGGCGACGGTCGAGGCTTTGCAGCAGCGCGGGCACACCGTGCAGCAGGGCGAGCTCACCAGCGGCGCGCAGGCCATCGTTCGCAACCAAGGCGCATGGACGGGCGGCGCCGACCCGCGGCGCGAAGGCATCGTCGCAGGCGACTGAGTCTTCGCGTCAAACCTCCACCGGTTGAGCGTCCAACGCCGCGTCCCCCGTCGGGGTCGCCGCAGCCACCGGCGAGAGCAGGCGTTCCAGCATTTCAATGCGGTGCGTGTGCACCGTGGTGATGGCGTAGAAGCTTTCTTGCAGCTCGGCCAACTGCCCCACCGTCACCAGCGTGCCCGACCTCAGTTCGTCCTGCACCACCACGCCGGGCAGCAGCGTGAGCCAGCCGCTGTCTCGCGCAATCAGACGCAGCATGGCCATGTCGTCCACCTCGGCGCGCAAGCGGGGCCGAATGCCCACCGACGCGCACAAGACGTCAAACTGCGCACGCACCGCGTGGCGAGGGCCGGGCAACGCAATGTCCACCCCCTGCAAGTCTTCCGGCACACGCAGGCTGCCAGCGGCCCAGCGCCCGGCCGGCCCCACCAGCGACACCGCCTGGCTGCCCAGAAACTTGCAGTAGAGCGGGCGCTCCGGGTCGGCCGGCACGGCCTCGTTGGCCAGCACCACGTCCAGCTGGTGCTGGCCCAGACGCTGCAGCAGCCCTTCCAAAGGGCCGGATTCCAGCGTCAAAACCACCTCTGGGTCGGCCAGCAATGGCCGGATCCAGTTTTCCTGGTAGTTGCGCGACAAGGTGGCGACGCTGCCGACGCGCAACCGGGTGATCCCCTGGTCCTGTCCCTCCAGCCGCCCGAGCAGCTCTTGGCCCAGTCCAAAAATGTTCTCGGCATAAGACAAGACCATGTGACCCGTTTCGGTGAGCACCAGGCGCCGACCCTCCCGGTTGAACAGCGGCTTGCCCAGGCGGTCCTCGAGCTGGCGAATCTGGGCCGACAGCGCCGACTGCGACGTGTTCAGCGCCTCGGCTGCGCGCGTCAGATGGCCGTGCTTGGCCACCTGCCAGAAGTACAGCAAATGATGGAAATTGAATTGCTCGAGCTTCATTGTTCTGTTTTTGACATCAGATCGTTCTGATCAATCTATTTTACAGAACAAACGCTTCAAAACATGATCCTGGGTATCGCCACACACCCGGTTCCCACATGCTTTTCCCTCCTTTCCTGCCGGCCGCCACCGCCGTCGCTCCAGCCGTCCTGATGCTGGCGGCCATGCTGCTGGCCATGCTGGCGTCCCACGCACCCGCGCTCGCGCGTTCACGCCTGTGGGCAGCGATGAACGGTCTGTCCCTGCTCGCCCTGGCCCTCACGCTGGTCGGCATCTTCCTGCCGGGCACGGCCAGCCTCAGCCCCTGGTTCGCCGTGACTGCGCTGGGAGGCGCGCTGGCGATCCTGGTGCAGTTCCTGGGCCTGGTGATTGGCGTGTTTTCGACCCGCTACCTGGAAGGTGAAGCCGCGCAGGCGCGCTTCGTGGCGGCGTTGGCCGGTGTGCTGGCTGCGGTGCACACCTTGCTGATTGCCGACCACTGGCTGCTGCTGATGGGCGCCTGGGCACTCGTGGGCGTGGCGCTGCAGCCGCTGCTGTGTTTCTACCCCGACCGACCCTTTGCCCTCCTGGCCGCGCACAAAAAGCGCTTGGCCGACCGACTGGCCGATGCACTGCTGCTGGCCGCCGCCAGCCTGGCCTGGTGGAGTGTGGGCAGTGGTTCGTTGAACGAGCTCATGCAGCACGTGGATGCCCAAGGCGCCGGCCCCGCCCTGCAGGCCAGCGCAGTGCTGCTGGTGCTGGCCGTGGCGATGCGACTGGCCTTGCTGCCGGTGCACGGCTGGCTGATCCAGGTGATGGAGGCGCCCACGCCGGTGTCCGCGCTGTTGCATGCCGGCGTGGTGAACCTGGGTGGATTCGTTCTGATCCGCTTTGCCCCGATGCTGGAGCAGGCGCCGCTGGCGCGCACCTTGTTGGTGGCGCTCGGGCTGGGCACCGCCGTGCTGGCGGGCCTGGTCATGCTCACCCGCATCAGCATCAAGGTGCGGCTGGCCTGGTCCACCGTGGCGCAGATGGGTTTTCTCGCGCTCGAATGCGGCCTGGGTCTGTACACGCTGGCCGCGCTGCACCTGATCGGGCATTCGCTGTACAAGGCGCACGCCTTCCTGGCGGCCTCCAGCGCGGTGCGTTACACGCGGCTGCAAGCGCTCCAGGATCCGCGCAAGCCGCTGGCCACCAGCCTCTGGCTGGCGCCGCTGGCAAGCGTCGGCGTGGTGCTGGGTCTGCAAATGGCCATCAGCCCGGGCGCCTGGCCCCTGTGGTGGGGTCTGGTCCTGGGGCTGGCCTGGGCGCCGCTTCTGTGGCTTCCCACCCCTTCCGGCCCCGACGGGGGCCATCTCCGGCGCCTTGCCCTGTCTGGCCTGGTGATGGTGACCGGCCTGACCGGCATCACCCTGCTGGCGCACACGCTGCCGCTGAACCTGCAGGACGCACCGCACCACGCCCTGGGTGCCGTGGCACTGGCCGGCATGGCCGCGCTCTACCTCTTTCTGGTGCTGCTGCACACCCGGCCGAACGCGCTGGAGGCCTGGCGCCGCCGCAGCTACGCGGGCTTCTACCTGGACGAGCACTACACCCGGCTCACCCTGCGGCTGTGGCCCACCCGATGGACTTACGACCAGCCACCGTCACACGTCGCCCCCAGCCCTCATCCGACGCCGACCCAGCTTTCAGACTGACGTTTTCACAGGACACACCATGACCATCACGAACGACGAATGCGCTGCCCTGAACGCCAACCAAAAAGACAGCTGGGCCCAGCAGATCTCTCCCGAGCTGCAGCAGCAGATCGAATCGGCCTGCGCCCAAGCCTGCCAGATGATTGCGCCCGCCTGGCCGCTGGACCGCGCCATTGCGGTGAACCCGCACTGGTCGCGCATCGGCATGCCCGTGCGCCGCGTGGCGGCCCGAATGGCGGTGCTGGGCGACGTGCAGTTGTTTCCCTCTCGCGCCACCCAGCGGCTGGCGTGGGAGCAGCAGCGCATCCAGCACGCCGACCTGCAGCAAGCCCTCTCGGAGGTACCCGCTGCCAGAGCCGCCGGGCTGACGCCCGAGCAGTGCTTGGACGCTCTGCAACGCCCCACAACCATCCGCCGACTGCCCTTGCTGATCGATGTGCTGGACACCGACCCCCGGCGCCATCTCCGGCTGGCATGGCGGCAAGCCATCTCCCACCAGGTGAGCCAGACCTGCGCCGCCTACTTCGACGCGCACCAGGCCAGCTGGCAGCCCCAGCGGACATCGGGCCTGTACGCGTTTTGGCACGAAACCCTGCAGCACGACAACGGCATTGGTTCGCTGATGGGCTTGCCACAGCTGGGCTCCGCACTCAAGGCCCTGCCGCCGACCCGCGGAGATGCCGAGCGCTGGGTCTTGCAGCGCCTGGGACTGTCGCCCTCCGTGTGGGCCAACTATCTTGAAGCCGTGCTGCTCACGGTGAACGGCTGGGCCTCGTGGTGTGCCTACCTCGGATGGCAGGCGCGGCTGGAAGGGCGCAGCGACGAGCACCTGCGCGACCTGCTCGCCATCCGCCTCGCTTGGGGTGCCATCCTGCTGGAAAGTCAGGACAACGCCACCACCAGCCAGGTTTTTCTGGCCCTGCAGAACGCCTGGCAACAGTCGCCCCAGCTGCTCACCGCCGCAGAAGACGGCCTGCTGATCGACGAGGTGTGGCAAACCGCGCTGGAGTGCGGCTACCAGCGCAACCTCAGGCAGCGCCTGGCCGGCGCCTGCACTGAAGCGCCCGACGTGGGTCCGCCGGCTGTCCAGGCCGCCTTCTGCATCGACGTGCGCAGTGAGCCGATCCGCCGCTCGCTGGAAGCGGTGTGGCCCGCCGTGCAGACCATCGGCTTTGCCGGCTTTTTCGGCTTGCCGGTTGCCTACACGCCATTGGGCACTGCCGCCCGGCGACCCCAACTGCCCGGTCTGTTGGCGCCCGCAGCCGAGGTCACCGAAGAAGTGGATCCCGATCTGCAGGCCAGGGTGGTCAGCGCCCGTGCCGACCGCCTGGCGCTGGCGACCCAGTGGCAAAGCACCAACCAGTGGCCGGGCACGGCGTTCTCCTTCGTGGAAGCGGCTGGCGTCGGCTACCTGGGCAAGCTGTGGCAATGGCTTCGGCCATCAACCGCAGGCCGTGTCAACGATGACCATGCAGGTCTGCCAGCCCGCTACCGGCCGGTGTGCCGGCCCCAGCTGAACGGACTGAGCCTGGCCGACAAAGTCGGCATGTCGGCCCGGGTGCTGCACGCCATGGGTCTGGACCGGCCGCAAACGCCCATGGCACCCCTGGTGCTGCTGGTGGGCCATGGCAGCCAGTCGAGCAACAACGCCCACGCCGCCGCACTCGACTGCGGCGCTTGCTGCGGCCAAACCGGCGAGGTCAACGCCCGCAGCCTGGCGCAGATGCTCAACGAACCTCCCGTGCGTCAAGGCCTGATGGCCGAGGGCTTGCTCATTCCAGAGGCCACCTGGTTCGTGGCCGCCTTGCACAACACCACCACCGACGAACTGGAAGGCTTCGACCTCGATCTGTTGCCCCCCGCAGCGCGGAGCCAGTGGCAGCAGTTCCAGCCGGTGTGGGCCCAGGCCAGCGACCAGGTGCGCCGCGAACGTGCCCCCCGTCTCGGCCTGAGCCCGCGCACCGCACACGCCGAGCTGCTCACCCAGTTTCGACGCCGGGCCAACGACGGCGCACAGACGCGCCCCGAATGGGGCCTCGCCGGCAACGCGGCCTTTCTCATCGCACCGCGCCACCGCAGCCGCGGCGTGACGCTGGACGGACGCAGCTTCCTGCACGACTACGACGCCGCCAACGACCCTGATGGCAGCGTGCTCGAACTGCTGATGACGGCGCCGATGCTGGTTACACACTGGATCAACTGGCAGTACCACGCCTCCACCTGCGACCCCCTGCGGCTGGGCAGCGGAAACAAGGTCCTGCACAACGTGGTGGGGGGCCACATCGGCGTGTTCGAGGGCAACGGCGGCGATCTGCGCATCGGCCTGTCGCGCCAGTCGCTGCATGACGGTGAACGCTGGGTGCACGAACCGCTGCGCCTCACCGTGGTGATCGATGCGCCCCGGGCCGCCATCGACCGGGTGATTGGCCAACACGAGGTGCTTCAGCAGCTGCTCGACAACGGCTGGCTGCACCTGTGGCGCTTTGAGGGCGCGCAAACGGAGCGCTATGCCAGCGGCGATTGGCTGACGATGGGGCCTTGAGCAGACGGGTGCCGTCTCTTGCGAAACGGTGCCGTTGTCAAACGTCGATGGCGGCGGCCGAGCCCGCCAGCTTGCGCAACTCGAACTTCTGGATCTTGCCGGTGCTGGTCTTGGGCAGCTCGCCAAACACCACCGCGCGCGGCACCTTGAAACCGGCGAGGTGCTGCTTGCAATGCGCCACGATGGCTTCGGCCGTGGTGTCGGCCCCGGCCTTGAGCTCGATGAAGGCGCAAGGCGTCTCGCCCCACTTGGCGTCGGCCTTGGCCACCACCGCGGCGGCCAGCACCGCGGGGTGGCGGTAGAGCACGTCTTCCACCTCGATCGACGAGATGTTCTCGCCGCCCGAGATGATGATGTCCTTGCTGCGGTCCTTGATCTTGAAGTAGCCGTCGGCGTACTGCACGGCCAGGTCGCCGCTGTGGAACCAGCCGCCCGCAAACGCCTCGGCGGTGGCCTTCGGGTTCTTCAGGTAACCCTTCATGGCGATGTTGCCCTTGAACATGATCTCGCCCATGGTCTCGCCGTCTTGCGGCACCGGCAACATCGTCTCCGGGTCGAGCACGCGCACGTCGCGCTGCAGGTGATAGCGCACGCCCTGGCGCGCGTTGAGGCGCGCGCGCTCGCCAATGTCCAGCGCGTCCCAGGCCTCGTGTTTCGCGCACACCGTGGCCGGGCCGTAGACCTCGGTCAGGCCGTACACATGCGTGAGGTCAAAGCCCATCTGCTCCATGCCTTCGATCATCGACGCCGGTGGCGCTGCGCCCGCCACCATGGCCTTCACGCCCGCAGGCAGCCCGACCTTCATGGCGGCTGGCGAATTCACCAGCATGCCGTGCACGATGGGTGCGCCGCAGTAGTGCGTCACGCCGTGGTTGCGCATGGCGTCGAAGATCGCCTGGGCTTCCACCCGGCGCAGGCAGACGTTCACGCCCGCACGCGCGGCCACCGTCCACGGAAAACACCAGCCATTGCAGTGAAACATGGGCAGCGTCCACAGGTACACCGCGTGCTTGGGCATGTCCCACTCCATCACGTTGGAGACCGCGTTCATCGCGGCACCCCGGTGGTGGTAGACCACACCCTTGGGGTTGCCGGTGGTGCCGCTGGTGTAGTTCAGCGCAATGGCGTCCCACTCGTCGGCCGGCAGGCTCCAGGCAAAGGCCGGGTCGCCACTGGCGAGGAAGGTTTCGTACGTGCTGCTGCCGATGCGTTCGGTCGTCCCGGTGAACAAGACGTCCTCCACGTCGATCACCAGCAGCGGCGTGCTCGCCTGGCGCATCGCCAGCGCCTTCTTCAGCGTGAGCGAGAACTCCGGGTCCACGATCACCACCTTGGCCTCACCGTGGTCGAGCATGAAGGCAATGGCCTCCGGGTCCAGCCGCGTGTTGAGCGCATTGAGCACCGCCCCGGCCATGGGCACGCCGAAGTGCGCCTCCACCATGGGGGGCGTGTTGGGCAGCATCACCGCCACCGTGTCGTTCTTGCCAATGCCCGCACGCTGCAGGGCGCTCGCCAGTTGCCGGCAGCGGGTGTAGGTCTCGCCCCAGGTCTGTCGCAGCTCACCATGCACCACCGCCAGCCGGTCGGGGTAGACCTCGGCGGTGCGCTCGATGAACGACAGCGGTGAGAAAGGCGCAAAGTTGGCCTCGGTGCGCGGGAGGTCCCGGTCGAAGATGCTGGTCATGGCGGTTGTCTCCTGATGGGAATGGCTCTTTAGGCCTGTGCGAGAGAATACCCCCGTGGCCATCCCCCAGACCTTCATCCAGGAACTGCTCAACCGCGTGGACGTGGTCGACGTGGTGGGTCGCTACGTGCAACTCAAGAAGGGCGGCGCCAACCTGATGGGCCTGTGCCCGTTCCACGGGGAGAAGTCGCCCTCGTTCAGCGTCAGCCCCACCAAGCAGTTCTATCACTGCTTCGGCTGCGGAGCCAACGGCAACGCCATCGGTTTCCTGATGGAGCACGCGGGCATGAGCTTCATTGAAGCGGTGAAAGACCTGGCGCAACAAACCGGCATGCAGATTCCCGAAGATGACGCCTCGCCGCAAGACCGCGAGCGCGCCGCCCAGCAGCGCCAGAAACAGGTCACGCTCACCGACGTGCTGGAAAAAGCCGCGCATGCCTACGCCAAACACCTCAAGGCAACGCCTCGCGCGGTGGACTACCTCAAGGGTCGCGGCCTCTCGGGCCAGATCGCCAAGACCTTCGGCCTGGGCTACGCCCCGGAGGGCTGGCGCGCGCTGGCCAGCGTGTTCCCCGACTACCAAGACCCGCTGCTGGTCGAATCCGGCATGGTGATCGAACATGAAGACGAAAGGGGCGCAGACGGCCAGTCCAAGCGCTACGACCGCTTCCGCGACCGCATCATGTTCCCGATCCGCAACGTCAAAGGCGAGTGCATTGGCTTCGGCGGACGGGTGCTCGACAAGGGCGAACCCAAGTACCTCAACTCGCCCGAGACGCCGGTGTTCAGCAAGGGCCGCGAACTCTACGGCCTGTTCGAGGGCCGCACCGCCATCCGCGTGGCGGGCTACGCGCTGGTGACCGAGGGCTACATGGACGTGGTGGCCCTGGCCCAGCTCGGTTTTGCCAACGCCGTGGCCACGCTGGGCACGGCCTGCACGCCCGACCATGTGCAGAAGCTCTTTCGCTTCACCGATTCGGTGGTCTTCAGCTTCGACGGCGACAACGCCGGCCGCCGCGCGGCGCGCAAGGCGCTCGACGCGGCCCTGCCCCTGGCCACCGACACACGCAGCGTGAAGTTCCTCTTTTTGCCGGCCGAGCACGACCCCGACAGTTTCATCCGCGCCAACGGCGAGGCCGCGTTCGCCCAGTGCGTGAAAGAGGCCGTGCCGCTCTCGCGCTTCTTGATTGAAGCGGCCAGCGCCGACTGCGACCTCACCAGCGCCGAAGGCCGTGCCCGCATGGCCAGCCAGGCGCGCCCGCTCTGGAGCGCCCTGCCCGACGGCGCCCTGAAGCGCCAGCTGATCGGTGAACTCTCCACCGGCATCGGCATTGGCAGCGCCGACCTGCTGCAACTCTGGCAACAGACCGGCGGATCGCGCGCCCCTCGCTCGGCAGGGCCAGCGCCCGCCCAGTCGTCGCACGACGCGGGCTACGACGGCGGAGCCTCTTACGAGTCCTCACCCGGCGCGTACGAATCCAGCGGCGGCTACCGAAGCGACGGTGGCAGCAGCTTCGGCAAAAAGGGCTACGGCAAGTGGCGCAAAAGTCCGCCCCCGCCGCCCCGCATGCTGGGCACACGCCGCGCCGGCGGCAGCCGCGCCGACCGCGCCGTGGGCCTGCTGCTGGCCAACGCGCAAGCCTGGGACGGCCTCACGGCGGACGACCACAGCCTTCTGGCCCACCTACCAGCGCCCCACGGCCCGCTGTTCGCCTGGCTGGAAGCGCAGCTGCACGAACATGGCCCCCAGCCCTGGGCCGCCCTGCGCGAGGCCTTGCGCGGGCACGAGCACGAGGCGTTTGGTTGCACGCAAGTGGAGCAGGTGCCCCCCAGCGACGACCCTGCCTCCGAAATCTCGGAGCTCACCGACGTGATGAACCGACTGCGCCGCGACGCGCTGGAGGAACAAGCCAGCCAGCTGGCGGCCCGCGTGGCAGAGGGCGACCACAGCGCCATGGCCGACTACAAACGCGTCAGGGACCAGCTCGCCGCCCTGAAAACCAGCACAGCCGCCTAGCAAAAAATGGCGCGCGCGGTATAATCCGCGACTTTGCACCGCAAGCGCGACAGCAGCACCTCCGGCACCGGCCCGGCCCCTGAACAGGGCTACATGGACACTTCTCCTGGCCACCTCAGCGACCCGCCCCGGGCCTGACGGAACCCCGCAAGGACTGCACACCAAATGTTCGCCCCAACAGCTTGCAGGCCTGCCCTTTCCGGCAAAGAGCGGGTGTAGTGCAGGCGTTGTGCCAAACAAAATCACCGGGATGGACCGCGTTGCGCGGCCTTCAGGCGTTTTTTGTGTGTTCTGCCGGTTCCAGTTCGACATTTTTCTGAGGTCCTCATGCCCGCGAAGAAATCCAGCACGCCCGTCTCGTCCAGCACAAAACCCGCCAAGAAGGCTGCCCCACGCGCCACCGCCCCGGCTTTGCCCCCGAAGAAAGCTCCTGCTGTGACCGACAAGACTCCCGCCAAAGCCGCCGCCAAGGCCGCTCCTGCCAAAAAGACCGCTGCCAAAGCCCTCGACACCGAGTTGCTGGAAGACGCGCCAGCGAAAAAGAAAGCCGGCCGCCCGGCCAAGGCTGCTGCAGGTGACGACAAGCCCGCCGCCAAGCGCGGCCGCAAGCCCAAGGCCGACAGCAAGTCGTCCGGTGGCGACATGGACGATGCCGACCTGAGCGACATCGAAGACGACCTGGCAGGTGAAGTCGAGACCGAAGCGGTCGACACCACCTCGACCACGACCGAGAAGGTCAAGCCGCTGCGCATGAAGATCAGCAAGGCGAAAGAGCGCGCGCTGATGAAGGAATTCGGCCTGGACGAAACTGTCCTGTCCGAAGAAGAAGCGCGCAACCGCCGCGAACGCCTCAAGACCCTGATCAAGCTGGGCAAGACGCGTGGCTACCTCACGCACGGCGAGATCAACGACCACCTGCCCGACAAACTGGTCGAAGCCGAGACGCTGGAAGTGGTGGTCTCGCTGCTCAACGACATGGGTGTCGCGGTGTACGAACAGACGCCTGACGCCGAAACCCTGCTGCTGAACAACACCGGCCCCACCGCCGCCACCGAAGAAGAAGCCGAAGAAGAAGCCGAAGCGGCGCTCTCCACCGTGGACAGCGAGTTCGGCCGCACCACCGACCCCGTGCGCATGTACATGCGCGAAATGGGCACCGTGGAGCTGCTCACGCGCGAAGGCGAGATCGAGATCGCCAAGCGCATCGAAGGCGGCCTCAACGACATGATGGCCGCCATCAGCGAGAGCCCGGCCACCATCGCCGAGATTCTGGTGATGGCCGAAGACATCCGCAGCGGCAAGGTCGTCATCTCCACCGTGGTCGACGGCTTTGCCGACGCCGACGCGGCCGACGACTACGTGGCCGAAGAAGACTTCGACGACTACGACGAAGCCGACGACGACGATGGCAAGGGCGGCTCCAAGGCGCTGACCCGCAAGCTCGAAGAACTCAAGCGCGAAGCGCTCGACCGCTTCGACGCCATGCGCGTGCTGTTCGAAAAACTGCACAAGACCTACGATAAGGAAGGCTACGGCACGCCGACCTACCTGAAGACGCAGAAAGCCATCACCGAAACGCTGATGTCGATCCGCTTCACCGCCAAAGCCATCGAGAAGCTGTGCAGCACCATGCGCAACCAGGTGGACGATGTGCGCAAGAAAGAGCGCGAGCTGCGCCGCATCATCGTGGACAAGTGCGGCATGCCGCAGGAAAAGTTCATCGCCGACTTCCCCGCCAACCTGCTCAACCTGAAGTGGGTCGAGAAGCAGGCCGCCGCCGGCAAGCCGTGGAGCGTGGTGATGGAGCGCAACATCCCGCCGGTGCAGGAACTGCAAACCGGCCTGATGAACATCCAGAGCAGCGTGGTCGTGCCGCTGGCACACCTGAAAGACATCCACAAGCGCATGAACTCGGGCGAGTCCACCTCGCGCGACGCGAAGAAGGAAATGATCGAGGCCAACCTGCGTCTCGTGATCTCCATCGCGAAGAAGTACACCAACCGCGGCCTGCAGTTCCTGGACCTGATCCAGGAAGGCAACATCGGCCTGATGAAGGCGGTGGACAAGTTCGAATACCGCCGCGGCTACAAATTCTCGACGTACGCCACGTGGTGGATCCGCCAGGCCATCACCCGCTCGATCGCCGACCAGGCGCGCACCATCCGGATTCCGGTGCACATGATCGAGACCATCAACAAGATGAACCGCATCAGCCGCCAGCACTTGCAAGAGTTTGGTTTTGAGCCCGATGCGTCCATCCTGGCCGAGAAGATGGAGATGCCGGAAGAGAAGATCCGCAAGATCATGAAGATCGCCAAAGAGCCGATCTCCATGGAAACGCCGATCGGCGACGACGACGATTCGCACCTGGGCGACTTCATCGAAGACCAGGCCAACACCGCGCCCATCGAAGCAGCGATGCAGGCCGGCCTGCGCGAAGTGGTCAAGGAAATCCTCGACAGCCTCACGCCGCGCGAAGCCAAGGTGCTGCGCATGCGCTTCGGCATCGAGATGTCCACCGACCACACGCTGGAAGAAGTCGGCAAGCAGTTCGACGTGACCCGCGAACGCATTCGCCAGATCGAAAGCAAGGCGGTGCGCAAGCTCAAGCACCCCAGCCGCTCGGACAAGCTGCGCAGCTTCATCGACACGCTGTAAGGCGCTGTTGGTTGAACGAAAAACGGGAGCCACTGGCTCCCGTTTTTTTTGGCCGGTCAGCTCTATGCCAAGCCCACAAGTGCCATCTGGTTCAAGCGCGCGAAGGCAGTCTCTTCGCGCTCTGGGTCGCTCAAGAGGCCCGGCAATGCGTTGGCAAAGGCAGGCAGCGCCAGCAAACTGGCCACCGATCGGCCGATGTACAACCGCACATTGTCGGGCGCGGCCTTGACCTCCTGGACCAAGGCGGCGCGCCCCTCCACCACGGTCAGGATGTCTTCCAGGTCATGGCTGACAAACACATCGTTGCGGCCCCGATCCTTGAATGCTTCGAATTTGGTGGCCAGAAAGTACGGTGCAGAGAGGTGTCGCAGAACCAAGCCGTCATCCAGAATGGCCTGAATCGCCAACTCGAAACCCGCGCGGTACCAACGATTGGCAAAGCCCAACACCTTTTCGTCCACCGGAACCAAGTCCAGCTGCAGGCGGTTCCAGAACCAGCGAAACGGCGGTGTGTTGTCCGCCATGGTCTGCTTGAATCCACGCTGCGCCAGTTGGCCGGCCAACTGGTGGTAGCCCACCAGAGACGCCACCTCGACGATGGCATCCACATCTTCAGTGGGCCGCACATCCATCAGGCTCGGGTTGTCGATCAGCAAGCCAGTGGCGCAACCGCCAACGAACACCACCTGCTCGCACAGCGGCCCCATGGCACGTGCCATGCCCAGCAACAGCGCCAGATTCGGATCAGCCATGAAGCGTCTCCTTGCGCGGCGCCGCCGCGCCCGGATCGATCAAGGCCAGCAGCCGCTCCGTGGCCATGTTCCGTTCTCGCGCCTTGCCCACTCGAAGGGCATCGAACAGGGCCAGCAGCTCGTAGAGCTTCTCGTCTTGCATGGCGGCGAAGGGCACCGAAGGATGCAGCGGCTCCACCCCCACGCCGCGGACCGAGCCGTTTGGATGCGGCCAGACAAAGTCGGTGCTGCCAGGCGCGAACACGCCGGCAAAAGCTGGAGCGCTGTGACTCGTGGGCACGCCAACGGCCAATGGCAAACGCAGACCGGGAAATGTGTACTTGGCACCGTGCAAGGTGAACTCAGCCAGGGCTTGGGCGTGTACCCGCACCGGGTTGTCAGGCAGGCTGGCGTCTTCAGGAGGCACAGAACTGCGGCGCACCCGTTTGCGCGTGACTTTGTATATGCCGTGAGGCTCCTGGAGCGACTGCTTTCCGGCGCCCGGTGCGCCTGTCGTTGGGACGTATGAAAGCCTGTTGGGTAACAGCAGTCCCGACAACAAACCTCGCTTCACCGAAGCATGTGCCTCTGAAGCACTGAGTCCCAGCTCCTGAGCAAGGCGTGCGTATGTCCAGCGCTGGTCTCCCCATGCCAGGAGCTTGAGGGCAATGAGGAAATCTTGAGGTTTGAGTTGCATGAATTCTGTATTCGCGATTTTTGAATACAGAATTTAACAGGACACCAATTCTTCCGCAAGCCGAAACGTCCGGCTGTCAGAGAAAGTCCGCCTGACTCTGCTGACGAGAATGTCAGCCAGCTATCACAGCGCCCGACACCAGCGCCCCCAACGCCTCCACCCCTACCGGTGGCTGCGCCAACCAGGGCAACACAAACGTGCGTTTCGCCAACCCCTCGGCAATGCGTTGCGTTTGCTGTGCCTCCCCCACCAGCCGCGCTTGCAGCAACGGGTCGGTAGTGCCGCTGGCGGCGATGCTTTTGTTGATCACCCAGGCCCAGGGTTCGATGCTGGCGCGGCGCAGGTCTTCTTGCAGCGCGGCGGCCTGGGTGACGGGGGTGATCTCGGGCAGGGTGACGATGACGACGTGGGTCAGAGAAGCGTCTTGCAGGCGCATGAGCGGTGTGATGATGTGAAGGCCGCTGGCTGCGCTGCCGTCGGCCCGGGTTTCGTATTGCTGCGTCATCTGGCGGTGGTAGGCGCCGGTGGCGTCCATGAGCAGCAGGCTGTGGCCGGTGGGTGCGGTGTCGAGCACCACAAAGGCGCTGCGCGCGGTGTTGACCACGCGGCTGAAGGCGTGGAACACGGCCACTTCTTCGGTGCAGGGGGACTGCAGGTCTTCCAGCAGCAGGGCGCGGCCTGCATCGTCGAGGTCTTTGCCTTTGCTGGCCATGATCTTGGCGATGTAGGCCTCGGTTTCCGCCTTGGGGTCGATGCGCCCGACCTTCAGGCCTTGGAGGCTGCCGTTCAAAGTGTCGGCCACGTGGGCGGCCGGGTCGGTGGTGGTGAGGTGCACGCTGTGGCCGCGCTGCACCAGGCCCACGGCCAGGGCGGCGGCGATGGTGGTCTTGCCCACGCCCCCTTTGCCCATGACCATGATCAGGCCGTGGCCCTTGGCGGCGAGCTCGTCGGCCATTTTGGACAAGGATTCTGCGGGCAGGCTCGCCTTCCGCTCGGGTTGGGCTTGTCGAGAGTTTGCGGGCCCTTCGACAGCCTCAGGGCGAACGGAGCCACCCAGCAACGCACGCAGCGCCGGCAATCCCACGGTGTCGAAGGCGCGCAGCGGCACCTCGTCGCGCGGCAGTTGGGCGAGCGTGGCGGGCATGGTGGCCATGGCTTCACGGCCCAGGGCTTCAATCGCCTGCGCGATTGGGTCGCCGGGGTCGCTCGCGTGAAACACGCCGTTGATCGCCAGGCGCTGGTTGCCCAGGCCGAGGGAGCGCAGCTCTTCGGCGGTGCGCGCGGCTTCCTGCATGGGGCGCGGGTCGGGCCGGGTGACGAGCACCACGGTGGTGAGCGCGGGGTCGCTCAGGGCCCGCAGAGCGGCGTTGAAGCGGGCCTCCTGCATCTTCAGACCCGAGTGCGGCCCCAGGCACGAGGCGCCGCGGTCGTTGTCGGCGAGAAAGCCGCTCCAGGCCTTGGGCAGGCTCAGCAGACGCAGGGTGTGGCCGGTGGGCGCGGTGTCAAACACCACATGGTCGTAGCGCGCGCCCTCGCCAGCCAGCAGCGCGGCGAACTCGTCGAACGCGGCGATCTCGGTGGTGCAGGCGCCCGAGAGTTGTTCGCGCACGGTGTGGCGCTCGGCCTCGGTGGCTTTGCTGTCCAGCTGCGCGAGCACGCGCAGACGGTAGGCTTCGGCGGCGGCGTCGGGGTCGATGTTGATGACCGACAGGCCGGGCACACCGGGCACGTCCACCGGCTGGTTCGACAAGGTGATGCCCAGCATGTCGTCCAGGTTGGACGCGGCGTCGGTGCTCACCAGCAGCACGCGCTGCCCTGCGTCGGCCAAGGCGATGGCGGTGGCGGTGGACAGCGAGGTCTTGCCGACGCCACCCTTTCCGGTGAAAAACAGAAAGCGCGTGGGCGCGGTGGTGAAGCCGGGTGGGTTGAAGGTGGTCATGCGGTCAGCATGGCACCAACCGCCTCCGCGCGGGCTGATCCGCATCAAAGCGGCGCCAACATGGCGCGGGGTCAGACGGATGGCAGCGTCACCGTCACCGCCAACCCCGGCTTCGCATTGCGCACCGCAAACGTCCCCCCATGCGCCTGCGCCACCAGCCGGCACAGGTAAAGCCCCAGGCCCACACCGCCGGCGTTGCGGGTGCGGGCAGAGTCGGGCCGAAAGAAGGCTTGGGCCAGGTGGGGCAGCTGGTCGTCAGGCACGCCGGGGCCGTGATCGCGCACCTCCAGCTCGATGCCCTGCCCTGCCTCGCCGGTGCGGCGAAGGTGCAGTTCCACTGGCAGCGGTGCATCGGCGCTGTGGCGCAGCGCGTTGTCGAGCAGGTTGCGCAGCAGCAGCTTGGTGCGGATGCGATCGAGTGGCAGCGTCGGCAGGTGCGGCGCGGCGTGCACGCGGATGCCGTTCGCGGCGGGTTGCGTGATGGCGAGTTCGTCGATCACGTCGCGGGCCAGTTGGGCCGAGTCGGTGGGTTCGCGGTTCAGCGCGGCATGGCGGCCGGCCAGGCGCTCGCTTTCCAGCAAGTCGCTGATGAGCCGGGCCATCTCGGCCAGGTCGCGCAGCAAGGCATCGCGCTGCGGTGCGACTTCTTCTGTGTCGGGCAGCAGCTCGGTGTTGAGCCGCGCGCGCGTGAGCGGGCTGCGCAGTTCATGGCTGATGGCCAGCAACAGGGCGCGCTGGGCTTCGAGCATTTGCTCGATGTCGTGGCCCATGGTGTTGATGGTGGAGGCGAGCTCGCCCAGTTCGTCGTGGCGACGAGACGGCGGCAACGCGATGGGTTGACCGAACTCGCCAGCGCCGAAGCGCATGGCACCCGCGCGTATGTCGTCCAGCGGGCGCAGCAGCCGGCGCACATACAGCCAGCCCAGGCCGGTCATGAGCAGCAGGGCCGTGAGGGCAAAGCCGAAGAGGCGCGGGCGGCGCTCGAACGCGGTTTCATTCAGACCGAAGGTGATGGTGTGCCCGTCCGCGCTGGTTCGCTTGAGCAGAGCGTCCCAGTCTTTGTCGTCGCCCCAATCGTGGCGATCGCCTTCGCGCGGACGATCCAGTCGTTTGGGCGACCCCTTCCCGTCGGGATGCGAGCGCCAGTTCACCGTGGGTCCGCTAATGTCGATCGTGATCACCGGCAGGCGAGACACGATGGTCTGTGCGCGCGGCACCTCGGGTGTGCCCGTGGGTGCCACATCGGCCGCGAGGCGGCTCACGTAGTCCATGAGCAGCGGGCGCGCGGCTTCGCGCCAGCCCAGCGAAAACGCCTTCTGCGCGCCGCTGATGAAGATGAACGCCACCGACATCGCCAGCAGCAAAAACACCGCCAGCAAACGCAGCTTGATGGAATGCCGCAGGCGGCGCAGCCAGTTCATGGTGTTGTTCAGACCCTGCGCAATGCCAGCGAGTAGCCCGCATTGCGCAGCGTCTTGATGCAGTCCAGCGGCTCCAGCTTCTTGCGCAGGCGGCTCACCACGATGTCCACCGCGCGGGTGTAAAGGTCGGCCTCGTGGCCGCGCAGCTGGTTGAGGATGTCGTCGCGGCTGAACACACGCCCGCTCTCGCGCGCCAGCAGGTGCAGCAGCTCGAACTCGGTGCCGGTGAGCTCCACCAGTTCCCCCTGGCGCAGCACGCTGCGGCGCGCCGGGTCGATCGTCAGGCCCTCGAAGGCCAGCACGTCGGGGGCCGGTGTGCCGCTGGCCGGGCCGTTGTGGCCATGCCGGCGGCGCAGCAGGGTCTGGGTTTGCGCGACGAGTTCGCGCGGCTCGAAAGGTTTGGGCAGGTAGGCATCGGCGCCGAGCTCCAGACCCACCACGCGGTCCATCACGTCGCCGCGCGCGGTGAGCATGACGATGGGAATGTCGCTTTCCTTGCGGATGGTGCGGCAGAGTTCAAACCCATCCATCTCGGGCAGCATCACATCGAGGATGGCCGCATCGAACACACCGCTGCGCAGGCGCGCCAAGCCCTCGCTGGGCTTGAGCGCCTGGGTGAGTTCAAGCTCGAACCGTTGAAAGTAGGTTTTCAGCGGTGGACCGAGCTGTTCGTCGTCGTCAATCAGCAAGATGCGGTGCATGCGGCATTCTCACACTGCGTTGCCGTTGACGGCGCCTGGCGCGTCAACTTCAGCTGCGGCCAAACCAGCCTTTGCGCTTCTGCATCATCTCGCGCACCTCGGTCTGCTGCGTCGGGTTGAGGCTGTCGTAGAAATCGGCCAGCGCGTTGATCACCTCGGGGCTGCTCACCTGCACCACACGGGTCTTCTCGTCCAGCAGACTCAGCGCGCGGGCACGGTCGAACTTCTCGCCCGCGACGAGTTGGCGCACCTCGGCGCGCGGATCGGTGGTCTGGCCGATGAAGGCGGTGCGCTGGGCCTGCAGCTTGTCGGCCAGCACGCCAAGCTTCTGCTGCTGCTCGGCATTCAGGTCGAGTTTTTTCGTCACGCGTTCGATCACCTTGCCGCGCATCTCCGTCATGCGTTCGGCGCTCATGGGGCCATTGTCGTGGTGGCCGCGGGTGCCGCAAGCGGTGAGGCCACCGACGGCGATGGTGATGCCGGTCAGGGCGATGAGCGAGCGTTTGATCCAGGGTTTCATGACGGGGTCCTGTTTGAGAAGGGGGTTGAACATGACCGTGATGGTGCCGGCCCTCCCCTCGCCCGTCGTCTCGCGGCGGTTTCGGTTTGTTTCGTTTCATGTCGGACGGGGGCGCTGCACAATCCGGCAACCACGCCACCCCGGCGCCGAGGAGCTTCCGCATGACATCTGCCCTGTTGAAAATCCTGTTCATCCTGGGCCTCACGGGCCACGGCGTTCTTGCGCTGGCCACGGCCACCGGCACCCCGACCGAGGCCGTCGACTGTTCGCAGGTGCCCGGCACACAGGCGGCACTCAACGCCTGCGCCTTCCAGGACTTCGAATCCGCCACCGCCGCCTACAGCGCGGCCTACAAGACGCTCTCGCAAAGCGTGGGCAACCCGCAGCGCAAGCTGTTGCGCCAGGTGCAGACCGAATGGATCCAGTACCGCGTGAAGGCCTGTGAGTTCGAGAAGAGCGGCATCGAAGGTGGCAGTGCTGCACCGATGATCAACTGGCAGTGCCAAGCCCGCATGACGCGCGAGCGCACCGCCGAACTGCAACGTTTTCTGGATTGCCAGGAAGGCGATTTGAGCTGCGTGCGGCAGCCGAGATAAATCACGGCCGCAACGCCGGGCCGCCCCAAGAAAGGCCGCGCCCCCCTGGGGGGCAGCGACCCGTGAAACGGCGCAGCAGGGGGGCTAGCAAGCCTCCGTGTCGACTTCGCGGTTGGCTTGGTCGTTGTAGCGGTTGCCTTTGACCGTGCCTTGGTTGATCAATGCGTCCAGCTTGGCCATGGTGCCCGCATCCAGCTTCACATCGGCCGCGCCGATGTTTTCGCGCAGGTGGTCTTCGCGCGCCGTTCCTGGAATCGGCAGGATGTCGTTGCCCAAGTGCAGCAGCCAGGCAATGGCCAGCTGCGCAGGCGTGCAGCCCATGTCGCGCGCAATGGCTTGAAACGGCGCCAGCAGCTTCAAGTTGGCCGCGTAGTTCTCCGGCGCAAACCGCGGCATGGTGCGGCGGATGTCCTTGGCGTCGAGCGTGCTCACATCGACTTCGCCACACAGGAATCCACGCGCCACCGGGCTGAAGGCCACGAAGGCCACGCCCAGTTCGCGGCAGGCCTGCAACACCGCGATCTCGGGGTTGCGTGTCCACAGCGAGTACTCGGTCTGCAGCGCCGTGATGGGGTGCACTGCGTGCGCGCGGCGCAAGGTGGCGGCCGACACCTCGCTCAGGCCGAGGGTCTGGATCTTGCCGGCGCGCACCAGATCGCTCAGCGCACCCACGCTCTCTTCAATCGGCACCTGCTTGTCCCAGCGGTGCAGGTAATACAGGTCGATCACGTCGGTCTTGAGGCGCTTGAGCGCGGCTTCGCAGGTGGCGCGAAGCGTCTCGGGGCGCCCGTCAATCACGCGCACCAGTTTGCCGTCGCCAGCCACGTCCACACCCTGCATGCCGCACTTGCTCGCCAGCGTGAACTGGCTGCGGTGCTTCGACAAGGCCTTGCCCACCAGCGTTTCGCTCACGCCAAAACCATAGAGCGCGGCGGTGTCGAAATGCGTGATGCCCTGATCCAGCGCGGACAGGAGCAGGCGCTCGGCCGAATCGGGCGTCACAGGCGCGCCGTAGGCGTGGCAGATGTTCATGCAGCCCAGGCCGAGGGCCGAGACTTTGAAGGGACCGAGTTGGCGTTGTTGCATCGTTTCAGCCGTTCGCGTTCAGCTGTTGCTCCAGCTGGTGCAGCACCTGGTAGCAGGCGAAGACCTTCGCCACGCTGGAGTTGGGCTCACGGCCCTCTTTGATCGCCGCGAAGAACTCGCGATCCTGCAGCTCGATGCCGTTCATGCTGACCGCAACTTTCGACACATCGATCTTCTCTTCCTTGCCGGTGAACAGATCGTCGTAACGCGCGAGGTAGGTCGCGGTGTCGCCGATGTAGCGGAAGTAGGTGCCCAGCGGGCCGTCGTTGTTGAAGCTCAGGCTCAGCGTGCAGATGGCACCATTGGCGGCCTTGAGCTGGATGCTCATGTCCATGGCGATGCCCAGCGCCGGGTGGATCGGGCCCTGGATGGCGTTGGCCTGAACGATCGGGCTGCCGCACTGGTAGGCGAACAGGTCAACCGTGTGCGCGGCGTGGTGCCACAGCAGGTGGTCGGTCCAGCTGCGGGCCTGGCCCAGCGCGTTGGTGTTGGTGCGCCGGAAAAAGTAGGTCTGCACATCCATCTGCTGGATGTTGAACCGGCCTGCCGTGATCTCGTTGTGCACGTACTGGTGGCTGGGGTTGAAGCGGCGCGTGTGGCCGCACATGGCGACCAGTCCGGTCTTCTTTTGCAGGTCGACCACGGCTTGCGCCCCCGCCAGGCTGTCGGCCAGCGGAATCTCCACCTGCACGTGTTTGCCGGCCTTCAGGCAGGCCAGCGTCTGCTCGGCATGCATCTGCGTGGGCGTGCACAGGATGACAGCGTCCAGGTCCTTGAGGGCGAGGCTGTCGGCGAGGTCGGTGGTGACGTGGCCAATGCCGTACTTGGCCGCCACTTCTTTCGTTTTCTCCAGGTCGCGGCTGATCAGCGAGACCACTTCCACGCCGTCGATGTTCTTGATGCCGTCCAGGTGTTTGATGCCGAAGGCGCCAGCGCCGGCGAGGGCGACTTTGATGGTTTTGCTCATGTCAGGTGTTCTCCAGGATCAGGTGGCCCACCGCCGTGTTCGACGCGGGCACATGGTAGAAGCGGCGCACCGCTTTGGGCTTGGGCCCACCGGCCGCATCGGCCATGGCGCCGCGCGCGATCAGCCACATCACGAGTTCGATGCCTTCGCTGCCGGCTTCGCGCACGTAGTCGATGTGCGGGATGCTGGCCGCGGCTTCCGGGTCGTTGATGAGTTTGTCGAGGAATGCGTTGTCGAAGTCCTTGTTGATCAGGCCGGCACGCGGGCCCTGCAACTGGTGGCTCATGCCGCCCGTGCCCCAGATCTGCACATTGAGGTCTTCGTCATAGCTTGCCACCGCCTTGGCAATGGCCTTGCCCAGGTTGTAGCAACGCCGACCACTCGGCACGGGGTACTGCACCACATTCACCGCGAACGGAATCACCGGGCAGGGCCAGGCCTGGGGTTGGCCGCACATCAGCGAGAGCGGCACGGTCAGGCCGTGGTCCACGTCCATCTTGTTGACGATGGTGAGGTCGAAGTCCTGCTGGATCACCGACTGCGCGATGTGCGAAGCGAGTTCCGGATGACCGAACACCTTGGGCACCGGGCGCGGGCCCCAGCCCTCGTCGGCCGGCTGGTACTCAGCCGCGGTCCCGATGGCAAAGGTGGGGATCATGTCCAGGCTGAAAGCCGTGGCGTGGTCGTTGAAGACCAGGAAGATCACGTCGGGCTTGTTGTCCTTCAGCCATTGCTGGCCGAACTCGTAGCCCTGGAAAACAGGTTGCCAATAAGGCTCCTGCGTCTTGCCCAGATCGAGCGCTGCGCCGATGGCGGGCACGTGGGAGGTGTAGACAGATGCGGTGATGCGGGCCATGTTCAGTGCTTTCCTTGCGGTTGGCGGTGCGCCTGCGCATCGCCGTCTTCGCCAATGACGCGGTTGCCTTCGGCGGAGCGGCCGCCGGCAACCATCATGTTGCGGTATTCCTCTTCGGTCATGCCGGTCATGGAGCCCGCCATCTGCTGGAAGCTCTTGCCGTCGGTGGCGCCGATCTTGGCCAGAAAGTAGATGTTGCCGCCCAGGCGGATGCACCAGTTGAGATCGCGCGCCAGCACGGCCTGCCGCTGCTCCTCCGTCATGTCCCATTCGTTGAGGTAGGCGCGTTCATCCTGCTTGAAGCGAACGCGGTTCTCGGCCTTCATGAGGCTCATGCAGAACTGGTTGAGCCAGTAGCCCTTGCGGCTTTGCTCCGCGTCAAAGATGGTCGTGCCGGGCACGTCCAGGTAGGGTTTTTCCAGAGCCATCTCAAATCTCCTCGGGCCAGTACAGGCGCATGGGGTTGTCCACCAGCAGCTTCTTCTGCGCCTCGGCCGTGGGCGCAATCTGTGGAATGAAGTCCACCAGCAGGCCGTCGTCGGGCATGTGGTCCTTGAGGTTGGGGTGCGGCCAGTCGGTGCCCCAGAGCACGCGGTCGGGGAACTCTTCCATGACGCGGCGCGCAAACGGCACCACGTCCTGGTACGCGGCCTGCTCGCCGTTCAAGGCCTTGGGGCCGGTGACCGAGAGTCGCTCGGGGCAGCTCACCTTGCTCCACACATTGGGGTGCTGGCCCATGAACTTGAGGAACAGCTCGAACTCGGGGCCGTCCACCGGCTTGGTCACGTCGGGACGGCCCATGTGGTCCACCACCACGGTGGTGGGCAAGGCCGTGAAGAAGTCCCACAGCTCGGGCAGGTCCACCGCCTCGAAATAGATCACCACGTGCCAGCCCAGCTTCTGGATGCGCGCAGCAATCTCCATCAGCTCGTCCTTGGGCGTGAAGTCGACCAGACGCTTGACGAAGTTGAAACGCACGCCACGCACGCCGGCTTTGTGGAGCGCCTGCAACTCTTCGTCGGTGACGCTGCGCTTGACTGTGGCCACACCACGCGCCTTGCCGTTGCTGTGCACCAGCGCATCGACCATCGCGCGGTTGTCGGCTCCGTGGCAGGTGGCCTGCACCACCACGTTGCGCGAAAAACCGAGGTGGTCGCGCAAGGCATACAGCTGCGCCTTGCTCGCGTCGCACGGTGTGTACTTGCGCTCGGGGGCATAGGGAAACTCGGCGCCAGGGCCGAACACGTGGCAATGCGCGTCCACCGCGCCGGCTGGCAACTGGAAACGCGGCTGGCTCGGGCCCGCGTACCAGTCGAGCCAACCGGCGGTTTTGGTGAAGTCTCCGGATGTCGGTTTGGTCATGTCAGGCTTTCAATCGATGTATTTGAGGCCGGCCTTCTCAAGCGGCTCCCGCATCTTGTACATGTCCAGCCCCAGAACCCCGCTGGCCAGCTTCGCGCGCTTCTCACCCTCAAAACTTTCGCGGTGCTGCGCGGCCTCCAGCGTGGTCACCGCACGCGCGGCGGGCACACACACCACGCCATCGTCGTCGGCCACGATCACGTCACCCGGCGTCACCAGCATGCCGGCGCACACCACCGGGATGTTCACCGAACCGATGGTGGCCTTGATGCAGCCCTTGCTGCTGATGGCTTTGCTCCACACCGGAAAGCCCATCTTCTGCAGCTCCTTCACATCGCGCACACCCGCGTCGATGATGAGCGCGCGCGCGCCACGCGCCTGAAAACTGGTGGCCAACAGGTCGCCAAAGTAGCCGTCGGTGCACTCGGCCGTGATGGCTGCCACCACGATGTCGCCGGGCTGGATCTGTTCGGCCGCCACGTGCAGCATCCAGTTGTCGCCCGGGTGCAGCAGCACGGTCACGGCGGTGCCGCTGACCTGCTGGCCCGCATAAATGGGGCGCATGTAGGGCTTGAGCAGACCCACGCGGCCCATGGCCTCGTGCACCGTGGCCGAGCCCAATGCAGCCAGACCGTCGGCGGCCGCGCGGTCGGCGCGCTTGATGTTGCGATAGACAACGCCCAGTTCGTACATGTCAGATCCCCTTTGCCTTCAGGCGTGAATCGAGTCGGGAAAACACCCGGCGCACATTGCCCTCGTAGATCTGGTGCTTGTCGTCCGCACTCAAGATCTTCGACGCTTCGATGTAGCGCTTGGTGTCGTCGTAGTAGTTGCCCGTGGTCGGGTCGATGCCGCGCACCGCGCCGATCATCTCGCTGGCGAACAGCACGTTCTTCACCGGGATCACCGTGTTGAGCAGGTCGATGCCGGGCTGGTGGTAGACGCAGGTGTCGAAGAACACGTTGTTCATCAGGTGCGTGTCCAGCAGCGGCTTCTTCATCTCTTGCGCCAGGCCGCGGAAGCGGCCCCAGTGGTAAGGCACTGCGCCGCCACCGTGCGGGATCAGGAACTTCAGCGTCGGGAAGTCCTTGAACAGATCGCCCTGGATCAGCTGCATGAAGGCTGTGGTGTCGGCGTTGAGGTAGTGCGCGCCGGTGGTGTGGAAGCAGGCGTTGCAACTGGTGCTCACGTGGATCATGGCCGGAAGGTCGTGCTCCACCATCTTCTCGTAGATGGGGTACCAGTGCTTGTCGGTCAGGGGTGGGCTGGTCCAGTGGCCGCCTGAGGGATCGGGGTTGAGGTTGATGCCGACCGCGCCGTATTCCTGAACGCATTTTTCCAGCTCGGGGATACAGGTGGCCGGGTCCACGCCCGGACTCTGCGGCAACATCGCCACCGGCACGAAGTGGTCAGGGAACAACTCGCTCACGCGGAAGCACAGCTCGTTGCAGATAGCGGCCCAGGTGCTCGACACGTTGAAGTCGCCGATGTGGTGCGCCATGAAACTCGCGCGCGGGCTGAACAGTGTGATGTCGCTGCCGCGTTCCTTCATCAGCTTGAGCTGGTTGGTCTCGATCGATTCGCGCAACTCGTCGTCGCTGATCTTCAGGTCGGCCACCTTCGGCATGCTGGCCGGGTCTTTGATGCCGGCGATCTGCGCGTTGCGCCAGTTCTCCAGCGCCTTGGGTGCCGTGGTGTAGTGACCGTGGCAATCGATGATGAGGCTCATGTTGTCTCCTGGGATGCTTGTTGGGGTCTGAGAGGGCTCAAGCGGGCTCCATGCCCTGTCGCCGTTTGGCGTCAGCCGCCTGCGGCGCGGTCATGTGGTCGAGCATGGAACGCACCGCATCGGTGTGAGCGGTTTGCACGGGGATGCCGGCCGAAAAGATGGTCGTGATCTGGATGGCCGGTGGCAAGGGACCGGCGATGGCGATGCCCGCCACACCCAGCAGTTCGCTGAGCTGCTGAAAGCCCAGCTCCACCTCGCCACGCGCCACCAGCGAGGCCACCGGCACACCGGGTGGCGCCTGCACGATGCGGCCCTCGATCTGCTCGGTGATCCCCCAACGGTCGAACAGCTTCGCCAGCGCCACGCCACTCGGGCCGGTGCTGTAACTGATGCTGCGCGCGGCGAGCACGGCGCTGCGCACCGCGTCTTCCGAACCGAGGTCGGGCACAGGCGCACCTTCACGCACCGCAGCGGCCACGCCCGAGCTCACCAGGTCCACCCGACTGCCGGGCTGCAGGTGGCCGGCGGCGATCAATTTGTCGATGGCGTCCGAGGCGAGGATCACCACATCGAAGGCCTCACCGGCCTGCACGCGGCGGGCAGCGTCCACACCACCCACCGATTCGATGGCCACCTTCACGGGGTTGCTTGCCTCGAAGTCCGCCACCAGCTCGGCCAGCACCTGGCGCGTGGCCATGGACGAAATGCCCTGCAGGCGGGTCGGGGTGGTGGTGGTTTCGGGGTGGTTGGGCATGGTGTTCGGTTGGGGTCGGTGGATTGTGGACCTTGCCTCACCGCGAGAAAAGTCACATGACCGGCTAGCAGCTAGAACGAAATTACATAACTATGATCCACACCTGTTTCCACCTTGCGTTCGATCACCAGCCGCCATGGACCTCAAGCAACTCGAATACTTTGTGCGCGTGGCCGAGCTCGGCAGCTTCACCCGGGCCTCGATGGCGCTGAACGTGGCGCAGCCCGCGCTGTCGCGCCAGGTGCGCCTGCTGGAAGTGGAGCTGCGGCAAAACCTGCTGGTGCGCAACGGCCGCGGCGCCACACCCACCGAAGCGGGCAAGCTGCTGCTGGCGCACGGCCGCGGCATCCTGCACCAGGTGGAGCGTGCGCGCGAAGAGCTGGGCCGGGTGCGCGGCGCCCTCGCCGGGCGCGTGGCCATTGGCCTGCCTCCCAGCTTGGCGCGAGTGCTCACCGTGCCGCTCACGCGCGCCTTTCGCGCGCAACTGCCCGAGGCCAGCCTGTCCATCAGTGAAGCGCTGTCGGTCACCATGCTGGAGTGGCTGACCACCGGGCGGCTGGACATTGCCCTGCTCTACAACGCGCAACCGGTGGCCGACATCGACATCCACCCGCTGCGCGACGAAGAGCTGCTGCTGATCGAGCCACGCCCGCCGGGCCTGAGCGAAGACCCGCCCACCGCGATCGGCCTGCGCGAAGTGGCCGATCTGCCGCTGGTGATTCCCAGCCGGCCCAACGCGATCCGCATGCAGGTGGAGACCGAAATGGCCAACATCGGATGCCGGCCCACGGTCGCACTGGAGATCGATGGTGTGTCGGCCATCCTCGACCTGGTGGCCGATGGTGCGGGCGCCGCCCTGCTCTCGCGCAACGCCGTGGCCAGCTCGGTCCGGCCCTCAGCCTACCGCATGCGTCCGGTCCAACCGCCGCTGAAAACGCGCCTGTGCCTGGCGACCAGCTCACAGCGTCCGGCCACCCTCACCCAGCAAAAGACCCTGGAACTGATCCGCCAGACCCTGGACGCGCTCGACGCGCGCTGACCCGGGCCTGGATCAGCGTCACTGCTTGGGGATACCGGCGCGCTCGATGACGCCGCTCCAGCGGCGGATGTCGGACGCCAGCAGCGCAGCGGTCTGCTCCGGGGTCGACGCGCGGGCGTCGATGTTGAGCCCGCGCAGTTTCTCGCGCACGCCCGGGTCGGCCAATGCGGTGGCAATGTCGCGTTGCAGGCGGTCCACCACCGGACGCGGTGTCTTCGAGGGCACCGCCAGGGCGTTCCACGACGAAGCCACGAAGTCCTTCACACCCGCCTCCACCGCGGTGGGCACGTCGGGCAGCACGATCGAACGCTTCTCGCCGGTCACGGCCAGCGCGCGCACGGCGCCGCCCTGGATCTGCGTGAGCATTGGGGCGAGGATCTCCACCGCCACGTCCACCTGCTGGCCCCGGATGGCGCCGATCAGCGCGGGCGTGCCATTGAAAGGCACCACCTGGGCGTCGATGCCGGCGGTGCTCTTGAACAACTCGGCTGCCAGGTTTTGCGTGCTGCCGATGTTGATGCTGCCCACATTGAGCTTGCCGGGATTGGCCTTGCCGAAGGCCACCAACTCACCCAGCGTCTTGTAAGGCGAGGTCGCAGGCACCACCACGGCGATGTCGAAATAGCCCAACGTGGAAACCGGTGTGAAGTCCTTCACCGTGTCGAACGGCAGGGTCTTGAAGAGGCCGGCGGTGACCGCGGTGCCGTTGGACATGAGGAACATGGTGTGGCCATCGGGTTCGGCGCGCGCCACCGTGTCGGCCGCCACCACGCCACCAGCGCCGGGTCGGTTCTCGATCACCACCGACTGGCCCAACAATTCGGCAAGCTTTTGCGCCACGATACGCGCGGTGAGATCGCCCACGCCGCCTGCCGCGAACGGCACGACGATGCGCACGTTCTTCGACGGAAACGCCTGTGCCTGCGAAGGCGTGGCGATGCTCATCAGGGATGTGGCCAGGGCTGCGCCCAGCAGGGTGCGGCGGCTGAGGTGTTGAAGTTTGGTTTTCATGGGTTTGTCATCCTACAAATTGAACCAGCCACAGGGAGATACCGGGGAAACTCAGCAGCAGGACGGTGCGGAACACATCGCTGATCAGGAAGGGCATGACGCCCTTGTAGCTCTCGCCGATCGGCACGTCTTTGGCCATGCCGTTGACCACGTAGACGTTCAGGCCCACGGGCGGCGCAAGCAAACCAAAGCCCACCGTCATCAGCACCATGATGCCGAACCAGATCGCCACCGATTCCTGCGGCATGCCGAAGTCCAGGCCGATCACCACCGGAAAGAAGATGGGAATGGTGAGCAGGATCATGGAGAGCTCGTCCATCACGGCGCCCAGCACCACGTAAAACAGCATGATGCCGGCCACCACCATCACCGGCGAAACGTTCATGGCCTGTACCACCTCGGCCAGCTGAGCAGGCACCTGGGTGAGCGCCAGCGACGTGTTCATCATGTCGGCGCCGATGAAGATCAGGAAGATCATCGCGCTGGCCGCGGCGGTGGAATAGAAGCACTGGCGGATCTTGGCCAGCGTGAGTTCGCGCTTGAGGAGCGCGGCCACAAAGGTCGCCGCAGCACCCACACCCGCACCCTCGGTGGGCGTGAACAGACCGCCGTAGATGCCACCGAAGACGATCAGGAACACGATCGCGATCGGCGCCACGCCGACGAAGGCTTCCATCGTGAGCTTGGCCTGGTCTTCATGCTCGGGCGCGTGGCCGGGCACCAGCCGCACATACACCGCGATGGCGATCATGTAGCCCAGCATCGCAATGACGCCTGGCACCATGGCCGCTGCGAACAACTTGGCAATGTTCTGCTCGGTCAGGATGGCGTAAATCACCAGCGGCACCGATGGCGGGATCAGGATGCCCAGGGTGCCGCCAGCGGCGAGCGTGCCGGTGGACAGGCGGCCCGAGTAGCCGTGGCGCTTCATCTCGGGCAGTGCCACCGAGGTGATGGTGGCCGCGGTGGCCACCGAAGAGCCGCAGATGGCGCCGAAACCGGCGCTCGCCAGCACCGCCGCCATGGCCAGGCCACCCTTGAAACGCGAGGTGACCACGCTGGCGAACTGGAACAGCGCCTTGGAAATACCGCCCTGGGTGGCGAAGTTGCCCATCAGGATGAACAGCGGGATCACCGACAGGTCGTAGCTGGCAAATCGCGCGAAGGTCGCGCCGTTGAGGTTGTTGAAAAACGGTGGCCAGCCGACCTGGAAGATGTAGCCGAAGCAACCCGCAGCAAACATGGCGATCGCGATTGGCACTCGAATGGCCATCAAACACAACATGGTGGCGAAGATCATCCCCGCCAGTGACAAAGAACTCATGCGCCCTGCTCCGAAAAATTGCCAAAGATGGTCTGGGTCCAGGCAATCACGCCGGTGAGGATCAGGGGCGGCACCATGAGGGCGTAAACGATCCACTCGGGGAACGCCAGCATCATCGTGGTGGTCTGGGCGCTGTAGGCACTGAGGCCACCCACACCGGTGCGCCACGCCAGCAGCAGCATGGCGCCACCCAGCAGGAAACTGCCAAAACGGTCCAGCTGCGCGTTCGTGCGATCAGACAGCTTGGCGGTGAAGAAATCCACAATGATGTTTTCCCGCTTGAGCTGGCACCACGGCAGGAACATGGCCACGGCCGCACCGGCGGTGACCGCCGTGAGTTCGTAGTCACCCACCAGCGTCACGCCGATGGTGTTGCGCCCGATGAGGCTCACGCAGGTGATCAGGGTGATCACGGTCAGCAGGATGCCGGCCAGGATGGCGCTGGCGCGGGCCAGCAGGGACAGTAGCTTCAATTCTTCACCCTCAAAAAAGAGAACCGGCCCCTGTTCGCCAGGATCGGCGAACAGCAAGCCGGTCACAGAGCCCGGCGCTGCGTCGCGCTCGGGCCGGCCGGATTATCGCCGGCCGTTACTTCTGGTACTTGGCGATCAGGGATCGCGCTTCGGACACCAGTTTGGCGCCGTCAATGTTCTTGGCCTTCATCTCGTTGATCCAGTCGGTCTCCACCGTGGCTGCCGTGCGCCTCCAGCGTTGCGTCTCTGCCAGGTCCAGTGCCACGATGTTGTTGCCTGCCTTCTCGGCGATGGCGCGGCCCGCCTTGTCGCCGTCGTCCATGGCGCGCCCGAAGAATGCCGCCGTTTCAATGCCCGAGTTCTTGTCGATCACGGCCTTGAGGTCGGGCGGCAGCTTGTCGTACGACGCCTTGTTCATCGAAAAAGCGAAGGTCTGGGTGTACAGGCCTTCCTTGCCGGCGAAGGTGGTGTGGTTCTTCACCAGCTCACTCACCTTCAAGGCGGGCGTCACTTCCCATGGGATGGTGGTGCCATCGATCGTGCCTTTGGACAGCGCATCGGTCACGGCCGGCACGGGCATGCCCACCGGGGTGGCGCCCAGCTTGGTCAGCATGTTGCTGATCACGCGCGAACCACCGCGCACCTTCATGCCGCGCAGGCTCTCCAGACCGGTCACCGGGGTCTTGGTGTGGAACAGGCCTGGGCCGTGGGTGTGCACGGCGATCAGCTTGACGTCCTTGAACTCGTCAGCGGCAAACTTCTCCACGTACTCCTGCAGAGCGCGCGAGGACTGCTCGGCCGAACCGCTCATGAAGGGCAGCTCGAACACTTCGGTCTTGTTGAAGCGACCGGGTGTGTAGCCCAGCACCGTCCAGGTGAGGTCGACCACGCCGTCGCGGGCCTGGTCAAACAGCTGGGGAGGCGCACCGCCCAGCTGCATGGCGTGGAACAGCTGAACCTTGATCTTGCCGCCGGAGTCGGCCTCGACCTTCTGCGCCCACGGAATCAGGGCCTTGGCCGGAATGGTGGCCTGTTGCGGCAGCATCTGGTGCAGGCGCAGGGTGACGGTCTGGGCCAGGGCAGGGCCGGCCAGGGTGGCGGCGGCCAACGCGCCCACGGCCAGCAGGGTGTTGCGGCGACTGAGGAAGGTCATGGATTTGTCTCCGGTTTGAGGATGGATGGTCCGGGTGACGGGCGACACCGCCTGGCTCCGGATCGCTTGTATTCGAACACCCGGACTGTGCATGGGCCACGGTGTTAACGCCAGTGTTCGCAGAGACTTTCAGTTATGCCGTTATTTTATGAAACGACCCACTCGAACCCCGACACGGAGGGCCGGGTGGACCTCGATGCCCTTTTTTCGGGATGGAAGTACAGTCGCCGCTCCACCCCCAAAAACGAGGAAGACAGATGACCTTGCGCAGCCACCCTCCCTTTCGCGCCGACCACGTCGGCAGCTTCCTGCGTCCGGCTTACCTGCTGGAAGCGCGCGACCAGTTCTTCAACCAGAAAAGCATCACCGCCGAGCAACTGCGCGCGGTGGAAGACCGGGCCATCACCGAGATCGTGAAGTTCCAGGCCGACGTCGGCCTGTCCTCGATCACCGACGGTGAGTTCCGCCGCACCTATTTCCACCTCGACTTTCTGGAACAGCTGGGCGGTGTGGTCACTGAAGCCGGCCAGCTGGCGGTGCAGAACGCCGATGGCACGACCAGCCTCGCTCCACCGATCATCAAGGTGATCGACAAGGTGCGCCACGCCAAGAACATCCAGCTGGCCGACTTCCAGTACCTCAAGGCGCAGGTGGAAGCCCTGGGCAAACCCGGCCTCACGCCCAAGGTGACGATCCCCTCGCCCACCATGCTGCACTTTCGCGGCGGACGCGCCG
Organism: Polaromonas sp.; assembly: GCA_013823505.1. The sequence goes on along the minus strand of PNMH01000010.1, from coordinate 24,663 downwards.
GCATCAGCAAGGTGGCCTATCCGGAGCTCGACCCCGAGTTCTACGACGACGTGGCCAAAGCCTACGGCGACGAACTGCAGAGCCTGGCCGACGCGGGCTGCACCTATGTGCAGATGGACGACACCAACATGGCCTACCTGTGCGACGAGCGCATGCGCGAAGCCGCCCGCAGCCGCGGCGACGACCCGAACGAACTGCCGCACCGCTACGCCCAGTTCATCAACAAGGTGGTGGCACACAAGCCCGCCGGCATGACGCTGGCCATGCACCTGTGCCGTGGCAACTTCAAAAGCACGCATGCGGCGGCCGGCAACTACGAGCCGGTGGCCGAGGCCCTGCTATCCGAGATGAAGCTCGACGCCTTCTTCCTGGAGTACGACGACGACCGCTCGGGCGATTTCCGCCCGCTGCGCTATTTGTCGAAAGACAAGATCGTGGTGCTGGGCCTGGTGACCACCAAGTTCGGTGAACTGGAAACCAAGGACGCGCTCAAGCGCCGCATCGAGGAAGCGGCGAAATACGCGCCGCTGGACCAGATGTGCCTGTCACCCCAGTGCGGTTTCTCGTCAACCGTGCACGGGAACAACATCGCGATGGAAGACCAGCGGCGCAAGTTGGCGCTGGTGGTTGAAACGGCCCAGGAAGTCTGGGGCTGAACCAACGCAAAAGGGCCGCGCAAAGCGGCCCTTTTGCACTCAGGGGTTCACACCATCACTTGATTTGCCTGGCAATCAAGGCACGGGCTTCAGCGACGAGCTTCCCGCCGTCGATGTTCTTGCCCTGCACTTCCTTGATCCAGTCGGCCTCCACGGCCATCGCTGCCGTTTGCCAGCGCTTCGTTTCAGCAGCGTCCAGCGTCACGATGTTGTTGCCCGCCTTTTTGGCCACCTCCAGGCCCGCCTTGTCGCCCTCGTCCATGGCGCGGCCGAAGAAGGCCGCCGTCTCCACGCCCGAGTTCTTGTCGATCACGGCCTTCAGATCCGGCGGCAGCTTGTCGTAGCTCGCGCGGTTCATCACCAGTGCAAAAGTCTGGGTGAACAGGCCGGTGGGGCCCGCGAAGGTGGTGTGGTTCTTCACCAGCTCGGCGATCTTCAGCGACGGTGTCACCTCCCAGGGAATGGTGGTGCCGGCGATCGTGCCCTTGGTCAACGCGTCGGTGACGGCGGGCACCGGCATGCCCACCGGCGTGGCGCCGAGTTTGGCCAGCATGTTGCTGATCACGCGCGAACCGCCGCGCACCTTCATGCCGCGCAGGCTCTCCAGACCCGTCACCGGGTCCTTGGTGTGGAACAGGCCCGGGCCGTGGGTGTGGGCGGCCAGCAGCTTCACGTCCTTGAACTCGTCGGCGGCAAACTTCTCCACGTACTCGTGGAAGGCACGCGAGGCCGGCTCGGCCTGGCCGCTCATGAACGGCAGCTCGAACACCTCGGACTTGTTGAAGCGTCCCGGCGTGTAGCCGAGCACCGTCCAGGTCAGGTCCACCACACCGTTGCGGGCCTGGTCGAACAGCTGCGGCGGCGTGCCGCCCATGGACATCGAATGGAACAGCTGCACCTTGATGCGGCCACCGGATTCGGTCTCGATCTTCTTGGCCCACGGCGCAATGGCGCGCGCGGGAATGGTGGCCGACGGCGGCAGGAACTGGTGCAGGCGCAGGGTGACGGTCTGCTGGGCCAGGGCGCTGCCTGCCAGGGTGGTCGCGCCGAGCGCAGCCAGGGCCGCGATGGCGTTGCGGCGTCGTAGAAGGGTCATGGAGAAGCTCCTGTCATGCGGGGAAAAGGAAACGGGCGGCGGACCCGCGTGGGCCGCGCCAAGACATGTGTCACGTCAGACACAAGGGCCACACTGTGCCGCCGCGCACGGCTGTTCGCCAGCCCCTGTGGCCACTTGCTGCTATCGCATGTCGGCATGAAACTTCCGCGCCGCCCGGCGATCCCGCGCGGCCCGGGCCGATAACATGCACGCATGAAACCCGCACTCGCTTTTCACTTCGACTTCATTTCTCCCTTCGGCTACTTCGCCTCGCTGCGCATTGAAGACCTTGCCGCGCGGCACGGGCGAACCGTCGAATGGCACCCCATGCTGCTCGGCGTGTCGGTGATGAAGGTGATGGGGCTCAAACCCCTGCTCGACACGCCGCTCAAGGGCCCGTACATCGAACGCGACGTGTTGCGCTACGCGGGCGAACACCAACTGCCGATGCAGCGCCGACCCAGCGACCCGGTGATGAATCCGCTGCCTTGCGGGCGCGCGCTCGCCTGGGTGAACCGCCACCAGCCGCAGCGCGCGGCCGAGGTGGTGCACGCCATCTACGGCGCGTACTGGGGTCAGGGCCTGGACCTCTCCACGCCCGAGTCGCTGATGCCGGTGGTGGGTGAGGCGATTGCGCAAGCCGCCGCCAGCGACGAAGCCGCCGCGCTGCTGCGCGCGGAGGTCGACGCCGCGCTGCAAGCCGGTGTGTTCGGCTCACCCACCGTGCTGGTGGACGGCGAGCCGTTCTGGGGCATCGACAAGTTCGAGCAGATCGACCGCTGGCTCACCAGGGGTGGCTGGTGAGTGGCGGCTGGTGAGTCTCAGGCGAAGCGCACCTCGACCGGCACTGCAATCGCCGCGAGCGCGGCACGCAATTGCTGCGACAAGTCTTCGTCGGCGTCGCCGCCCAGCGTGATCAGCGCACGCTGGCGGCCACCTTCGTCGCTGGCCTCCACACGCACCGTGCGCTGCGTTGCCAGTTCCTGCGCGATCTCGCTCAGGCGGATTTCGATCGCGCGCAGCCGCAGCGTGGGCTTGAACACCTTGCCGATCGCCGTGAGCGGCAAGGCTTCGACCATCACCACGCGCTTCGGTACGGCCGGCCGTTCGTAGACCTGCGGCGCCACCTCGCGCAAGAGCGCGTCGGCGTCCAGCCCCACCCCGGCCCGCAGCACCACAAAGGCCACCGGCACCTCGCCCGCGTAGGCATCGGGCTCGGCCACCACGGCGCACTGCAGCACGGCGGGGTGGGCCATGAACGCGTCTTCCACCAGACCGGGATCGATGTTGTGCGAGCCGCGGATGATCACGTCTTTCGCCCGGCCAGTGATGTGGATGCGACCCGCCTCATCCAGGTGGCCGAGGTCGCCGGTAACGATCCAGCCGTGCTCGAACAGCCCGGCGTTGCGCTTCGCATCGAGGTAACCCGGGCTCATGTGCGGGCCGCGCAGCACCAGCACACCGGTCTCGCCCACCGCGCAGCGCTCATCCAGCTTCGCCTCACCATCGCGCCAGGGCACGGCGTGCACCTCGGTGTAGGGCAGGCGCAGGCCGGCCGAGCCAGGCGTGCGCGGGCCCAGCAGCGGCTCGATGCTCACCAGCCCGGCGCACTCCGTCATGCCCAGGATGTTGCGCACGGGGATGCCGGTGGCGGCTTCGAAGCGCTGCGCCAGCTCGGCAGGCAGCGGTGAGCCGCCAGTGAAGGCCGCGCGCACGCCCTGGATGTTGGCGTCCACCGGCACCCCCAGCAAGCTGGCCAGCACCGTGGGCACACAGGCCAGGTGCGTCACGCGCTCGCGCTCGCAGAACCGCCAGTAGCGCTGCACGAAACCGGTGTTGCGCATGCCAGTCAACGTGGGCAACACCTGACGCGCGCCGATGGCCAGCAGCGCCAGGCCGTACACAAAGGCACCGGCCACATGGAACAGCGGAAAGCCGTTGACCTCCACCGCCGTCTCGTCCATGTCGTAGAAGGCGTGTGCGAACCAGGCCGTGTGGGCCTCGTTGCCGGCGGTGTGCTGCGCCAGCTTGGGCGCGCCCGTGGTGCCGCCGGTGTGGAACAGCGCCACCACCCGATCGGGGTTCAGGTCGGGCTCGAACGTCAGGGTGTCGGGCTGCGCGGCCATGAGGTCTTGCAGCGAAGGCCGTCCGGGAACCGCTTCGCTCACCATGATGGGCACCAGCGTGGTGGCGTGCAGCGCGTGCACGGCCTGCGCCGTGGGCCACACCGCCAGTTCAGCGTTGGGCCCCAGGGCCACCAGCACTTTCGCACCCGAGGCCTGCAACAGTGCGGCGATGTGGTCGGGCTGCAGCAGGAAGTTGATCGGGCACACCCGGCCCGCGAGCTGCGCGCCCCAGAGCACGGCGTGTGCCTCGGGCGTGTTGGGCACCAGCATGGCCACGGCGTCGATCCCTTGCACACCGAGCGCACGAAACGCATTGGCTGCACGGTGGATGCTGGCCAGCAGTTCGCTGAAGGTCACCCGCTGCGGCGGCGTGTCCAGCATCGCGTCGGGCAGGAAGGTGAAGGCTTCGCGTTCCGGGAAACGCGCGGCCGCGGCACGAATGAGTTCGTAGGGCGTGCGGTAGGGCGCCACCTCGGCCAGCGGCCGTTGCTCCAGCGCTTCGATGTCGGCGAGCGTGGCGAAGGCTTGCATCGCAGTGGGCTCAGGCATCCAGCCCGAGCAGGCGCACCGCGTTGCCTTTCAGGATGCCGGGCATCACCTCGGGTTTGAAGCCGGCCACTTCGAAGTCCTTCATCCAGCGCTCGGGCGTGATCAGCGGGTAGTCGCTGCCAAAGAGGATGCGGTCTTTCAACAGTGTGTTGGCGTACTGCACCAGTTGTTTGGGAAAGTACTTCGGGCTCCAGCCGCTCAGGTCGATCCACACATTGGGCTTGTGCGTGGCCACGCTCAGCGCCTCGTCTTGCCACGGAAAACTTGGGTGCGCCATGACGATCTGCATGTCGGGGAAATCGATCGCCACGTCGTCCAGGTGCATGGGGTTGCTGTACTCCAGCCGCAGGCCGCCGCCGCAGCGCATGCCGCTGCCGATGCCGCTGTGCCCGGTGTGAAAGATCGCGGGCAACTTGTGCGCGTTGATCACCTCGTAGATGGGCCAGGCCATCTTGTCGTAGGGGTGGTAGCCCTGCACGGTGGGGTGGAACTTGAAGCCCTTGATGCCCTCTTCCGCAATCAGCCGCTCGGCTTCGCGCGCACCCATCTTGCCCTTGTGCGGATCGATGCTGGCGAAGGCAATCATCATGTCGCTGTTCTCGCGCGCGGCCTGTGCGATCTCCTCGTTCGGGATGCGCCGGCGCCCGAGCTGCGACTCGCTGTCCACGGTGAACATCACCAGGCCGAGCTTGCGTTCGCGGTAGTAGGCCACCGTCTCGGCGATGGTGGGCCGGCGGTCGCTGCCAAAGAACTTGTCGGCCGCGCGGTCGTACTCCTCGCCGTAGTTGTCAAAGGGGTTGCGACAGCTCACTTCGGCGTGCGTGTGGATGTCGATCGCGATGAGGTTTTTGTGGTCCATGGGTGTCTCTTGTTGAAGGGTCTGACCTAGGGAAAACACGGGGGTTGGTCGGACGGGATTGCCTTGTTTTGGTTATTGTTTATAACCATAATCAGCGCTCGTTTCAAGCGCAAAAACCCCAGAAAAGACGGCCGACGCCGACCCCGACATGCCCATCCATTCCACCGACATCAGCCTGAGCCTGCAAGGCGCTTCATCCGAAATCGCCGTCATCACGCTCAACCGCCCGGCCAAGCGCAACGCGCTCAACGACGGCCTGATCCTGGCCATCCGCGACATGTTCCAGGCCATGCCGCACGGCGTGCGTGCGGCCGTCATCCACGGCAGCGGCGACCACTTCTGCGCCGGCCTGGATCTGTCCGAACTCAGCGAACGCGACGCCGGTCAGGGCCTGCACCACTCGCGCATGTGGCACAGCGCGCTGGAGTGCGTGCAATACGGCCCGGTGCCGGTGGTGGCGGCACTGCATGGCGCGGTGGTGGGTGGCGGTCTGGAGCTGGCGAGCACCTGCCACATCCGCGTGGCCGACGAATCGGCCTTCTTCGCACTGCCCGAAGGCTCGCGCGGCATCTTCGTGGGCGGTGGAGGCTCGGTGCGCATCCCGCGCCTGATCGGTGCCGCGCGCATGGCCGACATGATGTTCACCGGCCGCGTCTACAAAGCCCCCGAGGCTGAACGCATCGGCCTCACGCAATACCTGGTGCCCCAGGGCACGGCGCTGGAGAAAGCCATGGAGCTGGCCGGGCGCATTGCGCAGAACGCACCGCTGACCAACTACGCGCTGATGCATGCGCTGCCGCGCATCGCCGAACAACCCGCCGACCAGGGCTACCTCACCGAAGCCATGATGGCCGCCATCGCCCAGAGCGATCCGGAAGCCAAGACCCGCGTGCGCGCTTTCCTCGAAGGCCGCGCTGCGAAAGTCAGCAAGGACTGAGCGCCATGAGCCAGAACCCGACCATGGCCCGCTACCGCCCGCTCACCTTCGGCGTCACCCGCGCCACCCTGCGCGACGGTGCCCAGGGCACGCACTACCTGCGCGCCGACCAGAGCCTGCCGTCCTTTCCCGAGCGCATGACCGACCGGCTGGTGCACTGGGCGAAAACCCGCCCCGACCAGACCGTGTTCGCGCGCCGCAGCAAGAACGCCGACGGCAGCACCGGCGACTGGCGCCACATCACGTTCGCGCAGGCACTCGATGCCGCGCGCCGCATCGGCCAGGGCCTGTTGAACCGTGGCCTCTCGGCCGACAGGCCCGTGCTGATCCTCAGCGAGAACGACCTCGAACACGCGCTGCTGGCACTCGGGTGCGTCTACGCCGGCATCGCCTATTGCCCAACCTCGCCCGCTTACTCGCTGGTGAGCCAGGATTTCGACAAGCTGCACCACGTCGTGAAGACGCTCACGCCGGGCCTGGTGTTTGCCAGCGACGCGCAGCGCTACAGCCGCGCCATGCTCGCCACGCTGGGTGAGGGCGTGGAACTGGTGACCACCGAGGGCACCGTGCCCGGCCGCGCCACCACGCCATTTGCCGACCTGCTGGCTACCGTTGCCACGCCAGCGGTCGACGCCGCCATGGCCGCCACTGGCCCGGACACCATCGTCAAGTTCCTCTTCACCTCGGGCTCGACCAAGATGCCCAAGGCCGTGATCAACACGCAGCGCATGTGGTGCGCCAACCAGCAGCAGATGATGGAGTCGATGCCGGTGCTGGCCGAAAGCCCGCTGGTGCTGGTGGACTGGCTGCCCTGGAACCACACTTTCGGCGGCAACCACAACGTGGGCATGGTGCTGTTCCACGGCGGAACGCTGTTCATCGACGACGGCAAACCCACACCCGCGCTGATGGCCGAGACGCTGCGCAACCTGCGCGAGATCGCGCCCACGGTGTACTTCAACGTGCCCACCGGCTTCGAGGCGATTGCCAACGCCATGAAGAGCGACGACGCCTTGCGCAAGAAGCTGCTCTCGCGCGTGCGGATGTTCTTTTACGCCGGTGCCTCGCTGGCCCAGCCGGTGTGGGACGCCCTGCACGCCGCGCAGGAAAGCGAGATCGGCGAACGCATCGTCATGGGCACTGGCCTGGGCATGACCGAGTCCGGCCCGTTCGGCATCTTCGTGACCAGCCCCAACGTGAAGGCTGGCGACCTGGGCCTGCCCACGCCGGGTCTGGAACTCAAGCTCGTGGACGCCGGCGGCAAGACCGAGGTGCGCTACAAGGGCCCCAACATCACGCCGGGCTACTGGCGCATGCCGGCCGAGACGGCCGAAGCGTTCGATGAAGAAGGCTTCTTCAAGACCGGCGACGCGGTGAAGTGGATCGACGAGACCGACATCCACCTCGGCCTCAAATTCGACGGGCGCATCGCCGAAGACTTCAAGCTCGCCACCGGCACCTTCGTGAGCGTGGGTCCGCTGCGCGCCAAGATCATCGCGGCCGGTGCGCCCTACATCCAGGACGTGGTGATCACCGGCCTGGACATGAAGGAAGTCGGCGCCATGGTGTTCCCCACACCGCTGGTGCGCTCGCTCAGTGGTTTGCCGGCCGATGCGTCCCTGCACGACGTGCTCAACAGCGCACCGGTGCTCGCGCACTTCCAGCGCGTGGTGACCGAACTGGCCAAGACATCCACCGGCAGCGCCAGCCGCATCTCCCGCCTGTGTCTGCTGGCCGACCCGCCCACCATCGACCGTGGCGAGGTGACCGACAAGGGCTCGATCAACCAGCGCGCCGTGCTGGCCCACCGCGCCGAGACCGTGGCCCTGCTGCACAGCGATGGCCTGCACGCCATCCTGAAACCCGAGTAAACGCAACATGGCATCCCGCGGATTCTTCAATGCCTTCGACGACGTCTGGCTGCTGGCCGGCGTGCGCACGCCCATGGTCGACTACTGTGGCGCGCTCGGCCACATCTCGCCCACCGACCTCGGAATCAAGGCCGCACGCGCGGCGCTGGAGCGCGCCGGCGTGCCGGGCGAACACATCGGCTCGGTGATCGCAGGCAACATGGCGCCCGGCGACTTCGACCAGTTCTTCCTGCCACGCCACATCGGCCTGTACGCCGGCGTGCCGGTGGAGGTGCCGGCCATCATGGCGCAGCGCATCTGCGGCACCGGCTTCGAGCTGTTCCGCCAGGCCGGTGAACACATCCAGGGTGGCGCCTGCGACGCTGCGCTGGTGGTGGGGACCGAGAACATGACGCGCAACCCGATCGCCGCCTTCGACCACCGCACCGGCTTCAAGCTCGGTGCACCGGTGGGCTTCAAGGACTACATGTGGGAAGCGCTGAAGGACCCGGCGGCTGGCATCAACATGATCCAGACCGCCGAGAACCTGGCCACGAAATACGGCATCACCCGCGAAGAGGTGGACGCGTTCGCCTCCGCCTCGTTCGCCAAGGCCGTGGCCGCACAGGAGAGTGGTTTCCTGGCGGGCGAGATCGTGCCGGTGATCACCGAGAAGTTCGAACTCGCCGGTTACCAGGCGCGCGGCATCAAGCTGCAAGGCAAGGTGACCCAAGTGACTTCCGACACCCACCCGCGCGTCTCGCCGGTGGAGGTGCTGGCCAAGCTGCGCGCGGTGTTTGAAGGAGGCGTACAGACCGGTGGCAACAGTTCGGCGCTGGTGGACGCGGCTGCGGCTTGCGTGGTCGCCTCGGGCGCCTACGCCAAGGCCAACGGTAAGCAGCCGCTGGCCCGCGTGGTGGCCGCATCGGCCGTGGGCGTGCCGCCCGAGATCATGGGCATCGGCCCGGCGCCCGCCATCCGCCTGCTGCTGGAGCGCACGGGTTTGAAGCTCGGCGACATCGCCCGCTTCGAAGTGAACGAAGCCCAGGGCGCACAGACGCTGGCCGTGGCGCGCGAACTCGGCATGGACCTGGACCGGCTCAACGTCAACGGCGGCGCCATTGCACTGGGCCACCCGCTGGCCGCCACGGGCGTGCGCCTCACGCTCACGCTGGCGCGCGAACTGCAGCGCAGCGGCCAACGCTACGGCATTGCCAGCGCCTGCGTGGGCGGCGGCCAGGGCATGGCCCTGCTCATCGAAAACCCCTCGGCCTGAAACACAAGAAGGACAACACCATGAACATTCAAGGACACGCCGCCCTCGTCACCGGCGGTGGCTCGGGTCTCGGCGAAGCCACCGCGCGCGAACTCGCGCGGCTGGGCGCCAAGGTGGCGGTGCTCGACGTGAACCTGGACAACGCCCAACGCGTGGCCAGCGAGATCAACGGCATCGCCTGCCATTGCGACATCACCAACACCGAGAGCCTGCAGGCCGCCATGGACGCGGCGGCCGCGGCCCACGGTCCGGCCCGCATCCTGATGAACATCGCCGGCATCGGCAGCGCCAAACGCGTGGTCGGCAAAGACGGCTCGGCCGCACCGCTGGAAGACTTTGCCAAGGTGGTCACGGTCAACCTGATCGGCACCTACAACGCCAGCCGTCTGTTTGCCGCCGCTTGCGCGAAGCTGGACCCGCTGGAAGACGGCGAGCGCGGCGTGATGGTGTTCACCGCCAGCGTGGCCGCGTTCGACGGCCAAGTGGGCCAGCAGGCCTACAGCGCGTCCAAGGGAGGCCTCGTGGGCATGACGCTGCCGATGGCGCGCGATCTCGCGCAGCACGGCATCCGCGTCTGCACCATCGCACCCGGCCTGTTCAGCACACCGCTCATGCGCACCCTGCCCGAGCCGGTGCAGGCTTCGCTGGCAGCGAGCATTCCGTTCCCGCCGCGCCTGGGCAAGCCCGAGGAATTCGCCTCGCTGGCTGCCTACATCGTCACCAACACGCACCTCAACGGCGAAGTGATCCGTCTGGACGGTGCCCTGCGGATGGCCCCCCGATGAGCAAAGTTGTCGTGTACGAGGTGGACGTGATGTTCGGCGACTGCGACCCGGCCGGCATCGTGTTCTTTCCCAACTTCTCGAAGTGGATGGACGCGTCCTCACTGAACTTCTTCGTGAAAAACGGCGTGCCGCCATGGCGCGAACTGGTGAAGACGCGCGGAATCGTCGGCACGCCCCTGCTGGAGATCCACACCAAGTTCATGCGCCCCGCCACCTACGGCGAACGCCTGCAGATCCACACCAGCGTGACCGAATGGCGCGAGAAGGTGTTCATGCACAAGCATGTGGTGATGCGTGGCGACGACGTGTTGTGCGAGGGCACCGAAACACGCGCCTTTGTGATCCACCCGCCCGAAGCGCCCGACCGCATCAAGGCCATTCCGGTGCCCGAAGACATCAAGGCACTCTGCAGCTGATCACCGTTGTTCCCTGCCCTTTCCCAACCACCCAGAAGGAGACATTCCATGAAAGCCGTCAAAACCCTCATCGCCGTGGCCATCACGGCCCTGGCCAGCACCGCTGCGCTGGCCGACATCAACATCGGCGTGAGCCTCTCGCTCACCGGCCCCGGCTCCGGCCTGGGCATTCCCATGCAGAACCAGCTCAAGCTGTTCCCGCAAACCATCGCGGGTGAGAAGGTCAACCTCATCATCCTCGACGACGCGAGCGACCCGGGCAAGGGCGCGGCCAACGCCCGCCGTTTCGTGACCGAAGACAAGGTCGACCTGATCATCGGCTCGTGCCTGACGCCCGTAGCCGCGGCCATGACGCCGGTGGCCACCGAAGCCAAGACGGTGCAACTGGCCGCCTCGCCGGTTGGCGTGCCACCGGGTGCCGACCAGTGGATGTTCCGCCTGCCTCAGGGCAACGACGTGATGGCGCACGCCATGGTCGAACACATGAAGAAGCAAGGCATCAAGACCATCGGCTTCCTGGGCTACACCGACGCCTATGGCGAGCTCTGGCTCAAGGCGATCACGCCACTGGCCGAGAAGGCCGGCATGAAGGTGCTGGCGGCCGAGCGTTTCGCCCGCGCCGACACCAGCGTCACGCCGCAGGCCCTCAAGCTCACGTCGGCCAACCCCGATGCGATCCTGGTGGTGGCTTCGGGCTCGGGCGCGGCCATGCCGCACAAGGCCATCGTGGAGCGCGGCTTCAAAGGCAAGATCTACCAGACCCACGCAGCCGCCACGCCCGACCTGGTGCGCATCGGTGGCAAGGACGTGGAGGGCTCCTTCGTCGTCTCCGGGCCGGCCGTCATCGCCGAGCAGTTGCCTGAGAACCACCCCTCCAAGAAGCTGGCGATCGACTTCGTCACCAACTACGAGAAACTGATGGGCCCCGGCACGCGCAACCAGTTCGCCGGCCACAGCTACGACGCCGCCATTGCCCTGAACAAGGCCGTGCCGATCGCCCTGAAGAACGGCAAGCCCGGCACCCCGGAGTTCCGCGCCGGCCTGCGTGACGCTTTCGAGACGATGGGCCGCACCGTGTTCTCGCACGGCGTGATGAACTGGACCAAGGACGACCACTGGGGCTACACCAACGAAACCGGTGTGATGCTCAAGGTGGTCGACGGCAAGTTCAAGGTCGAGTAACACCCCCCGCGCGCCTTCGGCGCTCCCCCCTCTCTCGCCTTCGGCGGGAAGGGGGCGACACCTTGGGCCGGCGGAGCCGGACCCTGGGTGTCTCTGGTTTTGACGCATCGCGCTCCGAGGGCGTCTCTTTTTTTCGCTGAGGGTTTTATGGACTTTTCGATCGCCAGCATTCTTTTGCTGGACGGCTTGACCAACGGCGCGGTGTATGCGCTCCTGGGCCTGGCCATCGTCCTGGTGTTCACCGTCACCCGGATCATCTTCATTCCCCAGGGCGAGTTCGTGGCTTATGGCGCGCTCACCCTGGCCATCTTTCAAACCGGCAAGGTGCCCGGCACCGTGTGGCTGCTGTTGCTGCTGGCCGGTGTCGCCGCGCTGATGGAACTGGCCGAACGCTGGCGCCATCACGGCAAGGCTTCGATCGCCTTCAAGGCCGCAGGCCGCACGCTGGTGCTGCCGGTGCTGGTCTCCGTCGTGGCCATCTGGGCCGCGCCACAGAATTTCCCGATCTGGGTGCAGGCTGCGCTCAGCGTGGCGGTGGTCACGGTGTACGGCCCGCTGGTCTACCGCGTGGCCTACCAGTCGCTGGAGAGCGCCACGCCGCTGGTGTTGTTGATCGTCTCGGTGGGCGTGCATTTCGCCATGACCGGTCTGGGTCTGCTGTTCTTCGGCGCCGAGGGCTTCCGCAACCCGGCGTTCTGGGACCAGCGTTTCACCATCGGCCCGGTCATGCTGTCCGGGCAGGCCATCATCACCTTTGCCGCCACGGTGGCGCTCATCGTCATGCTGTGGCTGTACTTCGAGCGCTCGCTGCGCGGAAAAGCCCTGCGCGCCATCGCGGTGAACCGGACCGGCGCGCGCCTCATGGGCATCTCGTCGCAGGCTTCGGGTCAGCTCACCATGACCATGGCGGCCTTCATCGGTGCGCTCTCGGGCCTCTTGATCGGCCCGACCACCACCGTGTTCTACGACTCGGGCTTCCTCATCGGCCTCAAGGGCTTCGTGGCCGCGGTGGCTGCCGGTCTGGCCAGCTACCCCGGTGCGCTGGTCGCGGCATTGGGCGTGGGCGTCATCGAGGCCTTTGGCTCCTTCTGGGCCAGCGCCTTCAAGGAAGTGATCGTCTTCACCCTCATCCTCCCCGTCCTGCTGTTCAGGTCCCTGAGCAGCAAACATTCCGACGAGGACCACTGACATGCCGAAACTGCAAAACCTCGGCCTGCTGATCCTGGCCCTGGCGATTCCCTTGACCGTCGTGCTGCCCCTGCCCGACTTCTGGATCGCCCAACTCAACTACATCGGCATGTACAGCATGACCGTGCTCGGCCTGATCCTGCTCACTGGCGTGGGCGGCCTCACCTCGTTCGGCCAGGCGGCGTTTGTGGGCATCGGCGCCTACACCACGGCCTGGCTCACGCTCAACACCGGACTCTCGCCCTGGATCACCCTGTTCATCGGCATGGGCCTCACGGCGGGCAGCGCCTTGCTGGTGGGGTTGATGACGCTGCGCATGTCGGGTCACTACCTGCCATTGGCCACCATCGCCTGGGGCCTGTCGCTCTACTACCTCATGGGCAACCTCGATGCACTGGGCAAGTACGACGGCTTGCTCGGCATCAAGAGCCTGTCCATCGGTGACTTCGACATCGGCCAGGGCCGCGCCTTCTTCGTGCTCACCTGGGTCATTCTGCTGGCGTTTGTGGCCTCGATGCTGCACCTGCTGGACTCGCGGGCAGGCCGCGCCATCCGTTCGCTCAAGAGCGGCTCGCAGATGGCCGAGGCCATGGGCATCAGCACCTTCCGCTACAAGGTCACCATCTTCGTGCTGGCCGCCGTGTTCGCCTCGGTTGCCGGCTGGTTGCTCGCGCACTTCCAGCGCACGGTCAACCCCTCGGCCTTCGGGTTGAAGATGGGCATCGAGTACCTGTTCATGGCGGTGATCGGTGGCGTGGGCCACGTGTGGGGCGCCATCGTCGGTGCCGGCCTGATCCGCGTGCTCGAAGACCAGTTGCAGGTGCTGCTGCCCAAGCTCATCGGCACCAGCGGCAGCTACGAGGTGATCGTGTTCGGCATCGCGCTGGTGGTGGTGCTCAAGTACCTGCCGGACGGCCTGTGGTCGCTCGTGGGCCGGCACCTGCCCAAGGCACCGCGCAAGGTGGACTGGGCCGACGCCACCGCCCTGCCCGAGCGCGCCAAACCCGCCACCGGCGCGCTGGTGCTCGACGTGCAGAAGGCGCGCATGCAGTTCGGTGGTCTGGTCGCGGTGAACGACATCAGCTTCCAGATCCACGCCGGCCAGATCGTGGGTCTCATCGGACCCAACGGCGCGGGCAAGTCGACCACCTTCAACCTCATCACCGGCGTGCTGCCCGCCACCAGCGGCGCGGTGCAGTTCCAGGGCGGCAACATCGTCGGCAAGCCCTCGCGCGCCATTGCGCAGCTGGGCATGGCGCGCACCTTCCAGCACGTGAAGATGATTCCGGACATGACGGTGCTGGAAAACGTGGCGCTGGGCGCGCACACGCGCGGGCGCAAAGGAGTGCTGCCGGCCATGCTGCGCACCAACCGTGCGGAAGAAAAGCAACTGTTCCGCGAAGCGCAGCGCCAGCTGGAACGCATCGGCATGGGCGCCTACCTGCACGAGCAGGCCGGCAACCTGGCGATGGGCCCGCAGCGCCTGATGGAAATCGCGCGTGCCCTCTGCGCCGACCCGACCCTGCTGTTGCTGGATGAGCCCGCCGCCGGCCTGCGCCACCAGGAGAAGCAAGCCCTGGGCGGCGTGCTGCGCCAGCTCAAGGGCGAGGGCATGAGCATCCTGCTGGTGGAACACGACATGGACCTGGTGATGCAGATCTGCGACCACCTGGTGGTGATGGAGTTCGGCACCCTGCTCACGCAGGGACCGCCCGAGCAGGTGCAGCAAGACCCGAAGGTGCGCGCCGCCTACCTCGGCACGGAGCATTGAAATGAACCCACCCATTCTTCAAGTCAAGGGCCTGCGCGCGGGCTACGGCCGCGCCGAGGTGCTGCACGGCATCGACATCGAGGTCCAGCCCGGCGGCGTGATCACCGTCATCGGCCCCAACGGCGCGGGCAAGTCCACCCTGCTCAACACGCTCATGGGCATCCTGCCCGGCCAGGGCACGATCCTGTTTCGCGGCCAGGACATCACCACGCTCACGCTCGAAGAGCGCGTGATGAACGGCATGGCGCTGGTGCCCGAGAAGCGCGAACTCTTCGGCACCATGCCGGTGGAAGACAACCTGCTGCTCGGCGGCTTTCGCCAGATGCGCCTCGGCAATGCGAAATGGCGCAGCAAGCTCGATGACGTGTACGCCATCTTCCCGCGCCTGCAGGAGCGCCGGCTGCAACTGGCCGGCACACTCTCGGGCGGTGAACGCCAGATGCTCGCCGTGGGCCGCGCGCTCATGTCCAGCCCCGATCTGCTCATGCTCGACGAGCCCAGCCTGGGTCTGGCGCCGCTGATCGTGCGCGAGATCTTCTCCATCATCGAACGGCTGCGCCAGACCGGCGTGACCATCGTGCTGGTGGAGCAGAACGCGCGCGCCGCGCTGCAGGTGGCCGACCACGGCTATGTGCTGGAGATGGGCGAGCTCAGCGCACAGGGCCCGGCCAGCGAACTCGCCAGCGACCCGCGCGTGATCGAGACCTACCTGGGCAGCGCCCGCAAGGCAGTCACCACATGAACGCTTACCAGCCCCGCGCAGCCGACCACGCCTTCGTGCTGTTCGAGGTGCTGCGCGCGCACGAGCGCCTGGCCGAGCTGCCCGCCATGGCCGAACACGCCGACACCGCCTTGCTCACCCAGGTGATCGAAGAAGCCGGCAAGTTCGTGGGCGAGGTGGTGGCGCCGCTCAACTGCAGTGGCGACGAGATCGGCGCGCAGTGGAAGGCGGGCGCGGTCACCATGCCGCCGGGTTTTCGCGATGCCTACCAGGCCTTCTGGCAGGCGGGCTGGCCTTCGGTGGCCTGCGCGGTCGATGACGGCGGCCAGGGGCTGCCCACGGTGGTGGAGGCGGTGCTGCACGAGCAGCTGAACGCAGCCAACCACGGCTGGACCATGGCGCCCGGGCTGCTGCACGGCGCCTACGAATGCATCCGCCACCACGGCAGCGATGCCTTGAAGGCGCGTTACCTCAACAAGCTCGCCAGCGGCGAGTGGCTGGCCACCATGTGCCTGACCGAGCCCCACGCCGGCAGCGACCTGGGCCTGGTGCAGACCAAGGCCGTGCCATTGGCCGACGGGCGCTATGCGCTCAGCGGCACCAAGATCTTCATCTCCGGCGGCGAACACGATCTCACCGACAACATCGTGCACCTGGTGCTCGCGCGCCTGCCCGATGCCCCGCCCGGGCCCAAGGGCCTGTCGTTGTTCCTCGTTCCCAAGTTTCACGAGGACGGCAGCCGCAGCGGCGTCCATTGCGAGCGCATCGAAGAAAAGATGGGCATCCACGCCAGCCCCACCTGCGTGCTGCGCTTCGACGAGGCCACCGCCTCGATCGTGGGCGAACCCGGCAAGGGCCTGAACGCGATGTTCGTGATGATGAACGCCGCCCGCCTGCTGGTGGGTCTGCAAGGCATCGGCCTGCTCGACGCCGCATGGCAGAAGGCAAACGCCTACGCGCAGGAACGCCGCCAGATGCGCGCACCCGGCAGCAGCAGCAAGGCCGGTCAAGCCGATCTCATCGCCCTGCACCCCGCCATCCAGCGCATCCTGGCCACACAACGCGCCTGGATCGACGCTGGTCGTGTGATCGCTTACCGCACTGCGCTCGAGCTTGACACGCAGAAACACCACCCCGACGCCGCCAGGCGCGAAGCCGCCGCGCGCTGGTGCAGCCTGGTCACACCGGTGCTCAAGTCCGCCTGGACCGAGCAGGCCTTCAGCGGCGCCAGCGCCTGCCTGCAGGTGTTCGGCGGGCACGGGTACGTGCGCGAATGGGGCGTCGAGCAACACGTGCGCGACGCGCGCGTGGCCATGATTTACGAGGGCACGAACGAAATCCAGGCGATCGACCTGCTGGTGCGCAAGACACTGCCCGACGGCGCAGCGGCCCTGCAAAGCCTGCTCGCCGAGCTCGCCGCCGAACCCGGGCAAAGCCCCCGCACCCGGCAAGCGCTGATAGCCTTCGGCGACTTCGTGCGCGAGCAGCTGTTGCCACAAATCAGCGAACCGGGCGCGGCGCCAGACCAGCCCTTCTGGCTGGCCGACGATTTCCTGCGCGCCGTGGCGCTGCTGCTGATGGCCTGGGCCTGGGACCGCCTGGCCACCGCATCCCACGCCGATGCCACCGCGCAGGCCGCGTTCTGGCGCTGGGTCTGGCCCGAACTCGAGATGCGCATGGCGATGATGCGCACCACGTTGACGACCGGACAGAGCGCCCCGGCTATGCTCTGACCCCATGCCCGAGACCTCCACCGCCAACGCCATGCGCCGCCCCCGCGGGCCGCGCAAAAAGGACACCAGCGAAAGCCTGCTGGGTGATGGCGCCACGGGCAACGCAACGGGCGATGCACCCGAGGTCGACACCTCGTACCTGGAAACGCTGCTGGGCTACAACGCACGGCGTGCCGCGCTCACCATCATTGCGCTCTTCTTGCGCCGCATGGCGCCCTTTGACCTGCGCCCGGTGGACTTCTCGGTGCTCACCGTCATTGCACACAACCCGGGTGTGACTTCGCGCCAGATCTGTGCGGCGCTCGACATCCTGCCGCCCAACCTGGTGGGCATGGTGAAGGCGTTGCACAAGCGCGGCCTGATCGAGCGCCAGCCCCACCCCACCGACCGCCGCGCCCAAGGCCTGCACCTGACCCTGGCCGGGCAGCGCCTGCACATCCAGGCGCAGAAGACAGCAACCGATCTGGAGCAGGAAGCCACGCACGCGCTCACCCCGGCCGAACTGCAGACGCTCACCACCTTGCTGCGCAAGGTCTACCGGCGCCAGGGCGCCTGACAATCCGGGTAAATCCGTAGCGTCGTTCTTTGCGCCACATTGCTGCAGCGCACGCAGCTAGCAAACTGGTAGCAACGCACCTTCGTCCCTATAGTTCTCTTTCGGGCTTTCGCCAGGCCTCCCAGGAGAATCCGCATGAGTGCCAAAGACAACGCTGCCGTGATCCAGCTCTTCGACCTGCTCGAATCGCGCTACGCCATGCGGGTGATCTGGGCACTCTCCGACGGCCACCCCCAGACCTTCCGCCTGCTGCAGGACAGCGTGGGCGGCGTCACCCCCAACACCTTGAACACCCGCATCAAGGAACTGCGCGCGGCGCGCCTGGTGGACCACAGCGGCCACGGCTACCGGCTCACCACGCAGGGCGCTGAACTGGCTCGCCGCCTCAGCGACGTGCAGCAGTTCGCCGGCAAATGGGCGCACCAGCAGGCGCGCGCCTCCGCCAGCGCCGCACCGCATCAGCCGGGCGCCTGATCAGGCGCCAGGGCTGGCCACCACGGTCTGGCGCTGCTCGCCCAGAGCCCGCCCACCCAGACTGACCACGTCGCCCGCCTTCAGGTACATCGGCGGCTTGTGGCCCATGCCCACACCGGGTGGCGTGCCGGTGGGGATCACGTCGCCGGGCTGCAAGGCCATGAAACGCGAGAGGTAGCTCACGATGGTCTTCACGCCAAAGATCATGGTGCGGGTGTTGCCGGTCTGGCGGCGCTCGCCGTTCACGTCCAGCCACAGGTCCACATCCTGCGAGTCGCCCAGCTCGTCGGGCGTGATCAGCCAGGGGCCGATGGGGCAGTGCGTGGGGTAGCTCTTGCCCTTGGCCCACTGGCCTTCATATTCCATCTGGTAGGCGCGCTCGGACACGTCGTTGACCAGGCAGAAGCCGGCCACGAAGTCCAGGGCCTGGTCTTCGCTCACGTGGAAGGCGCGCCGGCCGATCACGATGCCCAGTTCGACCTCCCAGTCGAGCTTTTGCGCGCCCGGGGGCAGCCACACATCGTCATTGGGTCCGCAGATGGCGCCGCTGTGCTTGTTGAACACGATGGGCTGGCCCGGGGCCTTGAGGCCAGCCTCGGCCGCGTGGTCGGCGTAGTTCAGGCCGATGCCGATGACGTTGCCCACACCGCCCACGCAGGCGCCGAAGCGGGTGCCCGGGGGCACGGCGGGCAGGCCGGTCGGGTCGAGCGCGGCGAGCCGGGCCATAGAATCACGCCCCAGAGTGGCCGGGTGGATGTCGGCCACCACCCCCGAGAGGTCGCGCAGCGTGCCGCTGGCGTCGATCAGACCGGGCTTTTCAGCGCCGGCGGGTCCATGGCGAAAGAGTTTCATGGGTTCAACCTGTTGTGTCGTCTGTTGTGGGCCAGTTGGAAGAGGGCCGATTGTGGGCCCCGGCCCGCAAAACGCCTGTCGCCTCCTTGAAACCGGGCCCTTAGCCCCCATGTGATCGCTTACGGCCTGCGTTGCCGACCCTTTTCACGAACTTTTCCATTCACTTCCATGAGCCAAGACCACCAGCCCGCCGACAACGCTGCCCCGGACCAGCCCGCGCCCATGAGCCCCGAAGAGGCCATGGCAGCCGCGGCTTTGGCCGAGGCCGAGGCCATGAATGCCCTGACCCACGAAGTCGCCACGCTCAAGGCGCAGAACGCCGATCTGGCCGAGCAGTTCCTGCGCGCCAAGGCCGAGGCCGAAAACACCCGCCGCCGCGCCGAAGAAGAAATCAGCAAGTCGCGCAAGTTCGCGGTGGAAAGCTTTGCCGAAAGCCTGCTGCCGGTGGCCGACAGCCTGGAAGCGGGCCTGTCCATCACCGAAGCCACGCGCGAGCAGCTGCGCGAAGGATCCGAAGCCACGCTCAAGCAGCTCAAGAGCGCGCTGGAGCGCCACCGCGTGCTGGAGATCAACCCCGCGAGTTCCACGAAGTTCGACCCCCACCAGCACCAGGCCATCAGCATGGTGCCGGCAGAGCAGGAGCCCAACACCGTGGTGGCCGTGCTGCAAAAGGGCTACTCCATCGCCGACCGCGTGCTGCGCCCGGCCCTGGTCACGGTCACCGCCCCCAAATAAGCATTCGGTGCGGTCGCGCTCTTGAAAAGCGCCCGACTTATCCACACCTCATCCACATCGTTTTCAACAATTTTTTTCTACACGGAGTCACAACATGGGACGAATCATCGGCATTGACCTGGGCACCACCAACTCGTGCGTGTCCATCATGGAAGGCAACACCACCAAGGTGATCGAGAACTCGGAAGGTGCACGCACCACGCCGTCGATCGTGGCTTACCAGGAAGACGGCGAAGTGCTGGTGGGCGCCTCGGCCAAGCGCCAGGCCGTGACCAACCCGCGCAACACGCTGTACGCGATCAAGCGCCTGATCGGCCGCAAGTTCACCGAGAAGGAAGTGCAGAAGGACATCAACCTGATGCCCTACTCCATCGTGGCAGCCGACAACGGCGACGCCTGGGTGGAAGTGCGCGGCAAACAGATTTCTGCCCAGCAGGTCAGTGCCGACATCCTGCGCAAGATGAAGAAAACCGCCGAGGACTACCTGGGCGAGCCGGTGACCGAGGCCGTGATCACGGTGCCCGCGTACTTCAACGACGCGCAGCGCCAGGCCACCAAAGACGCCGGCCGCATCGCCGGCCTCGATGTGAAACGCATCATCAACGAGCCCACCGCCGCGGCCCTGGCCTTCGGCCTGGACAAGCAGGAAAAGGGCGACCGCAAGATCGCTGTGTACGACCTGGGTGGCGGCACGTTCGACGTGTCCATCATCGAGATCGCCGACGTCGATGGCGAGAAGCAGTTTGAAGTGCTCTCCACCAACGGCGACACCTTCCTGGGCGGCGAAGACTTCGACCAGCGCATCATCGACTACATCATTGGCGAGTTCAAGAAGGAACAAGGCGTTGACCTGTCGAAAGACGTGCTCGCCCTGCAGCGCCTGAAGGAAGCCGCCGAGAAGGCCAAGATCGAGCTCTCCAGCTCAGCCGCGACCGACCTGAACCTGCCCTACATCACCGCCGATGCGTCGGGCCCCAAGCACCTGAACATCAAGCTCACGCGCGCCAAGCTCGAAGCCCTGGTGGAAGAGCTGATCGAACGCACGATTGCGCCCTGCCGCATGGCCATCAAGGACGCCGGCATCAGCGCCTCCGACATCCACGACGTGATCCTCGTCGGCGGCATGACCCGCATGCCCAAGGTGCAGGAGAAGGTGAAAGAGTTCTTCGGCAAGGAGCCACGCAAGGACGTGAACCCCGACGAAGCCGTGGCCGTGGGTGCCGCCATCCAGGGCCAGGTGCTCTCGGGCGACCGCAAGGACGTGCTGCTGCTCGACGTGACCCCGCTGTCGCTCGGCATCGAGACCATGGGCGGCGTCATGACCAAGATGATCCAGAAGAACACCACGATCCCGACCAAGTTCGCGCAGACCTTCTCGACCGCCGAAGACAACCAGCCGGCCGTGACCATCAAGGTGTTCCAGGGCGAGCGTGAAATCGCATCCGGCAACAAGCTGCTGGGCGAGTTCAACCTCGAAGGCATCCCCGCTTCGCCGCGCGGCATGCCGCAAATCGAAGTGTCGTTCGACATCGACGCCAACGGCATCCTGCACGTGGGCGCGAAAGACAAGGGCACCGGCAAGGAAAACAAGATCACCATCAAGGCGAACTCGGGCTTGTCCGAAGCCGAGATCCAGCAGATGGTGAAGGACGCCGAGCTCAACGCCGCCGACGACAAGAAAAAGGTCGAACTCGTGCAGGCACGCAACCAGGCCGAGGCCATGGTGCACAGCGTGAAGAAGAGCCTGGGCGAACACGGCGACAAGCTCGAAGCCGCCGAGAAGGAAGTCATTGAAGCCGCCTTGAAAGACGCCGAAGAAGCGGCCAAGGGCGAGGACAAGGAAGCCATTGAAGCCAAGACCGAAGCGCTGATGACCGCCAGCCAGAAGCTCGGCGAGAAGGTGTACGCCGCCTCGCAGGCCGAACAGGCCGCCACCGCCGGCGCCGAGAGTGCACAGCAAGGCAACAGCAAGGCGAACGACGACGATGTGGTCGACGCCGAAGTCAAGGAAGTGAAGAAGTCCTGATCGACTGAGCGCTTTTGATCATCCGCCGCGTCAGGGCAACCTGCCGCGGCGTTTGTGTTCCAACCGAACCCCAGGGACTGTTCCCCAAAGACCATGGCTAAACGCGATTTTTACGAAGTGCTGGGCGTGCCCAAGAACGCCGGCGACGACGAGATCAAGAAGGCGTATCGCAAGCTGGCGATGAAGCACCACCCGGACCGCAACCAGGGCGATGCGGCCAAGGCGGCGGAAGAGCGCTTCAAGGAGGCCAAAGAGGCCTACGAGATGCTGTCCGACCCGCAGAAGAAGGCGGCTTACGACCAGTACGGCCACGCCGGTGTGGACCCGAACCTGCGCGGCGGTGCGGCAGGCGCCGAAGGCTTTGGCGGCTTCTCCGAATCGTTCGGCGACATCTTTGGCGACATCTTCGGTGGCGCCCGTGGCCAGCGCAGCGGCCGCCAGGTCTACCGGGGTGCCGACCTGTCGTACGCCATGGAGATCTCGCTTGAAGAAGCGGCCGGCGGCAAGGAAACGCAGATCCGCATTCCGAGCTGGGACGACTGCGAAACCTGCAGTGGCACCGGTGCCAAGCCGGGCACCAGTGTGAAGACCTGCAGCACCTGCCACGGCCAGGGTTCGGTGCAGATGCGCCAGGGTTTCTTCAGCGTGCAGCAAACCTGCCCGCAGTGCAGCGGCACCGGCAAGATCATCCCCGAGCCCTGCCCCAGCTGCCACGGCCAGGGCAAGATCAAGAAGCAGAAGACGCTGGAGATCAAGATCCCCGCCGGCATCGACGACGGCCAGCGCATCCGCAGCACCGGCAACGGCGAACCTGGCCAGAACGGCGGACCGTCGGGCGACCTCTACATCGAAGTGCGCCTGCGCAAGCACGACATCTTCGAGCGCGAGGGCGACGACCTGCATTGCCAAGTGCCGGTGAGCATGACGGTGGCCGCGCTCGGCGGTGAAATCGACGTGCCCACGCTCGCGGGCAAGGCCACCATCGACCTGCCTGAAGGCACGCAAAGCGGCAAGACCTTCCGCCTGCGCGGCAAGGGTGTGAAGGGCGTGCGCAGCAGCTACCCCGGCGACCTGTACTGCCACGTGGCGGTGGAGACCCCGATCAAGCTCACCGAACACCAGCGCAAGCTGCTCAAGGAGCTGGACGAGTCCTTCAAGAAGGGCGGCCACAAGCACAGCCCGAACGACAAGGGCTGGTTCGAGAAAGCGAAGTCGTTCTTCAGCTGAATGCGGTCTCCCCCAGGAAAAAAGCGACGTCACGGCGTCGCTTTTTTCTTGGGGTGTGCCGCCTAGCGCTGCTGCGCGCGGCGAGCGCCCCAAATCGCCAGGCCCACCAGCAGCCAGAGCACCAAGGCCAACGCCGCGTACACGTACTCGCTGCCCGCGTGGTGAACCACCAGTCCGTCGAAGTGCTGGCCCTCTTCGTTGTACGGCATGCGGGATTTGGTCCAAGCCCAGGCCGACACCAGCGCGGCGGGAACGGCCAGCAGCACGGCCAACAGCCCCAAGGCCATCGCCAGGGTTCGGACTCGGCTGCGCGGTTTCATGTGGATCCTCTCCTGTGGTGGTGCTCTCGAGGGTGCTCCCGCACTGTATCGGGCTCGCGCCCGCGCCCCTATCCCCCTCATTGCCAACATCGATTGGCATGAATCGATAGTTTTTGTCAAACTCTCGACTTCCGAGACCACCCGCAGGCACCCCATGACAGCCCTCATTCGACAAGTCCGCCCCGTCTGGGCCCAACTGCAGGAATTCGATCTGCAGGTGCCCCCCCACGCGTTGCGCAACACACTGCTCGCGCTCGGCGCAGGCCTGCTGGTGATGGCGGGCCTGGCCGCGCTCAGCACCTTCTGGGCACCCACCCGCGCCTGGTGGACCGCCGCCGACAACGGCAGCGCCATGGCCGCCGGTGTGCAGGCCTCCCTTTTGGCTGCGGTGGCCACCGCCGTGGGCGCATTGCCGGTGTTTCTGGTGCAGCGGGTGAGCAAGCTGCAAGAAGCCGCGCTGATGTCGTTCTCGGCCGGCATCATGCTGGCCGCCGCCATCTTTGCCCTGCTGTTGCCCTCACTGGAGGCCGGACGCACGCTGCTGGCCGGCATGACCGGCGCGGCCACGGGCGCCGCCGCGCTCAGCGGTGTGGGCCTGATGCTGGGCATGGGCCTGATGCTCGCGATCGACCGCTTCACGCCGCACGAACACGCGGTGCTGCCGCCGGCAGCGCTCGGCCACACCGGGGCCTGGGGCGCTCAGCCCGACAACGCCGCGGTGCAACGCGCCAAGCTGATGGTGCTGGCCATCCTCATTCACAACGTGCCCGAAGGCCTGGCGGTGGGTGCGGCCTACGCCGGGGTGGACGGTGCGGGTGGCGCACAGGCAGGCGCTTCCGTGGCCCTGGCCATCGGCCTGCAGAACATGCCCGAAGGCCTGATCGTTGCCATGGCCTTGCGCACCCTGGGCCGCAGCGCGACGCAGGCCTGGGGCGTGGCCGCGCTCACCGGCCTGGCCGAGCCGCTGGGTGCCATCGTCGGGCTGGCGGTGCTGGGCAGCGTGCCGGTGTTCTACCCACTGGGGCTGGCGCTTGCGGCGGGCGCGATGCTGTTCGTGGTGAGCCACGAAATCATTCCCGAGACGCACCGCAACGGGTTCGAGACCATGGCCACGGCCACGCTGCTGGCGGGCTTCATCTTCATGTTGCTCCTCGATGCGGCCCTGAACTGAGTGATCAAAGAGCGGGGCGTAAGATGCCCTGCATGAGCGTACACATCCGATTTCTCGGCGGCGCCGGCACCGTCACCGGCTCCAAGTACCTGGTCGAGCACGACGGCCAGAGCCTGCTGGTCGACTGCGGTCTGTTCCAGGGGTACAAGCAGCTGCG
>PNMH01000009.1 GCA_013823505.1 Polaromonas sp. | reverse complement strand
CGCGATCGCGGCCATGCTGGCCTTTGCCTACCTGATCAAACAGAGCGCCAACGAAACCCGCTGGTACAAGCTCGCGCCCCTGTGGATTCTGGGTCTGGTGCTGTGTCTGGAGCCCATCGTGTTCCGCCAGTCGGCGGCTGAGAAGGGTGGCAGCTACTGGTTTGTGTACTTCGGTGTTTCGGCCCTCATCGTGGCGGCCATCATGTTCGGCCGCAAACGCATCGCCGAGCGCCTGCCCAGCTTCGAGGTGCTGGACGACGTGATGTACAAGGCCATCGCGGTGGGCTTCGCCTTCTTCACGATCGCAACCGTGCTGGGCGCCCTGTGGGCGGCCGAGGCCTGGGGTGGTTACTGGAGCTGGGACCCGAAAGAAACCTGGGCGCTGATCGTCTGGTTGAACTACGCGGCCTGGTTGCACATGCGTCTCATGAAGGGCCTGCGCGGCACCGTGGCGGCCTGGTGGGCGCTGGTGGGTCTCGCTGTCACGACCTTCGCGTTTCTCGGCGTGAACATGTTCCTGTCAGGCCTGCACAGCTACGGCGAACTCTGATCCCCGGGTTGGGGTCAAGCGAACGGGCTGGCGCATCTCGCGCTGGAACTTTGTAAGAATCGCGGCTGTCCGACGACCTACAGCAAGTCCTGTGCGGCATCTTCCGCGCAGGGCGTTGCACAGACCAGGACCGCCCCATGCTCATCCGCACCTCCCAAGACGGCTTCAATCACCTGTTCCCCAGCGAAATCACGGCCAAGGCGGCTTACCAGAACCGACGGCAATGGCTGCAGCGCAGCGCCTTCACGGCAGCCGCTGTGGGCGGCGTGGCTTCGCTGGCGACCCAGGATGCGTGGGCGCAGTCCGCCGGCACCACGCCTCGTCCAGGCAAGCTGCTGCCGCTGCCCGGAAAGGCATCCGGCGTGCCCGGCGCCACCACGGTGGAGAAGTTGACCTCGTACGACGACGCCAGCACCTACAACAACTACTACGAGTTCGGTACCGACAAGTCGGACCCGGTGGTCACCGCCAAGACGCTCAAGCCACGACCCTGGACGGTGGCTGTCGAGGGCCTGGTGAACAAGCCGGGCACCTTTGACCTGGACGCATTGCTCAAGCTCAGCCCGATGGAAGAGCGCATCTACCGCTTGCGCTGTGTTGAAGGCTGGTCGATGGTGGTGCCGTGGGTCGGTTATTCGATGGCTGAACTGATCAAACAGGTGCAGCCGCAAGGCAGCGCGAAATTTGTGGAGTTCGTGACGCTGGCCGACAACAAGCAGATGCCCGGTTTGAATTCGAATGTGCTGGAGTGGCCTTACGTGGAAGGCTTGCGGCTGGACGAAGCCATGCACCCACTCACGCTTCTGGCCTTCGGCATGTATGGCGAGTTGCTGCCCAACCAGAACGGCGCCCCCGTGCGTCTGGTGGTGCCATGGAAGTACGGTTTCAAGAGCGGCAAGTCGATCGTGAAGATCCGCTTCACCGACAAGGAGCCGCGCACCGCCTGGAACCGCGCGGCGCCGCAGGAATACGGCTTTTATTCCAACGTGAACCCGCAGGTCTCGCACCCACGCTGGAGCCAGGCCACCGAGCGCCGGATCGGCGAAGAGGGCGGCCTGTTTGCCAAGCGACGTCAGACGCAGATGTTCAACGGCTACGAGCCACAGGTGGGTCAGCTCTACGCGGGTATGGATCTGCGCAAGTTCTTCTGATGGCGACGATTCGCGCGTCCGGGATGCCGGCTGGGTCGCGCCCAGCGGGCTCGCGCATCAACCGCTGGCTCGGCCACCGCGCCGCGAAACCCGTCGGCTTTCTGCTGGCCTTGCTGCCATTCGCCTGGTTGGTCTGGGCGGCGTTTGCCAACCAGCTTGGTGCGAACCCGGCCGAGGCCTTGATCCGCTCGCTGGGCGACTGGACCATCCGTTTCCTGGTGCTGGTCTTGGTCATCACGCCTCTGCGGACCGTGACTGGTTGGGTGGCGCTGGCGCGGTTGCGCCGCATGGTGGGGCTGTTCGTGTTCTTCTACGCCTGCATGCACCTGCTCGCCTACGCATGGTTCGACATGGAGTTCAGCGTGCCCGGCATCGTGGACGATGTGATCAAACGCCCGTTCATCCTGGTGGGCTTTCTGGGCTGGCTGCTCTTGTTGGCGCTGGCCGCTACTTCATTCAACCGTGTCATTCGCGCCATGGGTTCAAAGCGCTGGCAGCTGTTGCACCGCGCGGTGTACGTCATCGCCGGGCTGGCGGTGTTGCATTTTTTCTGGATGCGCAGCGGCAAGAACGACTTCGCTGAAGTCGCGGTCTACGCGGCGCTGTTTGCAGCCTTGCTGGGCTGGCGGGTCTGGCGGCGGCTTTCCAAGCCGCGCGCGGCTTGATGCAGTAGATCAGACCGGAGGCAGCAGGGTCTCGAGGCGCAGTTGATCGGCGGCCGATTCGCGCGCCCTGATCAACGTGGCGGTGTTGCCGTCCACCAGCACTTCAGCGGCCCGGCCACGCGTGTTGTAGTTGCTCGCCATGCTCATGCAATAGGCGCCCGCCGACAGCACGGCCAGCAGGTCGCCCGCCTGCGCGGCCAATGCGCGGTCGCGGCCCAGCCAGTCGCCGCTCTCGCACACCGGGCCCACCACATCCCAGGTGACCGGCGAATCGGCGCGGGGCGAGACTTCCACGATGCGGTGAAAGGCTTGGTACATGGCGGGTCGCGGCAAGTCGTTCATGGCCGCGTCCACGATGAGGAAGTTCTTTTGCTCGCCGGGCTTCTGGTAGAGCACCTCGGTGAGGCACACCCCCGCGTTGCCCACGAGTGAGCGCCCGGGCTCGATGAAGATTTTGCGGTCGCCAAAACCGCGCTCGTCCAAGCGCTGCAGCAGTTGTTGCCACAGGGCATCCGCCTGCGGCGGCGTGTCGCCGTGGTAGTCGATGCCCAGTCCGCCGCCGAAGTCGATGTGCTCGATCGGCACGCCTGCGGCTTCGATGCTTTGCACCAGGTCGATCACCCGGTCCATCGCGTCGAGGTAAGGTCCGGTCTGCGTGATTTGCGAGCCGATGTGGCAGTCGATGCCCACCACGCGCAAACCTTCGCACGCGGCCGCGTGCTGGTAGGTGGCCACCACGTCTTCGTGCGCGATGCCGAACTTGTTGCCTTTGAGGCCCGTGGAAATGTAGGGATGCGTCTGGGCGTCCACATTGGGGTTCACGCGCACGCTCACTGGCGCGCGTTGTCCCATGCTGCGGGCCACTTCGTCGAGCACGTCCAGCTCGGCGCGGCTCTCCACGTTGAAGCAGCCGATGCCGACCTCCAGCGCCCGGCGCAGCTCGGTGCGAGTCTTGCCCACGCCGGAGAAGATCACCTTGCCGGGTTCAACACCCGCAGCCAGCGCACGTTCGAGTTCACCACCCGAGACGATGTCCAGACCACAGCCTGCGCGCACCAGCGTCTGCAGAATGCCCAGCGTGGAATTGGCCTTCATGGCGTAGCAGATCTGGTGTGAACGCCCAGCCAGACCCCGCTGGTAGGCGGCCAGCGCACCCAGCATGGCGGCGCGGCTGTAGACGAACAGCGGCGTTCCGTGTTCGACAGCCAACCGCTGGAGCGACACGCCCTCCATCACAAGCTCGCCCGCCTGGTACGAAATGAAAGGGGGCAGGGTCTTGGTGGGCTGGCCGGGCAGGGTGGTCATGCTGGGGGAGGGAATCGGATGGAGGGGGCAAAGGCCGGCAGGCAGGGGCGCGCAGCCCTTCAGCGAGGCGCGGTGCCGGCGGGCGTGGTGGGCGCGTTGGGCGTGGTGTTCGCGCTGGCCGGCGTCACGGTTGCGGCGGGCAGGTAGAGGGGTCCTTTTTGCCCACAGGCCGACAGCAGCAACAGGCCGAGCACCATGCCCACACCCAGTGTGCGTGAAGGGGGGCGGCCTAGAATGCGTGTCGTTCTCAACATGCACCCATTGTAATGACCGACACCGAGTACCAAGACCTGGCGGAATCGCTGCTGCGGTCGATCGAGCTGGCCTGTGATCGCATCAACGATCAAACCGACACCGACGTCGACAACCAGCGGGTAGGCGGCATGATCACGATGACGTTTGCCAACGGCAGCCAGATCATCATCAACCTGCAAAAGCCGTTGCAGGAAGTCTGGCTGGCGGCACGCGCGGGCGGTTTTCACTACCGCCACGACGGCGCCGCGTGGATGGACACCAAAGGCCAGGGCGAGTTCTTTGCTCACTTGTCCCGGTTTGCTTCAGAGCAATCCGGCCAGGCGCTGAAATTCAATTCCTGAACAGATCGAGAATGCCGCGCCGGTCCTCCACGACGGGTGCTGCAGCTGGCGCGGCGGGTGCGCTGGCAGGGTCGGACTCCGGTACCACCGCACCTGGCCAAGGATCCTGCAAGCCCAGCCCGTGGACGCTGTGGCCCGGTGTGAACTCCTCAAAGTACCACTCGCCACCCACATTGATCACGCCGGAGGGCGGGGTGTAAGTGGCCACAGGGACGTCCTTGAGCGCCTGCGACATGAACGATATCCAGATCGGCAGGCTCAGGCCGCCGCCGGTTTCACGGCTGCCCAGGTTGCGTGGGGTGTCGTACCCGACCCAAGCCGCAGCCACCAGCGTGGGCTGGTAACCGACGAACCATGCGTCCACGGAATCGTTGGTTGTGCCGGTTTTGCCATACAGGTCGGTGCGTTTCAACGTGGCTTGCGCCCGCGCTGCGGTGCCCGAGCGGGTGATTTCCTGCAGCAGGCTGTTCATGATGAAGGCATTGCGCGGTTCAATGGCGCGCTGAGCGTCGGACAATTGCGCCTCTGTCGCCTCAAAGAGCACCTTGCCCTTGTGATCGGCGACACGCGTGATCAGCGTAGGCGCCACGCGGTAACCGCCGTTGGCGAACACGCCGTAGCCCACGGCCATTTGCATTGGCGTGACCGAGCCTGCGCCCAGCGCCATGGTGAGGTAGGGCGGATGCTTGTCGATGTCGAATCCAAAGCGCCCCACCCACTGCTGTGCGCTCTGAGTGCCCACCAGTTGCAGAACGCGAATCGAGACCATGTTCTTCGACTTGGCCAGTGCGCGGCGCACGGACATGGGTCCTTCAAACTGCCCGTCGTAGTTCTTGGGTTCCCAGGGCTTGCCACCAGTCGCGTCGGCGCTGTAAAACAACGGCGCATCGTTGACCACTGTCATCGGCGTCAGCCCTTTCTCCAGAGCGGCTGAGTAAATGAAGGGTTTGAAGCTGGAGCCCGGCTGGCGCCACGCTTGCGTCACGTGGTTGAACTTGCTCTTTTGAAAATCAAATCCACCCACCAAGGCAATCACTTTGCCTGTGCGAGGGTCCATGGCCACAAAAGCCGACTCGACCTCAGGCAGTTGGGTGATGCGCCATGTGTTGTTGGCGGTCTGCACCACCCTGATCACCGCACCAGGCCTGATTTTGACGTTGGGCCCCGCCTTGTCCGACAGCCCGGACTGCACAGGCTTGAGTCCCTCTCCCGTGATTTCGAAGGGTTCGCCGTCTTGCCTTACCGCCAGCACGCGCTTCGGCCCCGCCTCCAGCACGACCGCTGAGAGCAGGTCGTCGTTGTCGGGTCGTTCTGCCAGCGCATCGTCAACCGCCTCGTCCAGCGCCGCCTTGTCGCTCGGAAGATCAATGAACAGCTCGGGGCCGCGGTAAAACTGGCGCCGTTCATATTCCAGAACGCCCATGCGCACGGCGCGATAAGCGGCTTCCTGCTCGGCTGCCTTGAGGGATGTGGTGACCACCAGCCCGCGCGTGTAAGCCTCCTCGCCGTATTGCGTCACGATGGACTGGCGAACCATCTCGGCCACGAACTCGGCATGCACTTGTGCCACGTTGCCCACCGGGCGCAGCTTGAGTTTTTCGGACTTGGCTTCCTCGGCTTGCGCGGCAGTGATGAACCCGTTCTCCACCATGCGGTCGATGATGTGCAACTGGCGAGCCCGCGCGCGCCGCGGGTTGCGGACCGGGTTGTAAGCCGACGGCGCCTGGGGCAAACCTGCCAGCATGGCCGCTTCTGCGATGGTCACGTCCTTGAGCGCCTTGCCAAAGTACACCTGAGCGGCCGATGAGAATCCGTACGCACGCTGACCCAGGAAGATCTGGTTCATGTAGATCTCGAGGATCTGCTCTTTGGTGAGCATGTGCTCCAGCTTGAAGGTCAGCAGCACCTCGTAGATTTTGCGCGTGTAGCTCTTTTCAGCCGACAGGTACACGTTGCGCGCGACCTGCATGGTGATGGTCGAGGCCCCTTGGCTCTTGGCTTGCCGCAGGTTGGCCAGCGCGGCCCGGATCATGCCGCGGTAGTCCACGCCGTTGTGTTCAAAGAAGCGGGCGTCTTCGATGGCCAGAACCGCGTTTTTCATCACCTCGGGGATTTCGTTGATCGTGAGCAGGTTGCGACGCTCCTCGCCGAACTCCCCGATCAACTGGCCTTCCGTCGTCAGCACCCGCAAAGGCAGCTTGGGACGGTAGTCAGCCAACCCAGCCACATCGGGCAGATTCGGATAGGCCACTGCCAAGGCGATGCCCACCGCCATCAGCACGCTTACAACACCTGCCGCCGCCAGTCCGGCCACAGCCACCACCAAGCGTCCCATCCAGATCAGTGCTGTGCGGCCCGCAGATACTGGCTTTGAAGTCGTCGAAGGGGTGGGGGTATCTTGGTTGGACATGCAGTCGATCAGAGCCTCAAAGCCTGATTATAAAAATGGCGCTCAGTGGCTTGAGCCTACGCGGTCGGCATATTGTGAGTTGTTGTGCAGCTTGCTGCGCAGCGGTTCATGACGAGCGGGCAAGGGGGCTCATTCACGTGTGGTTTTGACAACGTTTCCAGTTGTCTCAAAGGCAAAATTTCTTTGCTGGACAAAGAGCTTGCTGCTAGCATTCAAGTGAATTCTTAAGTCTGGCGCCCATGGGCGTCATCATATCGGGGGGTCACCTTGATCTCATTGGGGTCGTTATTCAGCCGGGAACCGGCGCCCATGTTGGGCATTGACGTGAGCTCGTCCAGCGTCAAGCTGGTTGAGCTTTCCCGCAACCGATCCGGTGATCTGGTGTTGGAGCGTTGCGCCATGGAGCCGTTGGAGCGCGGCTGGATCACCGACGGCAACATCGAAAAATTCGATGAAGTGGCCGAGGCAGTGCGTCGGGTGGTGCGCAAGAGCGGCAGCAAGACCAAGAATGTGGCGCTCGCTTTGCCGGCGTCGGCTGTGATCACCAAAAAAATCATCCTCCCCGGAGGTCTCTCCGACAAGGAGTTGGAGGCCCAGGTCGAATCGGAAGCCAACCAATACATCCCTTTCTCGCTCGACGAAGTGAGTCTGGACTTCTGCGTGATCGGCCCCAGCACGAGCTCTGTGGGCGACGTTGAGGTCTTGATCGCCGCCTCGCGCAAGGAGAAGGTGTCGGACCGCCAGGGTCTTGCCGAGGCCGCAGGCCTCAAGCCCGTGGTCATGGACGTGGAGTCGTATGCATCCCGCATGGCAGCCGGTCGCGTGATCGAGACGCTGCCCAACCAAGGCATTGACTCGCTGGTTGCGCTGTTTGAGGTGGGTGCGTTGACCACCAGCATGCAGGTCATGCGCAACGACGATGTGCTGTACGAGCGCGACCAAGCTTTTGGCGGTGCGCAGCTGACACAACTCATCGTCCGCCAGTACGGGTTTTCGGCCGATGAAGCCGAAGGCAAGAAGCGGTCGGGCGATCTCCCAGATGATTACAGGGCGGCCGTGCTCGACCCGTTCATTGAAAGCATGGCGCAAGAAGTGAGTCGCGCTTTGCAGTTCTTCTTCACCAGCACGCCGTACAACAAGGTCGACCATATCCTGCTGGCTGGTGGCAGTGCAGCCTTGCCCGGATTGACCGAGGCAGTGACGCACCAGACGTCATTCGCCTGCATGGTCATCAATCCGTTTGACGCGATGGAAATGGCCTCTTCCATTCAAGCCCGCAAGATTTCGCGCGAGGCACCTTCCTATCTGACCTCCACCGGGTTGGCGCTGCGGAGGTTCTACCAATGATCTTGATTAACTTGCTGCCTCACCGTGAGGCAGCCCGCAAACGACAAAAGGACCAGTTCTTCACTCAGCTGGGAGCGTCTGCGCTGCTCGGCGGCATCATTTGTGGCGCTGTGTTCACTTGGTACCAAGGCCAGATTTCCACGCAGCGGGATCGAAACGCCTTTCTCCAAACCGAGATCACCCGCCTGGATGCCGAGATCAAGGACATTGCCGGTCTGCAAAGGGAAATCGCCTCGTTGAGGGCTCGGCAAACCGCTGTCGAGGATCTGCAGAGCGACCGCAACATCCCGGTGCATCTTCTTGACGAACTGGTGGCTCAGCTGCCCGATGGGATCTACCTCAAATCGATGAAGCAAGAGGGTCAAAGTGTGTTGCTCAACGGCGTGGCTCAGTCCCAGGAGAGGGTTTCGGACTTGTTGCGCAATCTGGGCAACAGCAGCTCTTGGTTGACTCGACCTGAGCTGATTGAGATCGTTTCGTCCAGCGTGGCCGTCACCGCGCGCGATCAGCGCAGGGTGTTCAACTTCGCCATGCGCGTGTCGCTGAAGCGCCCCTCCGCCGCCGATGGTGCTCC
This sequence comes from Polaromonas sp., assembly GCA_013823505.1. The sequence goes on along the minus strand of PNMH01000009.1, from coordinate 68,828 downwards.
CGCCAACCCAGCTGGCGCTGCCGCCGCGCCGGGCAAGGTCTGATCAGAGGGCATACATTCATGGCCAAATCGCCCAGCATCAATGTGGACTTCAAGGAAGTCCAGGAAAAACTCAAAAGACAGTTCACCGGGCTGGACCCGAACGATCCCTCACAGTGGCCCGGGCTGCCCCGGAATTTGTTGTTTGTGGCCGTTTGTGTCGCTGTCATCGCAGGTTTGTGGTTTGCATGGCTGAAAGACTCCGACGAAGAGTTGATCGCGGAGAAAGCGCGCGAGCAAGTACTGCGCGAGGACTACAAAAAGAAGGCCATTCAAGCGGTGAACCTCGATGCATTGCGCAAGCAGCTAGAGCAAGTGCAGCAGTACGTCACGCAGTTGGAGAAGCAGCTGCCCAGCAAGGCTGAAATGGATGCCCTGCTGTCGGACATCAATCAGGCGGGTTTGGGACGCAGTCTGCAGTTCGAGCTGTTTCGCCCGGGCCAGATCAGCGTGAAGGAGTACTACGCCGAGTTGCCCATCTCAGTGCGGGTGACGGGTTCCTACCACGACATCGGACTTTTTGCGGCTGACATCGCCAACCTCTCCCGTATCGTGACGCTCAACAACCTGACATTGACGCCCGTTGCCAATCGCGAAGGCGTTCTCACGATGGATTGCATCGCCAAAACCTTCCGCTACCTGGATCAGGAAGAAATCGCCCTTCAGCAGAAGGCACAGGGAGCCAAGAAGTGATGACTTTCTCCCGCACCAAGCTTCTTCTCAGCGTCGGCACGATTGCCTTCTTGTCTGCATGTACCTCTTCGGGTCAGGACGAATTGCAGGCCTGGATGCAGAGCGAACGCAACAGCATCAAGCCGTCCGTTCAACCGATTCCAGCCCCCACCAAATTTGAACCCCAGGCTTACTTGGGAGAGCGTGCCACGCCCCCATTCAGTGTGGAGAAACTGACGAGCGTTTTGCGCGGAAGTCAATCCGCTCCCGTGGTCAACGCGGCATTGATCGAACCCGAACTCAACCGGCGCAAGCAGCCTCTGGAGGCTTACCCGCTGGACACCATGTCCCTGGTGGGCAGTCTCAACAGGGATGGTCAGCTGGTGGCGCTGGTGAAAGTCGACAACCTGCTGTACCAGGTGAGGCCAGGCAACTACCTGGGCCAGAACTACGGCCGGGTTACCCGCATTTCAGAGACCGAAGTGATCCTGCGCGAGATCGTGCAGGACTCCGGCGGCGAATGGACCGAGCGCCCCGCAGCGTTGCAGTTACAAGAGGGATCTTCTAAATGAACAAGCCAAACAAGGCAACCGTGATTTCTTCCGTGCAGTGGGGCTTGCTCAAGGGCGCAGTTGTCGCTTGCATGGCGTTCACGACCGTGTGGGCACAGGCCCAGAATGCCATCCAGTCGTTGACAGGAGGTGTGCAGGGCGGTGTGGAGGTCATTCGCATCAACATGGCCCAGCCTCTCGCTGCAGTGCCGACGGGCTTCACGATCCAGGCGCCAGCGCGCATTGCGCTGGACTTCCCGGGTGTGGCCAACGCCATTGGCCGCAGCACCGTCGACATCAACGAGGGCAATCTCCGTTCGGCCAACGTGGTGCAGGCTGGTGACCGCACCCGCGTGGTCATCAACTTGAAACAGGCTGCATCCTACGAGACCAAGATCGAAGGCAACGCTTTGGTGGTGGTGCTGCAGCGGTCCGAAGTGGTCACTGCGGCGGCAGCGCCTCCTGCGGTCTTTTCTGAAAGCCGCAACCGCGATGTTTCATCGCTTCGCGACATTGACTTCCGCCGTGGCGTGGGCAACGCCGGTCGTGTGGTCGTCGAGTTGGCCAACAACCAGGTGGGCGTCGACATTCGTCAGCAAGGCCAGAACCTGGTGGTCGAGTTTCTCAAGACCTCTTTGCCCGAAGGCCTGCGCCGCCGCCTCGATGTCAGCGATTTCGGCACGCCGGTGCAAAGCGTGACCACATCACAGGCAGGCGACCGTGTTCGCATGGTGGTGGCTCCAACGGGCAATTGGGAGCATTCCGCATACCAGAGTGACAACCAGTTTGTGCTCGAAATTCGCGAGCAGAAGATCGACTCCAGTAAGTTGACACAAGGCCCTGGCTACAACGGCGAAAAGCTTTCGCTCAATTTCCAGAACATCGAGGTTCGATCACTGCTTCAGGTCATTGCCGACTTCACCAACTTCAACGTGGTGACCTCCGATTCGGTCACTGGCTCGGTCACCTTGCGTCTGAAAGACGTTCCATGGGACCAAGCGCTGGACATCATCCTTCAGGCCAAAGGTCTGGGCATGCGCAAGTCGGGCAACGTGCTGTGGATTGCTCCCAAAGATGAGATCGCCGCTCGCGAGAAGCAGGACCTTGAAGCCCGCGCCTCCACCGAAAGTCTGGAAGCGTTGCGCACGCAAGGCTTCCAGATGAACTACGCCAAAGCGGTAGATATCGCCACACAACTGACCTCTTCAGGTAGCGGCGGTGGCGGTGGCAGCAGCGCACGTATCTTGTCTGAACGCGGTAGCGTGATCTCCGAACCAAGGACCAACCAGCTGTTTGTGACCGACATTCCATCCAAGCTGCAACAGGTTCAAGATCTGATTGCCAAGCTGGATATACCGATTCGCCAAGTGATCATCGAGGCGCGCATCGTGGAAGCCGACGACAGCTTTGGCAAGTCGCTGGGTGTGCGTCTGGGTGGTGGTGTTCGTGGTTTCGGTGTGGGTTCGGTCAATGGCAACGCGGTGCAGGGCAATTTCGGCTCCACTTACGGTGCCGTGTCCACGGGCCCAACGCAAACATCGCAGCCCTTCGTGAGCCTGCCCGCCAACCCGAGCAATGCGCTGGCTGCTTCGTATGCGCTGTCGTTGTTCAGCCCGAACGCATCGCGTTTCTTGAGCTTGGAGATCTCGGCGTTGGAATCCGACGGCAAGGGCCGCATCGTGTCCAGCCCACGCGTGGTCACCGCCGATCAGGTTAAGGCCCTGATCGAACAAGGTACGGAATTCCCTTACCAGACGGCGACCTCCAGCGGTGCGACGGCCATTGCCTTCCGCAAGGCCAACCTGAAGCTGGAAGTCACGCCTCAGATCACGCCCGAGGGCAACATCATTCTGGATCTGGACATCAACAAGGACAGCCGTGGTGAATCCACCCCCGACGGTATCGCCATCAACACCAAGCATGTGCAAACCCAGGTGCTGGTGGAGAACGGCGGAACGGTCGTGATTGGTGGCATCTTTGAGCAGACCGAGCGAGACCAGGTGAACAAAGTGCCATTGTTGGGAGACCTGCCGGGCGTGGGCAATCTGTTCAAGTCGCGTGAGCGGATCAACAACAAGTCGGAATTGCTCATCTTCATCACACCACGCGTGCTGGGTCGATCTGCGATCAATTGAGCGCCACATCCTGTTTTCTGATCGGCTTGCCCGGCTCGGGCAAGTCGACGGTGGGTCGACAACTGTCCCGCCGCATCTCACTCCCCTTTTTTGACACTGACCACGTGATTGAACAGCGATTGGGCTGTTCGATCCGTGAGTTCTTTGAGCGGGAAGGGGAGGACCGTTTTCGGGACATTGAGGCCTCGGTCCTTGATGAACTCACGGCTGGCCCTGCCTGCGTTGTGTCGACCGGTGGCGGGTCCGTGCTGCGTGCCGAGAACCGGGAGCATCTCCACCAGCGCGGGTCCGTTGTGTACCTTCGCTCGACACCAGAAGAGGTATTTCGCCGCCTGAGGTATGACCGCAACCGTCCTCTGCTGCAAGTTGCAGATCCGCTTCAGCGGCTGCGGGACCTCTATGCGGTGCGCGATCCCCTGTACCGCGAGACGGCACATTTCGTGATTGAAACCGGCCGACCGTCGGTATCCATGTTGGTGAGCATGATCGTGATGCAGCTCGAGCTTGCGGGCGTTGTGGCGCCCGGTGCAGCACCCCCGCCACCCTGAACCCCACCGGCGGGTCGACGCAGGTCAGGGCATAAACTCGGTGCCCATGACGCCCCAAGCCAATCTCCCCCCGCACCAGCGCGTGAACATCGACCTTGGTGATCGCAGCTACGCCATCGACATCGGATCGGGCGTGCTCGATGCTGCCGAAAGCTACGCAGAGCTGCCTGTCGCCCACAGCGCCATGATCGTGACCAACGAAACTGTCGCACCCCTGTATGCCCAGCGGATTGAGCGCGCGCTGGCTTCCCGCTATGCAAGGATCCACACGGTGCGCCTTCCCGACGGGGAGGCCCACAAGACCTGGGAGTGCTTGAACCTGATTTTTGATGCGCTTCTGTCCAACGGATGTGACCGAAAGACGGTGATGTTTGCGCTGGGCGGTGGCGTTGTTGGCGATATGACGGGATTTGCAGCGGCCAGCTACATGCGGGGCGTGCCGTTCGTGCAGGTGCCCACCACGCTGCTGGCGCAAGTGGATTCGTCGGTCGGTGGCAAGACAGCCATCAACCACCCGCTGGGCAAGAACATGATCGGGGCTTTTTACCAGCCACAGCGCGTGCTGTGTGACCTGGACACGCTCACCACGTTGCCTCGACGGGAACTCAGCGCCGGGTTGGCCGAAGTGATCAAGTACGGACCCATTGCCGACATGGTCTTCTTCGACTGGATCGAGGCCAACATCGATGCGCTGATGGCTCGCGAGCCCGCCGCGCTGGCCCATGCGGTCAAGCGCAGCTGCGAGATCAAGGCCTGGGTGGTTGGGCAGGACGAGCGGGAGGCCGGACTGCGCGCCATCCTGAACTTTGGTCACACCTTTGGGCACGCCATCGAAGCTGGCATGGGCTATGGAGCCTGGTTGCACGGCGAAGCGGTGGGCTGCGGCATGGTGATGGCGGCCCGGCTCTCGCAGCTGCTGGGCGGCGTGGACGCGGCGTTTGTCGAGCGTCTCACGCGCCTGGTGCAGGCAGCGGGGCTGCCCACGGTGGCCCCAGTGCTCGATACCCAAGACAATCTCGGGCGCTACCTTGCGCTCATGCGGGTTGATAAAAAATCGGAGGCGGGTGAGATCAAGTTCGTGGTCATAGACCGCCCTGGCAGCGCGGTGGTGCGCAGCGCACCCGACGCGTTGGTGGCGCAGGTCATCGCCGACAGCGTGCAGGCCTGATGGAGCGGGTGCCGCAGCCGCCAGTCCAAGGGTTGGCCGCGTACGCCAGTGACCCTGCGCGCAGCCGGGGACGCCGCCATCCCGAACCCGAAGCGCCCACGCGGACCGCCTTCCAGCGCGACCGGGATCGCGTGATTCATTCCACAGCCTTTCGCCGGCTGGTCTACAAGACCCAGGTCTTCCTGAACCACGAAGGTGATCTCTTCCGCACGCGCCTGACCCACTCGCTCGAAGTCGCCCAGCTCGGGCGCAGCATCGCGAGGTCGTTGCAACTCAACGAAGATCTGGTGGAAGCCATCGCGCTGGCCCACGACCTCGGCCACACACCCTTCGGACATGCAGGCCAGGACGCGCTGAACGCCTGCATGCAGGCCCTCCCGCCCAGTGAGCTGGCGGCGAACGGCGGCGGCTTCGAACACAATTTGCAAAGCCTGCGCGTCGTGGACGAACTGGAAGAGCGCTACCCGTCCTTTGATGGCCTGAACCTGTGCTTCGAGACCCGTGAGGGCATTCTCAAACACTGTTCTCGCGCGCATGCGCAGCGGTTGGAGCTCCTGGAGCCCGCTGGCGTGGCCGCCCGGTTTCTCAACGGCGGCTCGCCCAGCCTGGAGGCCCAACTGTGCAACCTGGCCGACGAGATTGCCTACAACGCGCACGACATTGATGACGGTGTGCGCTCGGGCTTGCTCACGTTGGAGCAGCTCGACGAAGTGCCGCTGTTTGCGCACTACCGGCAGCAGGCATTGCAAGCCCATCCGGCGCTGGGTGGACGGCGCCTGCTGTTCGAATCCATCCGGCTGATGCTCAGCGACCAGGTGTACGACGTGATCGATCACACCCGTTTGTGCATCGCCGAGCAGGGCCCCGTTGATGCCGATGCCGCGCGCCGTCTGCCGCCACTGGTGGCTTTTTCTCCGGCCATGCGCGAGCGTTCGCAGGTGCTCAAGACCTTTCTGCTGCGCAATCTGTACCGCCACCCTCAGGTCATGGAAACCACCGGCCGCGCGCGGCAGGTGGTGAGCGATCTGTTTGAGCGATACCTGAACGTGCCCCAGGAACTGCCTGAGGCTCACGGTCGCAGCCAGCACCATGCGCGCGCGGTGGCCGACTACATCGCCGGCATGACCGATCGGTTTGCGATCCGGGAGCACGAGCGCCTGTTCGGGACCGTGGTCTTCCCGTGAGTCAGCCGCGCTGCGCTGTGCCATGACCGACCGCGACGACCCGGCCTCCCGGCACACCGCCGCCATCGTGCTTGCTGTGGGCGTGACCTGCGCCCTGCACATTGGCAAGCTGCCAGTGGCCATCCCCGTGCTGCGCGAGACCTTGCAGCTCACGCTGGTGCAGGCGGGCTTTCTGTTGTCGTTGGTGCAGCTGGCCGGCATGACCCTGGGCCTGGCGGTTGGCCTCACAGCCGACAGGCTCGGGCCACGCCGGGTCATGTTGATCGGCCTGGTCCTGTTGGCCATGGGCAGCATGCTGGGCGCCGTGGCACCGGGCACAGGATGGCTGTTGCTGTCGCGCGTGGTGGAGGGTGTGGGTTTCCTGCTGTCCGTGCTGCCCGCGCCGGGCCTGCTGCGCCGGCGTGTGCTGCATGCGCCCACGCTCTCGCGCGCCCTGGGTTGGTGGGGTGCCTACATGCCGCTGGGCACGGCGTTGGCCCTGTTGGCGGGCGGCGCTCTCATCGGCCAGGTCGGCTGGCGGTGGGCCTGGGTTGCGCTTTCCTTGCTGTCATTGGGCTCGGCGGTGCTTCTGGCGCGCAGTGTGAAGCCTGACGAGGTGTCGGCCGTCACCAGGCCTGGTCAGGGCGTCGGCGCCTGGGGGCCGCGTCTGCGGAAAACGCTCACAGCACCAGGGCCTTGGTGGGTGGCCTTGGCGTTTTTTCTGTACTCCGGCCAATGGCTCGCCGTCATCGGTTTTTTGCCAACCATTTACGCGCAAGCCGGGTTTGCCGCGGCGACGGTGGGCAGCCTCAGCGCGCTGGCTGCCGGTATCAACATGGTGGGCAACATCGGCGCCGGCCGACTGCTGGCACGGGGCGTGCGCCCCGGTGTGCTGTTGGCCGGGGGTTTTTGCGCCATGGGGATCGGCTCGGTCATCACGTTTGCTGCGACGGGGCATCCGGTGGCGCAGTACCTGGCCGTGCTGGTGTTCTCGGGTGTGGGTGGCCTGATCCCCGGGACCTTGTTTGGCCTCGCGGTGGTGCTGGCACCGGGCGAAGACACGGTGTCCACCACGGTCGGCTGGATGCAACAGTTTTCGGCACTGGGTCAGTTCATCGGCCCACCGCTTGTGGCCTGGGTTGCCACCCAGGCCGGTGGCTGGCAGTCCACCTGGTGGGTGACAGGGACATCGTCTGTCCTGGGGCTGCTTTTGGCTGGCCGATTGCAAGCAGAATGGCGCCAGCGTGTCTGATCGAGGTCATGTCTAATTGGGGTCAGATTCCCATTTCATTCCACGTCTATGGCCCGATTGCCCCGCCTCACCGTCGCTGGCTACCCCCACCATGTCATCCAGCGCGGCAACAACCGCCAGCCCATCGTCACAACCGATGACGACCGCGAGGTGTTGCTGGAACTGATGGCTGAAAACGCCAAAAAGCACCAGGTGGCGATCAATGCCTATGTGTTGATGGACAACCATTTCCACCTGCTCATCACGCCTGAAACCAATGAGGGCGTGCCACTGATGATGCAGGCTGTGGGCCGGCGTTATGTGCGTTACTTCAACGACCGGCATCAGCGCACCGGCACATTGTGGGAAGGGCGGTACAAGTCCACCCTGATCCAGACAGACCGGTACTTGCTGGCCTGCATGGCGTATCTGGACCTCAACCCTGTGCGCGCCGGCATGGTCAGCGACCCGAGGCAATACCTCTGGTCCAGTCACCGGCACTTCATCGGTCAGACCAATGATCGGCGCGTCACGCCCCATCCTCTGGTCTGGAGCCTCGGTAACACACCTTTTGCGCGGGAGGCGGCCTACACCGAATTGGTGCGCGCCGGGCTGACTGCCGATGCACAAAAAGCCATCACGCACGCCACGCTGCACGGCTGGGCATTGGGCGATGCCGACTTTGTGGAGAGCTTGCAAAAGCAGACGCCCCGACGGATCAGCGAAGCGCGGGCAGGACGCCCACGAACGAAGCCCCCCGAAGCCCGCTGATCAGGCGTGTGTCCTTGCGACACCGCACATCCTTTTGATCTGTCCCCAATTGATTTCCGAATCGAATTCGATTGTAAATAATTGGAATCTGACCCCATTTAATTTGCTTGGCATTGTTGTTGCAATGCAATAAGCTCCGCAGTCCCGATTTGAATCAACGCCCCACGAACCGAGAAGGAAGCGCCATGACCACGGCAGCCGAACAGCAGCACCTCCAGCAACACGGTCTGTACGACCCTTCAAACGAGCACGACGCCTGTGGCGTGGGCTTCGTGGCGCACATCAAGGGCGAGAAAAGCCACGGCATCGTGCAGCAGGGCTTGAAGATTCTCGAAAACCTCGATCACCGGGGTGCGGTCGGTGCTGACAAGCTCATGGGCGACGGCGCGGGTTTGCTGATCCAGCTGCCCGATGCGCTGTACCGGGAAGAAATGGCGGCGCAAGGTGTCACCCTGCCGCCGGCGGGTGAGTACGGCGTCGGCATGATCTTCATGCCCAAGGAACACGCCAGCCGTCTCGCTTGCGAGCAGGAAATGGAGCGTGCCATTGCCGCCGAAGGCCAGGTGCTGCTCGGCTGGCGCAATGTGCCGGTGAACCGCGATATGCCGATGTCGCCCACCGTGCGCGAGAAGGAACCCATCATCCGCCAGGTCTTCATCGGCCGTGGCAACGACGTGATCGTGCAGGACGCGCTGGAGCGTAAGCTGTATGTGATCCGCAAGACAGCGAGTGCCAACATCCAGCGCCTCAAGCTGACCCACAGCAAAGAGTATTACGTGGTCAGCATGAGCAGCCGCACCGTGGTCTACAAGGGCCTGTTGCTGGCCGACCAGGTGGGCACCTACTTCCGCGACCTGCAGGACGAACGCTGCGTCTCGGCCTTGGGTCTCGTGCACCAGCGCTTTTCCACCAACACCTTCCCCGAGTGGCCGCTGGCCCACCCCTACCGCTACGTGGCGCACAACGGTGAGATCAACACCGTCAAGGGCAACTACAACTGGATGAAGGCGCGCGAAGGCGTCATGTCCTCGCCCGTGCTCGGCGCCGACCTGCAGAAGCTCTACCCAATCAGCTTCGCCAGTCAGTCCGACACCGCCACGTTCGACAACTGCCTGGAGCTGCTCACCATGGCGGGTTACCCGCTGGCCCAGGCCGTGATGATGATGATCCCCGAGCCCTGGGAGCAGCACACCACCATGGACGAGCGCCGCAAGGCCTTCTATGAGTACCACGCCGCGATGATGGAGCCGTGGGACGGCCCGGCCTCCATCGTGTTCACCGATGGTCGCCAGATCGGCGCCACGCTCGATCGCAACGGCCTGCGCCCATCGCGCTACTGCATCACTGACGACGACTTCGTGATCATGGGCTCCGAGTCGGGCGTGTTGCCCGTGCCCGAGAACAAGATCGTGCGCAAATGGCGCCTGCAGCCCGGCAAGATGTTCCTGATCGACCTGGAGCAGGGCCGCATGATCGACGACGAGGAGCTCAAGGCCAACCTCGCGAACAACAAACCCTACAAGCAGTGGATCGACAACCTGCGCATCCGCCTGGACGATGTGGACACGCCCGTCGCGGGCGAATCGGCGCAGGAGCAGCGCATCGGCGCCACCGAGCCACAGACCGGCGGCATGGAGAGTGTCACGCCCGAACTGCTGGACCGCCAACAGGCGTTTGGTTACACCCAGGAAGACCTCAAGTTCCTGATGAGCCCGATGGCTGCCAACGGCGAAGAGGGCATCGGCTCCATGGGCAACGACAGCCCGCTGGCCGTGCTCTCGGACAAAAACAAGCCGCTCTACAACTACTTCAAGCAGCTGTTCGCGCAGGTGACCAATCCGCCGATCGACCCGATCCGCGAGGCGATCGTGATGTCGCTGGTGTCCTTCATCGGCCCCAAGCCCAACCTGCTGGACATCAACCAGGTCAACCCGCCGATGCGGCTGGAGGTGAGCCAGCCCGTGCTGGACTTCGCCGACATGGCCAAACTGCGCGACATCGAATCGGCCACGCAGGGCAAGTTCCGCAGCCACACGTTGGACATCACCTATCCCGCCGCCTGGGGCCGCGAAGGTGTTGAGGCCAAGCTGGCGTCGTTGTGCGCCGGCGCGGTGGACGCGATCAAGAGCGGCAAGAACATCCTGATCATCAGTGACCGTTCGATCAGCGCCACGCAGATCGCCATTCCCGCGCTGCTGGCACTCTCCGCCATCCACCAGCACCTGGTGCGCGAAGGTCTGCGCACCACCGCCGGCCTGGTGGTCGAGACCGGCACCGCGCGCGAAGTGCACCACTTCGCCGTGCTGGCGGGTTACGGCGCTGAAGCTGTGCACCCCTACCTGGCCATGGAAACGCTCACCGCGATCCACAAAGGCCTGCCGGGCGACCTGAGCGCCGACAAGGCGATCTACCAGTACGTCAAAGCGATTGGCAAAGGCCTGTCCAAGATCATGTCCAAGATGGGCGTGTCGACCTACATGTCGTATTGCGGCGCCCAGCTGTTCGAAGCCATCGGCCTGAACAGCGCCACGGTGGAGAAGTACTTCACCGGCACGGCCAGCCGCGTCGGTGGCATCGGTGTGTTCGAGATTGCGGAAGAGAGCATCCGCATGCACAAGGCGGCCTTTGGTGACGACCCGGTGCTGGCCACCATGCTGGACGCCGGTGGTGAGTACGCCTGGCGTGCCCGCGGCGAAGAGCACATGTGGACGCCCGACGCCATCGCCAAGCTGCAGCACAGCACGCGCGCCAACAACTGGAACACCTACAAGGAATACGCGCAGCTCATCAACGACCAGAGCCGCCGCCACATGACCCTGCGCGGTCTGTTCGAGTTCAAGATCGATCCCGCCAAGGCGATCCCGATCGACGAGGTCGAGTCAGCCAAGGAAATCGTCAAGCGTTTCGCCACCGGCGCCATGTCGCTGGGCTCCATCTCCACCGAGGCCCACGCCACGCTGGCCGTGGCCATGAACCGCATCGGCGGCAAGAGCAACACGGGCGAAGGCGGTGAAGACGCGCTGCGCTACCGCAACGAGCTCAAGGGCATCCCGATCAAGCAGGGCCAGACCATGTCCGACCTGCTGGGCAAGGACACCTTTGAAGTCGACTACGTGCTGCAGGCGGGCGACTCCATGCGCTCCAAGATCAAGCAGGTGGCATCGGGCCGCTTCGGTGTGACGGCCGAATACCTCAACAGCGCCGACCAGATCCAGATCAAGATGGCGCAGGGCGCCAAGCCCGGCGAAGGCGGCCAGCTGCCCGGTGGCAAGGTCAGTGACTACATCGGCAAGCTGCGCCACAGCGTGCCCGGCGTGGGCCTCATCAGCCCGCCGCCGCACCACGACATTTATTCCATCGAAGACCTGGCCCAGCTGATCCACGACCTGAAAAACGTGGCGCCGCATTCGAGCATCAGCGTCAAGCTGGTGTCCGAGATCGGTGTGGGCACCATCGCCGCGGGAGTGGCCAAGTGCAAGGCCGACCACGTGGTGATCGCTGGCCACGACGGCGGCACTGGCGCCTCGCCCTGGTCGTCCATCAAGCACGCCGGCAGCCCGTGGGAAATCGGTCTGGCCGAAACGCAGCAGACGCTGGTGCTCAACCGCCTGCGCAGCCGCATCCGCGTGCAGGCCGACGGTCAGATGAAGACCGGCCGCGACGTGGCCATCGGTGCGCTTCTGGGCGCAGATGAATTCGGCTTCGCCACCGCACCGCTGGTGGTCGAGGGCTGCATCATGATGCGCAAGTGCCACCTCAACACCTGCCCGGTGGGTGTGGCCACGCAAGACCCGGCGCTGCGCAAGAAATTCAGCGGCAAGCCCGAGCACGTGGTGAACTACTTCTTCTTCATCGCCGAAGAAGTGCGCCAGATCATGGCTCAGCTGGGCATCCGCAAGTTCGACGACCTGATCGGCCGCGCCGACCTGCTCGACATGAAGCAGGGCATCGAGCACTGGAAAGCGCGCGGTCTCGATTTCAGCCGACTGCTGGCCCTGCCCAACGTGCCGGCCGATGTGCCGCGCCTGCACACGCAAGAACAGGAACACGGCCTGGACAAGGCGCTGGACAACATCCTGATCGCCAAATCCCGAGCCGCCATCGACAAAGGCGAGCGCGTGCAGTTCATCGAAGTGGCGCGCAACGTCAACCGCTCGGTGGGCGCCATGCTCTCCGGCGAGGTGACCAAAGTGCACCCTGAAGGCCTGCCGGACGACTCGATCCGCATCCAGCTGGAAGGCACAGGCGGTCAGTCCTTTGGCGCCTTCCTGGCCAAGGGCATCACGCTGTACCTGATTGGCGACGCCAACGACTACACCGGCAAGGGCCTCTCGGGCGGCCGCGTGGTGGTGCGCCCCAGCATCGACTTCCGCGGTGAAGCCGTGCGCAACATCATCGTGGGCAACACCGTGATGTACGGCGCCACCACCGGTGAAGCCTTCTTCAGCGGCGTGGCCGGCGAACGCTTCGCGGTGCGTCTCTCGGGCGCCACCGCCGTGGTGGAAGGCACGGGCGACCACGGCTGTGAATACATGACCGGCGGCACCGTGGTGGTGCTGGGCAAGACCGGACGCAACTTCGCTGCCGGCATGAGCGGCGGCGTGGCCTACGTTTACGACGAAGACGGCCAGTTCGCCAAGCGCTGCAACACCGCCATGGTCAGCATGGAAAAAGTGCTGCCCGCCGCCGAGCAGGAAGCCACCATGGACAAGGCGATCTGGCACCGCGGCCTGAGCGACGAAGCGCAGCTGAAAAAGCTGCTCGAAGAGCACAACCGCTGGACCGGCAGCAAGCGCGCGCGCGAACTGCTCGACACCTGGGCGCAGGCGCGCGACAAGTTCGTGAAGGTTTTCCCGAACGAATACAAGCGTGCGCTGGGTGAAATCCATGCCCGCAAAAACGCCGCGGAAGTGACCACCAAGGCCCAGGCCACGGCGAAAAAAGCCACCGTCGCCGCCAAATAAGCCAACGCAATCGAAGGACACGCATCATGGGAAAAGTCACCGGCTTCATGGAATACGAGCGTCTGGAAGAGGGCTACAAGCCCGTGCCCGAGCGCCTGAAGCACTACAAGGAATTCGTCGTTGCGCTGGATGACCAGCAGTCCAAGGTGCAGGCCGCGCGCTGCATGGACTGCGGCACGCCGTTCTGCAACAGCGGCTGCCCGGTCAACAACATCATTCCGGACTTCAACGACCTCGTGTACCAGGGCGACTGGAAGAACGCGATCACGGTGCTGCACAGCACCAACAACTTCCCCGAGTTCACCGGCCGCATCTGCCCCGCACCCTGCGAGGCCGCCTGCACGCTCAACGTGAACGACGATCCTGTGGGCATCAAGTCGATCGAGCACGCCATCATCGACCGCGCCTGGGCCGAGGGCTGGGTGCAGCCGCAACCGCCGCGCCACAAGACGGGCAAGAAGGTGGCCGTGGTCGGTTCCGGTCCGGCCGGCATGGCCGCAGCCCAACAGCTCGCGCGCGCCGGTCATGACGTGACCCTGTTCGAAAAGAACGACCGCGTGGGCGGCCTGCTGCGCTACGGCATCCCCGACTTCAAGATGGAGAAGTCCCACATCGACCGCCGCGTGGCGCAGATGGAGGCCGAAGGCGTGGTGTTTCGTACCGGTGTGATGGTGGGCACGCTGCCCAAAGACACCAAGGTCACCAACTGGGCGCAGGAAACCATCACACCCGAGCAGTTGCAGAAGGAATTTGACGCCGTGCTGCTGACCGGCGGTTCCGAACAAAGTCGCGACCTGCCGGTGCCCGGCCGAGACCTCGATGGCGTGCACTTCGCCATGGAATTCCTGCCGCAGCAAAACAAGGTCAACGCCGGCGACAAGTTCAAGGGTCAGTTGCGCGCCGACGGCAAACACGTGATCGTGATCGGCGGTGGTGACACCGGCAGCGACTGCGTGGGCACCAGCACGCGCCACGGCGCCGTGAGCGTGACCCAGTTCGAGGTGATGCCCCAGCCGCCCGAGCAGGAAGACAAGCCCCTGGTGTGGCCTTACTGGCCGCTCAAGCTGCGCACCAGCTCCAGCCACGACGAAAGCGCTGAAAAAGGCATCCTCCAGCGCGAGTTCGCCATCTCCACCAAGGCTTTCAAGGGCGAAAAAGGCAAGGTCACTGGCTTGACCACCGTGCATGTCGAAATGAAAGACGGCAAGCTGGTCGAGATTCCGGGTACTGAAAAAGAGTACAAGGCCGACCTCGTGCTGCTGGCCATGGGCTTCGTGAATCCGGTCGCCAGCATCCTGGACGGCTTTGGCGTGGACAAGGACGCCCGCGGCAACGCCAAGGCCAGCACCGACTTCACCGGGGGCTACGCTACCAACGTGCCCAAGGTGTTTGCCGCGGGCGACATGCGCCGTGGCCAGAGTCTCGTGGTGTGGGCCATCCGCGAAGGCCGTCAGGCCGCGCGCTCGGTGGACGAATTCCTCATGGGCTTCTCCGATTTGCCACGCTGACATCAAACGAAACACACCGAGGCTTGGGGTTTACCCCGAATCTCGTATCATCGAAAAACCGGGCACCCATTGCCCGGTTTTTGTTTGATGCCCACCGAAAACGCTCCTCCTCTGGTCGAACTGCGCAACCTGACCTTCGGGTACGGCCAACGCGCCATCCTCGACAACGTCACGCTGACCGTGCCTCGCGGCAAGGTCACGGCGCTCATGGGCGCCTCCGGCGGCGGCAAGACCACGGTGCTGCGCCTCATCGGCGGGCAACTGCGTGCCCAGAAGGGTCAGACCCTGTTCGACGGGCAAGACATCACGGTGATGCGGGCCGAGGCCCTGTATGCCGCGCGCCGGCGCATGGGCATGTTGTTCCAGTTCGGGGCTTTGTTCACCGACATGAGCGTGTTCGACAACGTCGCCTTCCCGCTGCACGAACACACGAAGCTGCCCGAGGCCCTGGTGCGCGACATCGTGCTGATGAAGCTCAACGCGGTCGGCCTGCGTGGTGCACGCGATCTCATGCCCAGCGAGCTTTCGGGTGGCATGGCCAGGCGTGTGGCGCTGGCCCGCGCCATCGCGCTCGATCCCGAACTCGTGATGTACGACGAACCCTTCGCCGGGTTGGACCCGATCTCGCTGGGCACCGCCGCCCGCCTGATTCGCCAGCTCAACGACGCCATGGGCCTGACCAGCATCGTGGTCTCCCATGACCTGGACGAAACCTTCCACATCGCCGACCAGGTGATCGTGCTCGCCAACGGCAAGATCGCGGCGCAAGGCACGCCCGACGAGGTGCGCCACAGCGAAGACCCGTTGGTCAAACAGTTCGTCAACGCCTTGCCCGACGGCCCTGTGCGCTTTCACCACCCCGGGCCCAGCCTTGAAGACGACTTCGGCAACGGCCACAAGGAGCCGGCATGACCACGGCTTGGATCGCCCGCCTGGGCTTCGCGGTGCGCAGCCAGATCACCAGCATCGGCACCGCCACGCGCCTGCTCGTGCGCCTGCTGTGGCTGTTGGGCGCCGCCCTGCGCCGCCCTGGACTGCTGCGTGACCAGATCCACTTTTTGGGCAACCATTCATTGGCCCTCATCGGTGTCTCCGGCCTGTTTGTGGGTTTCGTGCTCGGCCTGCAGGGCTACTACACGCTGCGCATCTACGGCGCCACCGAAGCACTGGGTTTGCTGGTCACGCTGTCGCTGGTGCGCGAACTCGGGCCCGTGATCACAGCACTCCTGTTTGCGGGTCGCGCCGGCACGTCCCTCACCGCCGAGATTGGCCTGATGAAAGCGGGTGAGCAACTCAGCGCCATGGAAATGATGGCGGTGGACCCGGTGCGTCGCGTGCTGGCTCCACGTTTCTGGGCCGGCGTGATCGTCATGCCCTTGCTTGCCGGCATTTTTAGCGCGGTCGGTGTCATCGGAGGCTGGGTCGTGGGCGTGCTCATGCTGGGCCTCGACGGTGGTGCCTTCTGGAGCCAGATGCAAGGCGGCGTGGACGTCTGGGCCGATGTGGGCAATGGCGTCATCAAGAGCGTGGTGTTCGGCTTTGCCGTCACCTTTGTCGCGCTGCTGCAGGGCTACAGTGCGCACCCCACGCCCGAAGGCGTTTCGCGCGCCACCACCCGCACCGTGGTGGTCGCCTCGCTCGCCGTGCTGGCGCTCGATTTCATCCTCACCGCCACGATGTTCAGCATCTGAACGTCATCCGGAGATCAACATGCAAAGTTCCAAAAACGACATCTGGGTAGGTCTGTTCGTGCTGATCGGCGCTGCGGCCATCCTGTTCCTGGCCCTGCAGTCGGCCAACCTGCTCAGTCTCAACTTCGAGAAAACCTACCAGGTGGTGGGCCGCTTCGACAACGCCGGTGGCGTCAAACCCAAGGCCGCAGTGAGAAGCGCGGGCGTGGTGGTCGGTCGGGTGGAGTCCATCACCTTTGACGACAAGACCTTCCAGGCCAACATCACGCTGGCGCTGGAATCCCGCTACGCCTTCCCCAAGGACAGCTCGCTAAAGATCCTCACCAGTGGCCTGTTGGGCGAGCAGTACATCGGCATCGAGCCGGGCGGCGACGCTGAAAACATCGCCGCTGGCGCGGTGATCACCCAGACTCAATCGGCCGTGATCCTCGAAAACCTGATCAGCCAGTTTCTCTTCAGCAAGGCCGCCGACAGCGGCGACGCCAAGCCCGCCGAGTGACCCCAGCAGGGCTTTTGGCGGAGCACCCAGACAAGCCGCAGCAACCTGACAAGAATGCAGGTGGTCAACAACAACGACTCGGGCATGGCGCCCAGGGGGTTCAATCATGAAAAAAGCGTTCTTCACATCCAGCCGGTCCACGGCGTGGCTGGCCGCCGGTCTGGCGCTGGCAGCTCTTAGCGGCTGCGCCACCGGGCCCGACGCGAATCCGCGCGATCCGCTGGAGCCGTTCAACCGGGGTGTCTACCGCTTCAACGACGCGGTCGACACGGCGGTCCTCAAGCCGGTGGCCACCGTCTACAAAGACGTCACGCCCAGCCCGGTTCAAACCGGCGTGAACAACTTCTTCAGCAACATCGGTGACCTCTGGTCGGCGGCCAATGCGGCGCTCCAGTTGCGCCCGCGCGAGACGGGTGAGAACCTGATGCGCTTCAGCGTCAACACGGTGCTCGGTCTGGGTGGCTTGCTCGACATCGCCACCGAAGCCGGCATTCCGCGCACCCGACTGGACTTTGGCCAGACGCTGGGCCGCTGGGGTGCGCCGTCCGGTGCCTATCTGGTGCTGCCGATCTTCGGTCCTTCTTCGGTGCGGGACGGTACAGGCCTGGTGGTCGACATGAGCGTGGATCCGGTCTCCGGCATGAACGACGTGTCCGCTCGCAATTCGCTCACCGCGCTGCGCGTGGTCGACACACGCGCCGGCCTGCTGCGCGCCTCGTCGCTGCTGGAAGAGGCCGCGCTTGACAAGTACAGCTTCACGCGCGATCTGTACCTCAACCGCCGTCAAAGCCAGATCGACGACCTGATCGACAAAGGCATCGGTCTGGGCGGTCGCGATCAGTGAGCCACCGATACGTCTCGCAACGAATGCAGTGGAACTGCTTCATATTTCTGCCGCTCCGATGATTTAGGCTGCGCTGTCTGCAGTCGGGCCATAGGCCACAAAAGGAAAAACCATGATGAAACGCCGCTCCTGGCTCTCAGCCCTCGTGATCACCGCCGCCGGTGTGATGTCTCTGCCCGCCCTGGCGCAGGAAGAAGCACCCGATGCCCTGGTCAAACGCATTTCCAGCGATGTGCTGGCCTCGGTGAAGGCCGACCCCGCCATTCAGGCTGGCGATGTGAACCGCATCGTCGCGTTGGTGGATTCCAAGATCCTGCCCAGCGTCAACTTCACCCGCATGACGTCGTCCGCGGTGGGCCGCTTCTGGCGCCAGGCCACGCCCGAGCAGCAAAAGCAGCTGCAAGACGAATTCAAGATCCTCCTGGTGCGCACCTATTCCGGCGCGCTCGGTGAGGTGAAAGACCAGACCGTGACCTTCAAGCCGATGCGCTCCAAGCCCGAAGACACCGAGGTGGTGGTGCGCTCCGAAGTGCGCGGCAAGGGCGATCCGATCCAGCTGGACTACCGCATGGAAAAGACGGCCAACGGCTGGAAGATTTACGACATCAACGTGCTTGGCGTCTGGCTGGTGGAAACCTACCGCACCCAGTTCGCGCAGGAAATCAGCGCCAAGGGCATTGATGGCCTGATCGCGTCGCTGGTACAGCGCAACAAGTCCAACGTGGCCAAGACCAGCTGATCCCGTGACCACCGCCTTGTCGAACGCCGCATTGCCGGCGCAAGTCACGCTGGCAGATGCCGGCAAGACCTTGATGGAACTGAAGCAGGCGCTCTCCCAGCAGGCCGGCCCGGTGGTGATGCTCGATGCGGCCTCGCTGCGGGTGTTCGATTCGTCGGCCGTGGCTGTTTTGCTCGAATTGCGCCGCCAGCTGCGCGCCGAGGGCAAGACACTGCAGGTGAGCCATTGGCCGCGTCGGCTGGAAGACCTCATGGGCCTGTACGGCGTGGGCGAGTTGCTCGCGCCCTGAGCGCTCGCAGCACGCCACCGGCGCGGGGCCTGGCCCCGTGCCCCGTGCGGACACCCCGGCGGGCCTAAAATACGCGGTTCTCCAACCGCCGCCCGTTCCCCTGTGCGCGGCCCATGACCTCCGTGGTTTTCTCGCGCATGCCCGCCGTTTCCTTCTCTGACGTCTCCAAGAGCTACCCGTCCTCGCGCGGCACCGTGCAGGCCTTGCAGTCGGTGTCGTTCGACATCGAGGCTGGTGAGTTCTTCGGTCTGCTGGGGCCCAATGGTGCTGGCAAGACCACGCTGATCAGCATCCTGGCGGGTCTGGGTCGCGCCACTTCGGGCCGGGTGCTCGTGCACGGCAGCGATGTGCAGGCCGACTACCAGGCAGCGCGCCGCCAGCTCGGCGTGGTGCCACAAGAGTTGGTGTTCGATCCCTTTTTCAACGTGCGCGAAGCGCTGCGCATCCAGTCCGGCTATTTCGGCATCCAGCGCAATGACGCCTGGATCGACGAGCTGCTCGAAGGCCTGGGCCTTACCGACAAGGCCAACGCCAACATGCGTCAGCTTTCGGGTGGCATGAAGCGGCGGGTGTTGATTGCGCAGGCCCTGGTGCACAAACCACCGGTGATCGTGCTCGACGAACCCACGGCCGGTGTGGACGTGGAACTGCGCCAGACCTTGTGGCAGTTCATCTCCGATCTGAACAAACGCCTGGGCAGCACCGTGCTGCTGACCACGCATTACCTCGAAGAAGCCGAAGCTTTGTGTGGCCGCATCGCCATGCTCAAGCAGGGCAGGGTGGTGGCGCTGGAGTCCACGTCGGCCTTGCTCGCGCGCGCGGCGTCCAATGTGCTGCGCTTCAAGACCGACGCGACCCTGCCGACCGACCTCGCGGTGCAGGCCCGCATCACCGGCCGTGTGGTCCAGCTGCCGGCCACCGACGCGCTGGCGGTCGAGCGCATCCTGGCGCGGCTGCGCGAGGCGGGTGTGGTGCCCGAAGACATCGAGATCCGCAAGGCCGATCTGGAAGACGTGTTCCTCGATCTCACGGGCGCACAGCCCCGGGCTACGAACCCTGTCGAGGTGGCGGCATGACCGGTTGGCAGACGCTGTTCTACAAGGAAGTGCTGCGTTTCTGGAAGGTGGGTTTCCAGACCGTGGCCGCGCCGGTGATCACCGCCATCCTGTACCTGATGATCTTTGGCCACGTGCTCGAAGACCGGGTGCAGGTGTACGACTCGGTGAGCTACACCGCCTTTCTGTTGCCCGGCCTGGTGATGATGAGCGTGTTGCAGAACGCCTTTGCCAACAGCTCGTCGTCGCTGGTGCAGAGCAAGATCATGGGCAACCTGGTGTTCCTGTTGCTCACGCCGTTGTCGCACCGCGCATGGTTTGTGGCCTACGTGGGTTCGTCCATCGTGCGCGGGCTGGCCGTGGGCGCCGGCGTGATGGTGGTCACCTGGTGGTTCGCCCAGCCCTCGCTGGTGGCGCCGCTGTGGATCCTGGCCTTTGGCTTCATGGGCGCGGCGCTGTTGGGCGCGCTCGGCTTGATCGCTGGCTTGTGGGCCGAGAAGTTCGACCAGATGGCCGCGTTCCAGAACTTCATCATCGTGCCCATGACCTTCCTCTCGGGCGTGTTCTACTCGATCCACTCCCTGCCCGAGTTCTGGCAAAAGGTGAGCCACCTCAACCCGTTTTTCTACATGATCGACGGCTTCCGCTATGGCTTCTTCGGCAAGAGCGATGTGTCGCCCTGGATCAGCCTGGCGCTGGTGGGCGGGGCACTCGCCATCGTGAGCGCGATCGCGCTGCACCTGCTCAAGACCGGCTACAAAATTCGCCACTGACATGACCGCTGAACAACTGCAATCGCTCATCGCCGCCGGCCTGCCGTGCGAACACCTCGAAGTCACCGGTGATGGTCGTCACTGGGCCGCCGTCATCGTGTCGCCCGCCTTTGAAGGCCTGCGCCTGATCAAACGCCACCAGGCCGTGTACGGCACGCTGGGCGGGCGCATCCAGACCGACGAGGTGCACGCCTTGTCGATGAAGACCTACACCCCCGCCGAATGGGCGGCCCAACCCTGAACTGCCAGCCAGCCATGGACAAACTCCGAATCACGGGTGGGCGTACGCTGCAAGGCGAAGTCACCATCTCCGGCGCGAAGAACGCCGCGCTGCCCGAGCTGTGCGCCGCGCTGCTCACCGCCGACCCGGTCACGCTGAACAACGTGCCGCGCCTGCGCGACGTGGCCACCATGCGCCAGCTGCTCGACAACATGGGCGTGCAAACGCAGACCCACGGCGAGCGCGGCGGCATCACGCTGCAGGCAGCCGATCCGATCCTGGCCGAAGCGCCGTACGAACTGGTCAAGACCATGCGCGCGTCGGTGCTGGTGCTCGGGCCCCTGCTGGCGCGTTTTGGCCACGCCCGCGTGTCCTTGCCCGGTGGTTGCGCCATCGGCTCGCGCCCGGTGGACCAGCACATCAAGGGCATGCAGGCCATGGGCGCCGAGATCGTGGTCGAACACGGTTACATGGTCGCCAAGTTGCCCGCAGGCAAGACCCGCCTGCACGGCGCACGCATCGCCACCGACATGGTCACCGTCACTGGCACCGAGAACTTCCTCATGGCCGCGGCACTGGCCGAGGGCGAGACCCTGCTGGAAAACGCGGCGCAGGAACCCGAGATCGGTGACCTGGCCGAAATGCTGATCGCCATGGGTGCGAAGATCGAAGGCCACGGCACCAGCCGCATCCACATCCAGGGCGTGGACCGCCTGCACGGCTGCACCCACCAGGTGGTGGCCGACCGCATCGAGACCGGCACTTTCCTGTGCGCCGTGGCCGCCACGGGTGGTGACGTGGTGCTGCGCCATGGCCGCGCCGATCACCTCGACTCGGTGATCGACAAGCTGCTGGAAGCCGGTGCCGAAATCGAAGCCGGCAAAGACGCCAGCGGTGATTTCATCCGCGTGCGCGCCTCGGGCCGTCTGAAGGCTCAGAGTTTCCGCACCACCGAGTACCCCGGCTTCCCCACCGACATGCAGGCGCAGTTCATGGTGCTCAACTGCATCGCCGAAGGCGCGAGCAAGGTGACCGAAACCATCTTCGAGAACCGCTTCATGCACGTCAACGAACTGGTGCGCCTGGGTGCGCGCATCCAGGTGGACGGCAAGATCGCGGTGGTCGAGGGCATCTCGCGCTTGTCGGGCGCCACCGTCATGGCCACCGATCTGCGGGCCTCGGCCAGTCTGGTGATCGCCGGGCTGGTGGCCGACGGTGAAACCATCGTCGACCGCATCTACCACCTGGACCGTGGCTACGACCAGATGGAAGAAAAACTGCGTGGCATCGGCGCGGATATCGAGAGGGTGAAATGATCACGCTCGCCCTCTCCAAAGGCCGCATCTTCGACGAGACCCTGCCGCTGCTCAAGGCAGCTGGCATTGAGGTGCTCGAAGACCCCGAAAAGTCGCGCAAGCTGATCCTGGCCACCAGCAATCCGCAAGTGCGCGTGGTGCTGGTGCGCGCCAGCGACGTGCCCACCTATGTGGAACATGGTGGCGCCGACCTCGGTGTGACCGGCAAAGACACGCTGATCGAACATGGTGGCCAGGGCTTGTACCAGCCGCTGGACCTCAACATTTCGCGCTGCCGCGTCAGCGTGGCCGTGCGCGCCGACTTCGACTACGCCTCGGCCGTGCGCCAGGGTTCCCGCCTGAAGGTCGCCACCAAGTACACCCACATCGCGCGCGAGTTCTTCGCCAGCAAGGGTGTGCACGTGGACCTGATCAAGCTCTACGGCAGCATGGAACTTGCTCCGCTCACCGGCCTGGCCGACGCCATCGTCGACCTCGTGTCCACCGGGAACACCCTCAAGGCCAATCACCTGATTGAAGTCGAACGCATCATGGACATCAGCGCGCGCCTGGTGGTGAACCAGGCCTCGCTCAAGCTCAAGCAAGCCGCCATCCGCCCGATCATCAACGCCTTCGCCCAAGCCATCGAACAAGGCACTCCCGCATGACCTTCACCGCCCGTCCCGCCCGCCTGTCCACCACCGCCGCTGACTTCGAGGCGCAGTTCGCGGCCCGGCTGCATTGGTCGGCCGAGACCGATGGGGCGATTGAAGAGCGGGTGGCCGGCATCCTCGACGACGTGAGGACGAGGGGTGATGCCGCGGTGCTGGAGTACACCGCGCGTTTTGATGGCCTCCAGGCTGCGAGCCTGAGCCAGCTGGAACTCACCCAGACCGAGTTGAAAGCGGCCTTCGATGGCCTGCCCGTCGCGCAGCGAGACGCCCTGGAGGCCGCAGCCCGCCGGGTGCGCAGCTACCACGAAGCGCAGAAAAAGGCCGGCGGCGAGAGCTGGAGCTACCGCGACGAAGACGGCACGCTGCTGGGCCAGAAAGTCACGCCGCTGGACCGCGTGGGCATCTATGTGCCCGGTGGCAAGGCGGCTTACCCATCGAGCGTGTTGATGAACGCCATTCCCGCCCATGTGGCCGGCGTGACCGAGATCATCATGGTGGTGCCCACGCCGCGCGGCGAGAAGAACCCGCTGGTGCTGGCCGCTGCGTATGTGGCCGGCGTTTCGCGCGCCTTCACCATCGGCGGCGCGCAGGCTGT
Organism: Polaromonas sp.; assembly: GCA_013823505.1. Next base: position 45,404 of record PNMH01000009.1, on the reverse strand, counting down.
GGCCGCTTTGGCTTACGGCACGGCCACCGTGCCCAAGGTCGACAAGATCACCGGTCCGGGCAACGCCTATGTGGCGAGCGCCAAGAAGCGCGTGTTCGGCACCGTGGGCATCGACATGATCGCCGGTCCGAGCGAAATCCTCGTGCTGGCCGACGGCAGCACGCCGGCCGACTGGGTGGCCATGGACCTGTTCAGCCAGGCCGAGCACGACGAACTCGCGCAGAGCATCCTGCTCTGCCCCGACGCCGCCTACATCGACGCGGTGCAGGCCGCCATCGACCGCTTGCTGGGCACCATGCCGCGCGCGGCCATCATCGCCAAAAGCCTGAACGACCGTGGTGCGCTGATCCACACCCGCAGCATGGAAGAGGCCTGCGAGATCAGCAACCGCATCGCGCCCGAACACCTGGAGGTGTCGAGCAGCGAGCCGCACCGCTGGGAGCCGATGCTCAAACACGCCGGCGCCATCTTCCTCGGCGCATTCACCAGCGAAAGCCTGGGCGACTACTGCGCCGGCCCCAACCACGTGTTGCCCACCAGCGGCACCGCGCGTTTCAGCTCGCCACTGGGCGTCTACGACTTCCAGAAGCGCAGCAGCCTGATCGAGGTCAGCCAGGTCGGCGCGCAAAGCCTGGGCAAGATCGCTGCTGAACTGGCCTACGGCGAGGGCCTGCAGGCCCATGCCCGTGCGGCCGAGATGCGCCTGGATGAAGTGCCGCCGATGCGGGGTGCCCAATGAGCCCGAATCCGCTGAACGTGATTCGCCAGGACGTGCAGTCCATGCACGCCTACGCCGTGCAGGATGCCGCCGGCATGGTCAAGCTCGACGCGATGGAGAACCCGTTTGCGTTGTCGCCCGAGCTGCAGGCCTCGCTCGGTGCGCGCCTGGGCGCGGTGGCGGTGAACCGCTACCCCGGCCCACGCATCGACGACCTCAAGACCGCCCTGTCCCGTTATGTGGGCCTCCCGGCGGGCTCCAGCCTGATGCTGGGCAACGGCTCGGACGAACTCATCTCGCTGCTCACCCTGGCCTGCGACTTGCCGGGCGCCACCGTGCTGGCGCCATTGCCGGGCTTCGTGATGTACGCCATGAGTGCGCAACTGCAGGGTTTGAAGTTTGTGGGTGTGCCACTCACGGCCGACTTTGAACTCGACGAACCGGCCATGCTGGCCGCAATGCGCGAGCACCAACCCGCCATCACCTACATCGCCTACCCCAACAACCCCACGGCGAACCTGTGGAACGCCGACACCATTCGCCGCCTGATCGCCGAAGCGGCGAGCTTCGGCGGCCTGGTGGTGATGGACGAGGCCTACCAGCCTTTTTCCAGCCGGAGTTGGCTCGACGAAATCCGCGCTCATCCGGCGGCGAACGCCCATGTGCTGCTCATGCGCACGCTCTCCAAATTTGGTCTGGCCGGTGTGCGTCTGGGCTACATGCTCGGCGCGCAGGCGCTGGTGCAGGAAATCGACAAGCTGCGCCCGCCTTACAACGTGAGCGTGCTCAATGCCGAGTGCGCGCTGTTTGCGCTGGAGCATGCGGACGTGTTTGCCAGGCAGGCCGCGCAGATATGCGAGCAGCGCGCGGTCCTGATCGACGCCCTGCGCCAGATGCCGGGCTTCCAGCCGTTTTCGAGTGACGCCAACATGGTGTTGGTGCGTGTGCCCGATGCGCAACGTTGTTTTGACAGCCTCAAGGCCCAGGGCATTCTGGTGAAGAATGTTTCTAAAATGCACCCACTGCTGACGCACTGTCTGCGGCTGACGGTGGGCACACCGTCGGAAAACGCCTCGCTGATCCGCGCCCTGAAAACCCCTCCATGACTTCCACGCCTTTCGCATCCGCCCCCGCAGGACCCTTCGAGCGCGTCGCGTTCGTGCAGCGCAATACCTCGGAAACGCAGATCGGCGTGCGTGTGAACCTCGACGGTACCGGTGCAGCCAATCTGGCCACCGGCATCGGCTTTTTCGACCACATGCTCGACCAGATCGCCCGCCACGGGCTGATCGACCTCGAAATCAAGGCCATGGGCGATCTGCACATCGACGGTCACCACACGGTGGAAGACGTGGGCATCACGCTGGGCCAGGCGTTCGCGCAGGCTGTGGGCGACAAGAAGGGCATCCGGCGCTATGGTCACGCTTATGTGCCACTGGACGAAGCGCTCTCACGGGTCGTCATCGACTTCTCGGGCCGCCCGGGCCTGCACATGCGCGTGCCGTTCAAAAGCGGCATGGTCGGTGGTTTCGATACCCAGCTCGCCTTCGAGTTTTTCCAGGGCTTCGTCAACCACGCCGGTGTGACTCTGCATATCGACAACCTGCACGGTGAAAACGCCCACCACCAGGCCGAAACCGTGTTCAAGGCATTTGCCCGAGCCGTGCGCATGGCGCTGGAGCGCGACCCGCGCATGGGCGACGTGATTCCCTCGACCAAAGGTTCGCTGTAACCCCTTCCCGGCCATGAAACGCAAGACAGTCGCCGTGGTGGACTACGGCAGTGGCAACCTGCGCTCCGTGTCGCAGGCCGTGCAACACGTGGCACGCACGGCGGACGTGGAGGTGCTGGTCACCTCACGCGCGCAAGACGTGCTGGACGCCGACCGCGTGGTGCTGCCCGGTCAGGGGCACATGGCCGACTGCATGAACGAGCTGGCCGCCTCCGGATTGAAAGACGCCGTGCTGCACGCGGCTGCCAACAAGCCGCTGTTCGGCGTGTGCGTGGGCATGCAGATGCTGCTGGATCGCAGCGAAGAAGGCCCGACCGACGGGCTGGGCCTGATTCCCGGTGAAGTGGTTCGCTTCCGGTTGGAAGGCCGCCTGCAGGCCGATGGCAGCCGTTTCAAAGTGCCCCAGATGGGCTGGAATCCGGTGTTCCACGACCTCGGCCGCCCGGCGCATCCGCTGTGGGCCGGCATCCGGGAAGGCTCCTATTTTTATTTCGTCCACAGCTTTTATGCTCGGCCTTCCCAGGCCTTGCACTGCGTGGGTGAGGCCGACTATGGTGGCCGCTTCGCCGCCGCCATCGCCCGCGACAACATCTTTGCCACCCAGTTTCACCCCGAAAAAAGTGCCGACCAGGGGCTGGCGCTTTACCGCAACTTCCTCTCCTGGAACCCCTAGGCCTTTCACCACACCATCATGCTGCTGATTCCTGCCATTGATCTGAAAGACGGCCAGTGCGTTCGCTTGAAACAAGGCGACATGGACCAATCCACCGTGTTCGGTGAAGACCCGGCGGCCATCGCACGCAGTTGGGTCGACAAGGGCGCGCGCCGCGTGCACCTGGTGGACCTCAACGGAGCCTTCGCCGGCAAGCCGAAGAACGAGCAGGCGATCCGCGCCATTCTCAAAGAGGTGGGCTCTGAAGTGGACGTGCAGCTCGGCGGCGGCATTCGCGACCTCGACACCATCGAGCGCTACCTCGACGCGGGCTTGCGCTACGTGATCATCGGGACCGCCGCGGTGAAGAACCCCGGCTTCCTGCAAGACGCGTGCACCGCGTTCGGCGGTCACATCATCGTGGGCCTGGACGCCAAGGACGGCAAGGTCGCCACCGACGGCTGGAGCAAGCTCACGGGCCACGAGGTGGTGGACCTGGGCAAGAAGTTCGAGGACTATGGCGTCGAAGGCATCATCTACACCGACATTGGCCGCGACGGCATGCTCTCGGGCATCAACATCGAGGCCACCGTCAAGCTGGCGCAGGCGTTGTCGATTCCCGTCATCGCTTCGGGCGGTCTGTCCAACCTGGACGACATCCGTGCGTTGTGCGCGGTGGAAGACGAGGGCGTCGAAGGCGTGATCTGTGGCCGCTCGATCTACAGCGGCGACCTCGACTTTGAAGCGGCTCAGCAACTCGCCGACGACCTGAACGGATAACCCTGCCCATGCTGGCCAAGCGCATCATTCCCTGCCTGGACGTGACCGGTGGCCGAGTGGTCAAGGGCGTCAACTTTGTTGAGTTGCGTGACGCCGGCGACCCGGTGGAGATCGCTGCGCGTTACAACGAACAGGGCGCCGACGAACTCACGTTCCTCGACATCACCGCCACCAGCGATGGGCGCGACCTGATCCTGCACATCATCGAAGCCGTGGCCTCCCAGGTCTTCATTCCGCTCACCGTCGGTGGCGGTGTGCGCACAGTGGAAGACGTGCGCCGCCTGCTCAATGCCGGGGCCGACAAGACGAGTTTCAATTCCGCAGCGCTGGCCAACCCGCAGGTGATTCGAGACGCCTCGGCCAAGTACGGCGCGCAATGCATCGTGGTGGCCATCGACGCCAAGCGCCGCCAGGGCGACGACCTCGCGCTGCGCGGTGGAGGCTGGGACGTTTACAGCCACGGCGGGCGCAAGAACACGGGTCTGGATGCCGTGGCTTGGGCCCGGCAAATGGCCGAACACGGCGCCGGCGAGATCCTGCTCACCAGCATGGACCGCGACGGCACCAAATCCGGCTTTGATCTGGCACTCACCCGCGCCGTGGCCGACGCGGTGGACGTGCCTGTGATTGCTTCGGGCGGCGTGGGCACGCTTGACCATTTGGCCGACGGGGTGCAGCAAGGCGGGGCCGACGCCGTGTTGGCCGCCAGCATCTTCCACTATGGGGAATTCACCGTGGCCCAGGCCAAGGCCCGCATGGCCGAACGCGGGATCCCGGTCCGACTCTGAGCGGTTTCAGGTTCGGTCGCTGCGCGGCTGAAACTGCCGCTCCAGGCGGTCTTCCAGTTCACCCAGGCTGGCACTCAGGCCGTTGCCGTTTTGCTCGATGACCTCGGTCATGGCTACTTGCAGGCGGTCCACCTTCTGGTGCAGCTTCTCGGCCAGATCGATTTCACGCGCCGCCGTGGCCTGCATCTCGGCTTGAAGGAAAGTGCGCAGTTCGGTGAAGCGCGAGGCCTCGGCCTTGTCGGCCAGGTTGCGTTGTTCGGTGGCTTCGCGGGTAACGCGGCGCACTTCCATCATGTGCGTGGTTTGCTGGTACACCAGCGCGGCCAGAAAAACCACCAGCACCAACGCCAGCATCCCCAGCAGCACCAGGCCGAGCGGCGCCTGCACCTCGGTGAAGCCGAAACTCAGCGCAGTGGGTTGCAGGATCTGGGCGAAGTTGAGCGCCACGAAGCCGGCGACCAAGAGGATGAAGAGGATGAGCAGCAGGGTGCGGATTTTCATGGGGGTTCCTGTGCGCGCGACCGCGCCTGGGCAAGAGATCGGTGGGTATCGGTCGTGTCAGAACCGATCCCATCGTAGCGGCTTTGCTCGCGCGGGAGCATGGGCGGACAAATGCCCATGGTAGATTCCCCCGATGAACTGGTTGGACGATGTCAAATGGGACGCGCAGGGCCTCGTGCCCGTGATCGCGCAGGAGGCGGCGACGGGCGATGTGCTCATGTTCGCGTGGATGAACCGCGAGGCGCTTCAAAAGACCGCCGAGCTCGGGCGTGCGGTGTACTTCAGCCGCTCGCGCAACAAGCTTTGGTTCAAAGGCGAAGAGTCGGGTCATGTGCAAACGGTGCACGCCATTCGCATGGACTGCGACAACGACGTGGTGCTGCTCCAGGTCACCCAGCTCGGCCACGAGCCCGGCATTGCCTGCCACACGGGTCGACACAGCTGCTTTTTCCAGCGGCTGGAAAAGGACCAGTGGCAATCGGTCGAGCCGGTGCTCAAAGACCCCGAATCCATCTACAAGTAAACGAACATGTCCACCAACGATGACCTGGCGCGCCTGGCCGCCGTGATCGAAAGCCGCAAGCCGGCCAACGGCGGCGATCCCGAGAAGAGCTACGTGGCCCGGCTGTTGCACAAAGGCCCGGACAGTTTCCTCAAGAAGATCGGCGAAGAGGCCACCGAAGCCGTAATGGCCGCCAAGGACCTGGAGCACGGCGGCGACCCGCAGAAGCTGGTGAACGAAACGGCCGATCTCTGGTTTCATTGCATGATCGCGCTGGCCCACTACAAACTCGGACCGGCTGACGTGGTGGCCGAGCTGGTGCGCCGCGAAGGCCTGAGCGGTCTGGAAGAAAAAGCCATGCGCAAGGTGTTGGCGCGCGAAGCCGGTACCGAGCCCGACGCCCACTGAAAGGACATTGCCATGAGCGACATCATCGACGTTGAACCGGTCGACAACGAGCGGGCCCAATCCCTCAAGACCATCGGCTGGGTCAGCTACATCCTGCACCTGATCGTGGCCGTCGGCGCGGTTTTGCCGGCCACTCAGCCCGGGGTGGCCTTGTTGATCGTGGCGCTGGTGATCGATCTGGTGAAGAAGAGCGACGCCGAAGGCACCTGGCAGGCGAGCCATTTTTCCTGGCGCATTCGCACCGTGATCTGGGCTGCTGTGCTCTACCTCGTCACTTTGCCGCTGTGGCTGCTCTTCGTGCTGCCAGGCTGGATCGCCTGGGGCGTCATTTCCATCTGGTTCCTCTACCGTATCGTCAAAGGCATGGTGCGCATGAACGCCAGCCAGGCCATGCCCGATTGAACATTTCTCCGCTTCCGACATGACCGCACACGACCCCAACTGCATCTTTTGCAAGATCATTGCTGGCCAGATTCCGTCGAAGAAGGTGTACGAGGATGAAGACCTCTTTGCCTTCCACGACATCCATCCCTGGGCGCCGGTGCATTTTTTGCTGGTGCCCAAGTTGCACATTGCGTCCATGGCCCAGCTTGGGCCCGAACACGAACGCCTGATGGGCCGTTTGATGGTGCTCGCACCCAAGCTCGCTGCGGAGCAGGGCTGCAACCCGTATCCCGAGGGCGGTTTTCGCATGGTGTGCAACACCGGCGCCGAGGGCGGGCAAGAGGTTCACCACCTGCATGTGCATGTGATGGGCGGCCCCAGGCCGTGGTTGCGCGGCTGATCTTGCTGTCCCGGGCGGCTGGCCCCTGGCGGTTGCACTGGAATTGGTTGCAAGAAGGGCTTGAACTACTGCACGGGCTTAGAATCCCACCCACAGCGCACTGCGCAACACCTCAATATCTGGAGTAAACCATGGGTTCGTTTTCTATCTGGCATTGGCTCATCGTGCTGCTCATCGTGGTGATGGTGTTCGGGACCAAGAAGCTCAAGAACATCGGCTCCGATCTGGGCGGAGCTGTCAAAGGCTTCAAGGATGGCATCAAGGAAGGTGGCCAGAATCCCGCTGACAACGCGTCGGCCCCGGCCGGTCAGGTGACCCAGGAAACCCGCGCCGACAAGAACGCCATCGACGTCGAAGCCAAGCAAAAGAGCTGACCTTCCCGAGCGCTGCGGTGACCCCACTCGCCGCCTGAGCGCCCACCCCCAGGCTCGTTCCGAGTCCGAACCGCCCGCAGGATGGCCGACACATGATTGATTTGGGCATTTCCAAACTCGCCCTCATCGGGGCTGTGGCGTTGATCGTCATCGGCCCCGAAAAACTGCCGCGTGTGGCGCGCACCGTGGGTGCCTTGCTCGGCAAGGCGCAGCGCTACGTGGCTGACGTGAAGTCCGAGGTCAGCCGCTCCATGGAGCTCGAAGAGCTCAAGAAGATGAAGGACTCGGTGACGAGTGCCGCGCGCGATGTTGAGCAGTCGGTTCAGAGCGGCGCGAGCGACTTCGAGAAATCGTGGTCCGATGCCACTGCCGGACTCGACGGCAGCAGCAGTTCGACCTACGGATCCAGCGACTCCCTCGGTTCACTCGAACCCCCGGTTTACAAACACCCCAAAAAGAACTGGCGGCTCAAGCAGAAAGCCATGCCCCAGTGGTACAAGGCCCGCACCGGGGTGCGCACACGCACCCAATCCGGCGCGGCCCGCGTGGCCCGTTTCCGGCCCCGCTCCTCTTCCGCCCCCCGCTGATGTCCGACACCGAAAAATCCACCGACGAACTCGCCGGTTCAGAACAACCGTTCGTGCAGCACCTGATGGAGCTGCGGGACCGCTTGCTCTACGGCGTCATCGGACTGGCCATCTGCATGGCTTTGCTGGCCTTCTGGCCTGGCCCCAGCGGCTTGATCGACCTGATCGCCGTGCCGATCCGGGCCCACATGCCGCCCGACGCGAAGCTGATCGCCGTGGGTGTGTTTTCGCCGTTCTTCGTGCCCATCAAGGTGCTGGCCATGGCGGCGCTGCTGCTCTCGCTGCCGTGGTGGATGTACCAGGTCTGGGCCTTCGTGGCGCCGGGCTTGTACAGCCATGAAAAGCGTTTTGCGATCCCTCTGATCGTGCTGGGCAGCTTGCTGGCCTACGTGGGCATCGCTTTCGTCCAGTTCTTCGTGTTGGACAAGATGTTCGGCTTCATCCAGAAGTTCACGCCGGCGAGTGTGGCAGCCACGCCTGACATCGCGTCGTACGTCGAAGCCATCCTCTCGCTTTACCTGGCCTTTGGTCTGGCCTTCCAGGTGCCCATCGTGGTGGTGTTGCTGGTGAAGATGAACCTGGTGACGGTGGCCAAGCTCAAGGAGTTTCGCGGCTACTTCATCGTTGTGGCGTTCGTCATCGCGGCAGTGGTCACGCCGCCCGACGTGATCTCGCAACTGGCCCTTGCCGTGCCCATGTGCATCCTCTATGAGATCGGTATCTGGGGCGCGCAATGGTTTATCAAGGCCGCGGCTCCCACGGAAACCGAGACCGCTGAAAAGGAATCGGCGTCCTGAGTTTTCAGCGCGCTGCGGCCTGGCGTGCGATGTTCCGTTTGCCCGGGGTGACCTGCACCTGAACCTTGCCGTCGCGGCGGGTCACATCCAGTGGCGATGCAGTACCCGGTTGGAGCGCAGCCACAGCAGACAGCAGCTGTGGCACGTTGGTCACGGCCTTGCCGCCCACGGCGGTGATCACATCACCGGGGCGAATGCCGGCTTGCGCAGCCGGTCCGTTCTGCAACACACCCGTTATGACCACGCCAGCGCCGGGCGCCAGACCAAAACTTTCCGCCAGTTCGGGTGTCAGCTCCTGAGGCTCCACACCGATCCAGCCGCGCGTGACCTGACCGTCGCGCACGATCGCGTCCAGCACGTTGCGCGCGGTGGAGGTGGGGATCGCAAAACCGATGCCCATGGACCCCCCCGAGCGCGAATAGATGGCCGTGTTGATGCCCATCAGGTGCCCGTTCACGTCCACCAGCGCCCCGCCTGAGTTGCCTGGGTTGATGGCTGCGTCGGTCTGGATGAAGTTCTCGAAGGTGTTGATGCCCAGCTGCGTGCGGCCCAGCGCGCTCACGATGCCGCTGGTGACGGTCTGCCCTACGCCGAACGGGTTGCCGATGGCCAACACTTGGTCGCCGATCTCCAGCGCGTCGGAGTTCCCCAGTGTGATCACGGGCAGGTCGGTCAGCTCGATCTTCAGGATTGCGAGATCGGTTTCTGGGTCGGTGCCGATCACCTTGGCCGCGCTCTTGCGTCCGTCGTTGAGGATGACCTCGATTTCGTCGGCCTCCTCGATCACGTGGTTGTTGGTCAACACATAGCCCGCGGGGCTCACGATGACGCCCGAACCCAGGCCGGTCTGTGGCTGGCTCTGGGCCTGATCACCAAAAAAGAACCGAAACCAGGGGTCTGCGTTCTGGGCGCCGCTGACCGCGGCCTTGCTGGTGTTGATGCTCACCACTGCGGGCGATGCGGCACGTGCAGCACTCCGAAAGCTCGAAGCCCCGTCCACTGCCGCGGGCGCGGTGCCCAGCGAAGGCGCTTCCAGCACCGGCACGACCGAGGACACGGACGCGGAGCGCCCGAGCCACTGCGGCTGCAAGGTGGCCACCACAAACAGGGCCGCCACCAGCACGGTGACGGTTTGGGCGAACAGGAGCCAGAGTCGTTTCATGGAGGAGCTGAGTGAGGGTTGGGTACGGTGCCGATTGTCCTGCAAATGCGATCGAGCATGCCGCGTTCAAGGTCGCTGCGTGCGCTACCGATGCTGGGCGAGCTGGGTGTCAGAATGGACGATCACTGCGACTCCCGCGAAATCGACCATCCCATGCCAACCGATCATCTTTCACCCTCCGCGGTGCCTCGCGAAGCCTTGACGCAAGCGCTGGACCTTTTGCTGCAACCCGCGCTGTTCAAGGATTACGGCCCCAACGGATTGCAGGTTGAAGGTCGCGCCGAGGTTCGCAAGCTCGTGAGCGGCGTGACTGCCAGCCGCGCGCTGATCGATGGCGCAATTGCCGAGGGTGCCGATGCCATCTTGGTGCACCACGGTTTGTTCTGGCGCGGTCAGGACAGTCGGGTGACGGGCTGGATGAAGCAGCGCCTGTCCCGTTTGCTCGCCCACGACATCAACCTGCTGGCCTACCACCTTCCACTGGATGCGCACCCCGAGTTGGGCAACAACGCGCAACTGGCGCAGCGGCTGGGGGTCGCTCTCTACACCGATGCGCGTGGCCGCTTTGGCGAGCAGTCGTTGGGCTTCATGGGCCACCGGCTGTCAGCGTCGGCCGCCGAATTGGCCGCGCATGTGTCTCAACAGCTCGGTCGATCCGTCACCCTGGTGGCCGAACCAGATCGGCCTGTGCGTCATGTCGCGCTCTGTACCGGAGGCGCGCAGGGTTACTTCGAATCCGCCATCGCCGCCGGGGCCGACGTGTTCATCACCGGTGAAATCTCCGAGCCGCAGGCCCACTACGCGCGCGAATGCGGCGTCGCTTACATCGCATGTGGCCACCATGCATCCGAGCGCTACGGCGCGCCTGCGGTGGGTGCGCATGTGGCGGGCCAGCTCGGGCTGGAGCACGTGTTCATCGAAATTGACAATCCAGCCTGATTCCCGATGAGTCTGTCGCCATTGCATCGTCCAGCCCGCGCCTTGCCCATGGTTCTGACCATGGGAGATCCCGCCGGCATCGGTCCTGAGATCATCGTCAAGGCCTTCCTTGAGCGTCCCGAACTGCTGCGGCAGCTGGTGGTGGCCGGCGACGTGGGGACCCTGCATCGGGCAGCGCAGCGGCTGAGCGCCGGGTCAAAGCGCTTGATGCTGGCGGAGGTAGAAGGCGTCGGTGACCTCGCGGATGTGCCGCCGGGTTGCGTGGCGGTGGTGCAGGCCTGCCAGCTGAGCCGGGCGGTGGAAGTGGGACGCATCAATGAACTGGCGGGCCGCGCAGCCGCCGATTGCATCGCCTGGGCGGCGCGGGCCGCGTTGGAGGGTCGCGCGCGAGCCGTGGTGACCGCGCCGATTCACAAGGAGGCTCTGGCGGCCGCGGGCGTTGAGCATCCCGGACACACCGAGCTGTTGCAGGCCCTCAGTGCAGCGCATCTGGGCGTGTCTGTGGCCGAACTGCCGGTGCGCATGATGTTGAGTTGCCCGGGTCTGAGCACGGTGCTGGTGAGCATCCACATGTCGCTCAGGCAGGCGCTGGACGCTGTGACCACCGAGCAGGTATTGCAGACGATCCGCATCACACACGCGCACTTTCAGCGCATCGGTATTGCTCGACCGCGCATCGCGGTGGCGGGGCTGAACCCGCATGCGGGGGAGGGCGGTTTGTTCGGATGGGAAGACCGGGAGGCCATCGCCCCGGCGATCGAACGCGCTCAGCAGCTGGGCGTGGAGGCCAGCGGTCCACACGCCCCAGATACCGTGTTCATGCGGGCTCGGCAGGGCAACTTTGATGTGGTCGTCGCGATGTACCACGACCAGGGCTTGATTCCAGTCAAGTTGCTGGGCCTGGACGATGGCGTGAACACGACGCTGGGCCTGCCCTTCGTGCGCACCAGCCCCGACCACGGAACGGCATTCGACATTGCCGGCACGGGGCGCGCCAGTCCTAACAGCCTGCTGGCCGCGATCGACGCGGCCTTGGCGGCAACCGTTATTTCCTGAGGCTGTCGCGAATCTCGCGCAAGAGCACCACGTCTTCCGGGGTGGCCACCGGTGCCGGCGGTGCTGCCGGGGTCTCCCGCTTGAGGCGGTTAACCTGCTTGACCATCATGAAGATGATGAAGGCCAGGATGGTGAAGTTGATGGCCACCGTGATGAAGTTGCCGTAGGCCAGCGTGGGCACACCGGCGGCCTTGAGCGCCGCCAGCGTGGGCGCCGTGCCCTCTGGCACCTTGCCCAGGGCCACGTAGAGGTTGGTGAAGTCAAGGTTGCCGAAGATCGAGCCTACGATGGGCATGATGATGTCGTCGACCATCGAGGTGACGATCTTGCCGAATGCGCCTCCGATGATCACGCCCACGGCCAGATCGATGACATTGCCCTTGACGGCAAACTCCTTGAATTCCTGCATCACGCTCATGTTGTTTCCCCTCGGCTGGATGGTTGTTGTTTGCGCCCATCGCCCCGTCTGTTGGGGTGGGCGAAATCGATTCTCACACAAGGGCTGCCGCCAGTGCGACACCCAGATGTTGAAAGAGACCCTACAGCTCGCAGACCAAGCCCTAATAGCCCAGTCAGGCACCCCGGCAAGCCAGAGTGGCCGCAGTGTGCTCCAGTACAATGCCGGGTTGTCCCTGATGTACTGTTCCGAAGTCTCACTGAAAGAGTTCCATGAGTGAAGCTACCGCCCAAGCGCCTGCCAACAGCAGCCGCCGTACTTGGCTGATCACCTCCTGCGCCATGGGTGGCGTGGGTGCAGCCGCAGTCGCTGTGCCTTTTGTGAGCACATTCCAGCCCTCCGAGCGCGCCAAGGCCGCCGGTGCCGCTGTCGAAGTGGACGTCTCGGGCATCCTCCCCGGGGAGAAAATCGTGGTGGAGTGGCGTGGCAAACCCGTGTGGATCATGCGCCGCACCCCCGAGCAATTGGCTGAGCTCGAAAAAATCGGTGGTCAATTGGCCGACCCCGAATCCGCCCGCAATGCGGTGCCCACGCCCGAGTACGCCAAGAACCACCACCGCTCGATCAAACCCGAGATCCTGGTGACCGTGGGCATCTGCACGCACCTGGGCTGCTCGCCTGGCGACAGGCTCACACCTGGCCCGCAGCCCTCGTTGCCCGATGACTGGCAGGGCGGTTTCCTGTGCGCCTGCCACGGCTCCACCTTCGACCTCGCAGGCCGCGTGTTCAAGAACAAGCCGGCGCCCGACAACCTGGAAGTGCCGCCGCATTACTACCTCTCCGACACCACGCTGCTGGTCGGTGAAGAGAAGAAGGCCTGAGCCTCAGCGGTTTCCAGCGACATCAGACAACGCCACACAGAGGCAACCCATGGCTGAATTCAAAGAAGTTTCCCCGAACGCCCCCATCGCCGAAAAGGCGCTGAACTGGGTCGACAACCGGTTCCCGCTCTCCAAGCTCTACAACGAGCACCTGGCCGAGTACTACGCGCCGAAGAACTTCAACTTCTGGTACTTCTTCGGCTCACTCGCACTGCTGGTGCTCGTGATCCAGATCGTCACTGGCATCTTCCTGGTGATGCACTACAAGCCGGACGCCGCGTTGGCGTTCGCTTCGGTTGAGTACATCATGCGCGATGTGCCCTGGGGCTGGTTGATTCGCTACATGCACTCCACCGGCGCTTCGGCGTTTTTCGTGGTGGTCTACATGCACATGTTTCGCGGCCTGATCTACGGCAGCTACCGCAAACCGCGCGAGCTGGTCTGGGTGTTTGGTTGTGCCATCTTCCTGTGTCTGATGGCCGAGGCATTCATGGGTTACTTGCTGCCTTGGGGCCAAATGTCCTATTGGGGCGCGCAGGTGATCGTGAACCTGTTTGCCGCCATTCCTTTTGTCGGCCCCGACCTCGCGCTGCTGATTCGCGGCGACTTCGTGGTGGGTGACGCCACGCTGAACCGGTTCTTCAGTTTCCACGTCATCGCTGTGCCGCTGGTGCTGCTGGGGCTGGTCGTGGCTCACATCATTGCGCTGCACGAAGTGGGTTCCAACAACCCTGACGGCGTGGAGATCAAGGCCAAGAAGGACGCAAAGGGCATTCCCCTGGACGGTATACCTTTCCACCCCTACTACACCGTGCACGATGTGCTCGGCGTGTCGGTGTTCTTGATGCTGTTCTCGGCGATCATCTTCTTCGCGCCCGAGTTCGGCGGATATTTCCTTGAATACAACAACTTCATCCCCGCCGACCCGCTGGTCACGCCACTGCACATTGCACCGGTTTGGTATTTCACGCCGTTCTATTCAATGCTGCGTGCCATCACCAGTGAAATGATGTTCGCGCTGGTGGCCATCGTCGTCATCGCTGCGGTGCTTGGCGCACTCAAGGCCAAGGTATCCGGTGCCATCAAGGGCGCCATCGTGATCGGTGCCGTGGTGCTGGTGGCGCTGATGCTGGCCATCGACGCCAAGTTCTGGGGCGTGGTTGCCATGGGTGGTGCAGTCATCATCCTGTTCTTCCTGCCTTGGCTGGATCACAGCCCGGTGAAGTCGATTCGCTACCGCCCAACGTGGAATAAGTATCTCTACGGCGTGTTCGTGATCAACTTCCTAATCCTGGGTTACCTGGGTGTGTTGCCGCCGTCGCCCATTGGCGAGCGCGTGTCACAGGTCGGTACCTTGTTCTACTTCGGCTTCTTCCTGCTGATGCCTTGGTGGAGCCGTCTGGGCGAGTTCAAGCCAGTGCCCGACCGCGTCACCTTCCAGCCCCACTGAACCCCGAAGAGCCAATTCAGAGAGTCAAGCAAATGAAAAAAATCCTCTTGGGCTTCGCGCTGGCATTGGGTATGTCAGGCGCTGCCGTGGCGGCCGGCGGCAGTATTCCGCTGGACAAGGCACCGCAACGCACCAATGACATGGCCGCCCTGCAAAACGGCGCCAAGCTGTTTGTGAACTACTGCCTCAGCTGCCACTCCGCCGCCTTCATGCGCTACAACCGCTTGCGCGATATTGGCCTGAACGACAAGCAGATCGCGGAGAACCTCACGTTCACCACCGACAAGATTGGTGACACGATGAAGGCCTCCATCGACCCGAAGCAGGCCAAACAATGGTTCGGCGTGAACCCGCCCGACTTGACCTTGATCGCCCGCTCGCGTTCGAGCAAGGCGGGCACCGGTGCCGACTACGTCTACACCATGCTGCGGACCTACTACCGTGATGAGACCAAGCCCACCGGCTGGAACAACCTGGCGTTCCCCAACATCGGCATGCCCAACCCGCTGTGGGAACTGCAGGGTGAGCAAAGCCCGGTGTACGAAAAGGTCATGAGCCATGGTCACGAAGTGGATCGCGTCAAGGGCTGGACGACGGTCAAGCCTGGCACCCTGAGCGCTGCCGAGTACGACAACAATGTGGGCGATCTCGTGGCCTATCTGCAATGGATGGCCGAGCCGGCGCAAAACAGTCGGGTTCGCATCGGCGTGTGGGTGATGTTGTTTCTGGCCGCCTTCACTGTGGTGGCCTGGCGCCTGAATGCTGCATTCTGGAAAGACATCAAATAATCCCCCATCCGACAAGGCCGGCGGTGTGGACCGCCGACCTGTCTGTACCGCAGTGGTTTGCTGTGTCCGTATGACACGAAAGCAAACCACTGTTTTTTGCTTTAAGGAGACACCCTCATGATGGTCTTGTACTCGGGCACCACTTGCCCGTATTCCCACCGCTGCCGCTTCGTCCTCTTCGAAAAGGGCATGGACTTCGAGATTCGGGATGTCGACCTCTACAACAAGCCCGAAGACATCAGCGTGATGAACCCGTACGGTCAGGTGCCCATCCTGGTCGAGCGCGATCTCATTCTGTACGAATCGAACATCATCAACGAGTACATCGACGAGCGCTTTCCGCATCCCCAGCTGATGCCCGGCGACCCGGTTGATCGCGCCCGCGTCCGCTTGTTCCTGCTGAACTTCGAGAAGGAGTTGTTCACGCACGTGTCGATGCTCGAATCGCGCGCGACCAAGGGCAATGAAAAGGCGCTCGAAAAAGCGCGCGCCCACATCCGCGACCGCCTTACGCAATTGGCCCCGGTTTTCTTGAAGAACAAGTTCATGCTGGGTGACAACTTCTCGATGCTGGATGTGGCCATTGCTCCGTTGTTGTGGCGCCTCGATTTCTACGGCATCGAGCTCAGCAAGAACGCCGCGCCCTTGCTCAAGTACGCCGAGCGCATCTTCTCGCGCCCGGCCTACATTGAGGCACTGACGCCCTCTGAAAAAGTAATGCGCAAGTGAAGGTCGACCCGGCTTCGGTCGGGTCTTCTTTTGCTGCGGTGATGTTTCATGATCCCTGCCGACACGGACATTCCCTCCACCCGCCCCTACCTCATCCGCGCTTTGCACGAATGGTGTTCGGATAACGGGTTCTCCCCTTACATCGCGGTTCAGGTGGATGCGTCCGTGCAGGTGCCGATGGAGTTCGTGAAGAACGGCGAGATCGTGCTCAACGTGGGTGTGGACGCCACCAGTTCACTGAGGCTGGGCAACGACTTCATCGAGTTCAAGGCACGATTCGGCGGCGTAGCGCGCGAAATCGTGGTGCCTATCAGCCACGTGGTTGCGATCTATGCCCGCGAGAATGGACAAGGCATGGCCTTTCCAGCACCCGCCCCCGCCACGTTGGCCGCAGTCAAGTTGGACGCTTTTGCAGATGGCGCGCCTGCATCGGATGAGAAGGCAGACATTGCCTCGGAAGCCGCCTTGCGCAGTCCACTGCGCTCGGTGAAGAATGACACCCAGGACGAAGACCTGCTGCGCGACGGTGACGAGCCGCCCGAACCTCCCACCGATGGTCCGGCGCGTGCGTCCGGTCGGCCGCAGCTCAAACGCGTCAAGTAAACTCGCAGCCTTTGCGGGCCGCTTTAGCTCAGTTGGTAGAGCAATCGCCTTGTAAGCGATAGGTCATCTGTTCGAGTCAGATAAGCGGCACCAAGATTCACAGCTCAGCCACTGGCAGCCAGTCTGGCGGCGTTCATCGTCCAGGCATTTGGACTTTGATGCGGATTGCGTTAACCTGCGCACCGCTCTGGATCAGCGCCCGCTGGAACGCAGGCAGCAACTGTCTCAGTTTGGTAGAAGCTGCCGCGCTGCCCACCAGAAGGCACCACTCCTGGTCGTTCAAAGGGCCGGCCACCACATGCTGTCGCATGGCTGGAGGTATCAGGTGCCTTATCTGATCCATGCAATGTTGGGATTCGCGAATGCGCTCCCTCAACAAGGCCAACGATGGCGCGGCCCCCACGGCCTGCTCAAGGCTGAACACAGTTCGGGGTCGTGGATCGGTGGCCATGTGTTTCGACGGGATGAGCGCTGGCTGCTCATCGCAAGGAAAGGTTTCAGAGTGCACATCATTATCACGGACGCTTGGTTGGCCAAGAGCCGAGCATTGCACCTCAGTGGGATCAAGCTGGTGGGCGCAGGGGCGTTGGCGGCGGTGGTCTTGATGTTGGCCTCCATCGCCACCTACCACTGGTTTTTTCTCGAAGGCGTTCGCCAGGGTTGGCCTGGCTTCGCGTCGGTCGCGAGGCTGGTGCATCCGAATGACGCCGGCTCCAAGGACGCCTACATGCGCGCCAACCTGGATGCCATGGCGCGCAAGCTGGGTGAGATGCAGGCCCGCATGATTCAGATCGATTCTCTGGGTGCACGCGTAGCGGGCTTGGCTGGTCTGAATCCGGCCGAATTCAAGAATGCGCCCGGGTCGGGTGGCTCCCTGGTGGCGAGCCGCGACATCAGCATGCAGGAACTGATGCAGGCGCTGGATACCGTGGAAATCTCCAGTGGATCCCGGGTGGACTGGCTCACCGTGGTGGAATCCCGGTTGTTCGACCAAAAGATCCGACAGACCCTCATACCCACCGAGAAGCCCGTGAATGGAGTTCGCGTGGGCTCCTCCTTTGGTTTTCGCATCGACCCCATCACGGGTCATTCGGCCCTTCACACAGGGCTGGATTTTCCAGCTGATGTGGGCACACCGATACTGGCCGCCGCCGGCGGCGTGGTCGTGGTGCAGGAATACCACGCGGCCTACGGCAACATGATTGAAATTGATCATGGCAACGACCTGATCACCCGCTATGCCCACGCTTCGCAGACCTTCGTGAAGAAGGGCGACATCGTCAAACGCGGCCAGAAAATCGCCAGCGTGGGGTCCACGGGACGTTCCACCGGCCCTCACCTCCACTTTGAAGTGTGGGTGGCGGGCGTCCCGCAAGACCCTCAGCGATTCCTTGACGCGGGCGAAAAGATCGCGGCCGCCAGACCTGCCGCGGTGGGCCCGCGCGGGCCTTGAGCGCCGGCCTGCCACGGCAGTTAAAATCGCCGCTTTGCTCTTGAAAGCCCCGCGTTCGCCGGCACATCATTGGCGCCGGGCGCACGCCCTCCAGGTTCGCAAGAACCCTCCACTTTCTTTTGCCTGCCCGGCGCCTTCTGGATGTCTGGTGCAGGCCTGCATGTATGGCCACAAACTTCCTCACCAAACTTTTTGGTAGCCGCAACGACCGATTGCTCAAAACGTACCGCAAAACGGTGGAGCGCATCAATGGTCTGGAGGCGGAGTTTGAAAAACTCAGCGATGACGAGCTCCGTGGCAAGACCGAATCCTTCAAGCAGCGCATAGCTCAGGGCGAAAGCCTCGATGCGTTGTTGCCTGAGGCATTTGCGGTGGTGCGTGAAGGCAGCAAACGCGTCATGAAGATGCGCCATTTCGACGTGCAGCTGGTGGGTGGCCTCGCGCTCCACCACGGCAAGGTGGCCGAGATGCGCACGGGCGAAGGCAAGACCCTCACGGCCACGCTGCCGGTGTACCTGAACGCACTCACTGGCAAGGGTGTCCACGTGGTCACGGTCAACGACTATCTGGCCAGCCGCGACGCGCAATGGATGGGACGCCTCTACAACTTCCTCGGTCTCTCAGTCGGCATCAACCTGCCGCAGGCACCGCGCGACGAGAAGCAGGCGGCTTACCGTTCCGACATCACTTACGGCACCAACAACGAATACGGCTTTGACTACTTGCGCGACAACATGGTCTACGAAGCTGCGGACCGCGTGCAGCGCGGACTGAACTTCGCCATCGTCGACGAGGTGGACTCGATCCTGATCGACGAGGCCCGCACACCGCTGATCATCAGTGGCCAGGCCGAAGACCAGACCCAGACCTATATGGCGATCAAGCAGCTGGTGCCGCACCTGGTGCGCCAGGAAGGCGAAGCCGATGTGCGCACCGGTGAGGGCGTCATCAAGCCGGGCGACTTCACGGTGGACGAGAAGGCGCACGCCATCCACATGACCGAGCAAGGCCATGAGCACGCCGAACAGCTGCTCAGCCAAGCGGGTCTGTTGCCCGAAGGCGCGTCGCTCTACGACCCGGCCAACATTGCACTGCTTCACAACCTGGTCACATCGCTCAAGGCGCACCACCTGTACCACCGCGACCAGCACTATGTGAACCAGAACGGCGAGATCGTGATCGTCGACGAGTTCACTGGTCGTTTGATGACGGGCCGGCGCTGGAGCGATGGTCTGCACCAGGCGGTCGAAGCCAAGGAAGGTGTTGCGATCCAGCCAGAAAACCAGACGCTGGCGTCCATCACGTTCCAAAATTACTTCCGCCTCTACGGCAAGCTCTCGGGCATGACCGGTACGGCCGACACCGAGGCGTATGAATTCCAGGAGATCTACAGCCTGGAGACGGTGGTGATTCCACCGAACCGCCTGAGCAAGCGTGTTGACCAGCTCGATCGCGTCTACAAGACCACAAAGGAAAAGTACGCTGCGGCCATTCAAGACATCCGCGAATGCCACGAGCGCGGTCAGCCGGTGCTGGTGGGCACCTCGTCCATCGAGAACTCGGAAATCATTGCCGAGCTGCTGGTCAAGGAAGGGCTGCCCCACGAGGTTCTGAACGCCAAGCAGCATGCGCGCGAGGCCGACATCATCATCCAGGCCGGTCGCCCGGGCGGCATCACCATCGCCACCAACATGGCTGGTCGCGGTACCGACATCGTGCTCGGCGGCAACCTGGAGAAGATGGTCGACGCGGTGCAGAGCGACGAAACGCTCGACGAAGCCATCAAGGCCTCGCGCATCGAATCGCTGCGCCAGAACTGGCAGGCCGATCACGACAAGGTCAAGGCCCTGGGTGGCCTGCGAATCATCGCCACCGAACGCCACGAGTCGCGACGTATCGACAACCAGCTGCGTGGTCGCTCCGGTCGTCAGGGCGACCCCGGCTCGTCGCGCTTTTATCTGAGCCTGGACGATTCGCTGATGCGTATCTTCGCAGGCGACCGCGTGCGCGCGATCATGGACCGCCTGAAGATGCCCGAGGGCGAGGCCATTGAGGCTGGCATCGTCACGCGCAGCATTGAAAGTGCGCAGCGCAAGGTTGAGGCGCGCAACTTCGACATCCGCAAGCAGCTGCTGGAATACGACGATGTGTCCAACGACCAGCGCAAGGTGATTTACCAGCAACGCAACGACATCCTGGATGCAGAGTCGCTGCGCGCGCAAATCGATTCGCTGCGCGACGGCTGTTTTGCCGACCTGGTGCACCAGTACGTGCCCGAAGGCAGCGTGGAAGAGCAATGGGACCTGCCCACGCTGGAGCGCGTGTTGCGCGAAGAGTGGGCGGTCGATGTGCCGGTGACCACCTGGGTGTCGGACGCCGAGTCGATCGACGCTGAGGAAGTCGCCGAACGTGTGGTGGCTGCGGCCAAGGCTGCGTTTGAAGCCAAGGTCCAGATCGTGGGCGAAGCGAACTTCACCCAGTTCGAGCGCGTGGTGTTGCTGCAGACCATCGATGGGCAGTGGCGCGAACACCTCTCCGCGCTGGACTACCTGCGCCAGGGCATCCATCTGCGCGGCTATGCGCAGAAGCAGCCCAAGCAGGAATACAAACGCGAGGCCTTCGTGTTGTTTGGTCAGCTGCTGGACACCGTGAAGAACGATGTGACGCGCGTGTTGATGAATGTTCGTGTGCAGTCCGCCGAGCAGATGGCGCAGGCGGCCGAGCAGATGGAAGAGCGCGCCGAGCAAATCGCCAACGTGACCTACACCGCGCCCACCGAAACCGGCGAGGCGGAGACGGTGGGCGCGTCGGGTGCAGCACCGCGTTCTGCGGGTGATGTGCCGCGCGTGGGCCGCAACGATCCTTGCCCTTGCGGCAGCGGCAAGAAATACAAACAGTGCCACGGCAAACTGGATTGACGCCACAGGGACCCGTGCCCTTCCCATTCCGCTGTCTGGCTCTACCCTGAATTCACGGAGTTTCCATGCCCGTCCAACTCGACACGCCCTCGGCTGCTGACCTGTTCCCCATCGCGGGTGTGCGCATCGGGGTGGCGGAGGCCGGCATCCGCAAGGCGAACCGCAAGGACCTCACGGTGTTCTTGCTGGATGAGGGTTGTGCGGTGGGGGCGGTGTTCACCCAGAACCGTTACGCCGCAGCCCCGGTGCAAGTGTGTCGTGAGCACCTGACGGCAGGGCAGGGCGTGCGTGCGCTGGTGATTAACACCGGCAATGCCAACGCCGGCACGGGCGAGCCCGGTCTCGCGAATGCGCGCCAGACCTGCACCGCGTTGGCCCTGGCGCTGGACTTGCGCCATGAGCAGGTGCTGCCTTTCTCCACCGGCGTGATCATGGAGCCGCTGCCGCTGGACCGCCTGCTCGCCGGTTTGCCGGCTGCACTCACCAATGCTGCACAGCCGCAGACCGACAGCGGTGCGCAGTGGCTCTTGGCGGCCCAGGGCATCATGACCACCGACACCCTGCCCAAGGCTCGCAGCCTGCGCATGGCGATCGAGGGCCATGCGGTGCACGTCACGGGCATCGCCAAGGGCGCCGGCATGATTCGCCCCAACATGGCGACCATGCTGGGCTTCCTGGCCACCGACGCTGCCGTGGCACCAGCGCTCATGGACGAGCTGGCACGTCGCCTGGCCGACGCGTCGTTCAACCGTGTCACGGTGGACGGCGACACGAGCACCAACGATTCGTTTGCGGTGGTGGCCACCGGTCAAGCGGGGCACGCTCCCATCACGGACCTGAACAGCCCGGCGGGCTTGGCCCTGTTGGACGGTTTGACACAAGTGGCGCGCTTCCTCGCTCACGCCATCGTGCGCGACGGTGAAGGCGCCACCAAGTTCATCACCATCCAGGTCGAAGGCGGTCGGACGGCCGCTGAATGTTTGCTGGCGGCCTATGCCGTAGCGCATTCGCCTCTCGTCAAGACCGCCTTCTTCGCCAGCGATCCCAACCTTGGCCGCATCCTCGCCGCGGTGGGCTATGCCGGTATCCCCGATCTGGACGTGAGCGGCATTGAACTGCACCTGGGCGATGTGCACGTGGTCACCCAGGGTGGCCGCCACCCGAACTACCGAGAGGAAGACGGTCAGCGGGTGATGAAGCAGGCCGAGATCCTCGTTCGCATCGGATTGGGTCGTGGCAACGCCACCGAGACGGTGTGGACCTGCGATTTCAGCCACGACTACGTGACCATCAACGCCGAATACCGTTCTTGAACAACGCGCCATGAACGAACACTTCGAGCGCTTGCTAGCGCGGGCCGAGCAGTTGATGGCACGCATCGAATCGGTGCTGCCCCAACCGATGCAGGCACCCGACTGGGCCGCTGCGGTGGCCTGGCGTTACCGCAAGCGCTCCGGCGGCCACGGGGCGCTGGAGCCGGTGCGACATGTGGGCGCCATGCGACTGAGCGATCTGCAGGAGATCGACGGCCAGAAAGAAAAGATCCAGCGCAACACGCTGCAATTCGTACAAGGTCTGCCGGCGAACAACGTGTTGCTCACCGGCGCGCGCGGCACCGGCAAGTCGTCGTTGATCCGTGCCTGCCTCAACGAGTACGCGCCGCAGGGCCTGCGCCTGATCGAGGTCGACAAGGCGGATCTCGTGGATCTGCCGGACATCGTCGATGTGGTGTCCGAACGGCCCGAGCGCTTCATCGTCTTCTGCGACGACCTCAGCTTCGAAGACGGTGAACCCGGTTACAAGGCACTCAAATCGATTCTCGATGGTTCGGTGTCTGCAGCCAGTCCCAACGTGCTCATTTACGCCACGAGCAACCGGCGCCACCTGCTGCCCGAGTACATGAAGGAAAACCTCACTTACACCCACACCGCCGAAGGCGAGGTGCATCCGGGCGAGGTGGTGGAGGAGAAGATCTCGCTGTCGGAGCGCTTCGGCTTGTGGGTGAGTTTCTACCCGTTCAGCCAGGACGAGTACCTCACCATCGTCGCGCAGTGGCTCTCATCGTTCGGCGTGCCCGCCAGCGACATCGAAGCCGCGCGTCCTCAGGCGCTGGTGTGGGCGCTGGAGCGTGGTTCACGCAGCGGGCGCGTTGCCTACCAGTTCGCTCGGGACTACGCCGGCACGCACGCTGCCAAAACATGAATCCCAAAGTCCTTGTCGTGGATGCCGACCCCAGCGTCGAACGACCGACCGATCGACCCGTGATCGATGTGGCTGTGGGCTTGCTGATGGCGCCCGATGGCCGTTTTCTGCTCACGTCTCGCCCCGTGGGCAAGGTGTACGCAGGGTACTGGGAGTTTCCCGGTGGAAAACTGGAGGCAGATGAGGCGGTGGAGCAGGCCCTTCGCCGCGAACTGCAAGAAGAGATCGGCGTGACCATCGGTGCGGCACACCCTTGGCGCGACAGCTTGGTGGACTATCCCCATGCGCTGGTCCGCTTGCACTTTTGCAAGGTGTTCGACTGGACGGGGGAGCTGCAGATGCGTGAGGGGCAGCAGTTCAGCTGGGAGAGCTTGCCCGTACGCTGCGAACCGATTTTGCCGGGCACCGTGCCCGTGCTGGAGTGGCTTGCGCTTGAGCGCGGGCTGGCGACTGGCTGAGCCGAAGCGACCCGTTCAAGACGCCCCGAAGTCTGGATCGTTCTGGCTGTCCTGCTCAGGCAGCTTGAAACTCTCGGTGGCCCAGGCGCCGAAGTCCATGTTCTTGCAGCGCTCGCAGCAGAACGGGCGAAAGGCGTTGCTGGCCGAGTAAATGCTCGGACCCCCACAACCCGGGCAACGCACGACTTTTTGCGGGCTGGTCTCTGTGTTTGCAGCCATGTGCAGTGCCGAATCAGGGTTCAAGCGCAGAGCGTCAGCTCGAATGCGGTGTCGTCTTGCGCCGAGTGCAGACGCTCGTCATCGCCCTGGCGCATCATGCGCACCGACAGCATCAGCCGGTTGCCGCTGATCTCAGGAATCAGGCCAGTGCTCGGGTCCATGCGCAAACGCAGCAATTGAAACGTTCGGCCCTGCGGCAGGGTTTGCTGAAACTGCCCACCCGGCGCCACCACCTTTTGCGGCGAGCCGGAATCCCGCAGCATCTTGAGCAGCAGCACGATGGATTCGGCCAGCGGCGCCAGCGGCACCGACCAGCGCTGTAGGTCCGCCTGCCTCTCCGCGGCGCTGTGGTGTTGCCACTTGTAGTAGGCCGGCAGGTCAAATTCGCAGGTGCCCGCCGGGATCCCGATACGGCTTCGGATGCTCATCAGCCAATCGTTTTCGGTCAGCGACTGCCCTGTCTTGCCGACCAAGCCGCTGAGCTGCGAAAAGCAGTCTTCCAGCTGGCCGATGGCGTCATTGAGGGCCTGCTCCGAGATCATCGGATTGCCGCGGTAGGAAATGAGTTGCTGCTTGTGCCGCTCGATGTCTTTGAGCACATCCGACTTCATGTCCGCCCGAGAGGCCACTTCGATGATCTCGAAGATGGTCTGAATGGCGAAGTGATGGTCGAGCGGGTGTTGGCGCGGAACCAGTTCGACCATGCGCCGGAACAGTTGTTCAAGTCGCAGGTAGGTGCGGATGCGTTCGTTGAAAGGGTATTCGTACAGGATCACAGCAGCGTGGGTTCGCAGGGCGGGGCAGCGGGTGGGCGTTCATCATAGCCCGAACCGTTTCGCCAGCGCCCGGGCCAGATGTTGCAGGTTGTCCAGATGCTCCTCGTCATTGAACACGACGAAGTCCGCAGAAGCCAACCGCTGCTCGCGCGAACACTGGTTGCGCATGGCTGCCTCGGTGCTGGCCACATCCCATCCGCTGCGGCGGGTCACCCGACGAATCTGCGTGGCAGGTAGGCAGTCGACCACCAACACCCGATCCAACTGCCCTCGCCAGTGCGGCGACTCCACCAGGAGCGGCACGTCGAAGATCAGAACGTTGGATGTGGCCTGCAAGGACAACCGCCGGATTTCTTGCCCCACCAGTGGGTGAACGATGCTCTCAAGCACCTTGCGTTGGTCTGGCTGCGAGAACACCAGGGCACGCATGCGTGCCCGGTCAAGTGCACCCTCGGAATCGATGAATGTCGGACCAAAGGAGTTCGTGATGGCTTCAATGGCTGCGCCGCCACGGGCAGTGGTGGCGCGCGATACGGCGTCGGCATCGATTACATCAGCGCCGAGAGACTGGAGCATTTTTGCCAGTGTGCTCTTGCCGCTGCCAATGCCGCCGGTGAGCCCCAGCCTGAGAACTGGCCGCGCGGGCGCCTGGGTGTTCACAAGCCGATGACGGCCAGAATGGCCGATGGCCCGAAGATCATGGCGGTGAGGCCAGCGAGTGCCAGGAAGGGACCGAAGGGCACGTATCCACCTTCGCGCAGTTCACCTCTGAGCTTGATGGCGATGCCGATCACTGCGCCAATCACCGAGGCCATGAGGATGACGGGGATGAGCGCTTGCCAGCCGAACCAGGCGCCCAAGGCAGCGAAAAGCTTGAAGTCGCCGTAGCCCATGCCCTCTTTGCCGGTTGTGAGTTTGAATGCCCAGTACACCAGCCACAACGACAGGTAGCCACCCACCGCGCCCCAAAGTGCATCGGGCACCGTGGTTTCTGTCAACTTCAGGCCGGCGGCGCACAGACCAGCCCAAAGCAGGGGGAGTGTGATGTCGTCTGGCAGCAGGGTGGTGTCCCAGTCGATGCAGGCCAACGCCAGTACCGCTGCAGAGAACCCGCACCAGGCCAACGCTTCCCAGCTGCCGCCCCAATGCCACCCACACCATGCAAACAGAGCCGCACAAGTCAGTTCCACCGCCGGGTAGCGCAAGCTGATCGGCGCAGCGCACTGACTGCACTTGCCGCGCAAGGAGAGGTAACTGACCACAGGTATGTTTTCGAACCAGCGGATCTGGTGTCCGCATTGAGGACAGCGCGAGCGCGGCACCATGAGGTTGAACGGCTCGGCTGCGGCGGTCCCTGATTCGGCCACCGACGCGTTGTCGGGGTGAAGCTCCGCGCACTCGGCCGCCCAATGCAATTCCATCATCTTGGGCAAGCGATGGATCACCACGTTGAGAAAACTGCCCACCAGCAGGCCCAGGAGGCCCAGCAGCGCCGCCTCCGGCGCACCCACTCCGAGCATCAAACCACCTGACCCAATTTGAAGATGGGCAGGTACATCGACACCACGATGCCACCAATGACGGTGCCGAGCACCACGATGATGATCGGCTCCATCAGGCTGGAGATGCCGGCGACCATGTCGTCCACCTCCGCCTCGTAAAAGTCGGCGGCTTTCCCGAGCATGTGATCGATCGAGCCCGATTCTTCCCCGATGGCGCACATCTGCAGCACCATGGACGGGAAGATGTTGGCGTTGGTCATGGCGTTGGTCAGACTGGTGCCGGTGGACACCTCTTGCTGGATGCGCTCGGTGGCGATCGCATAGACCGAGTTACCGGCAGCGCCACCCACCGAGTCGAGCGCCTCCACCAAAGGCACACCCGCAGCGAACATGGTGGATAGCGTGCGTGTCCAGCGCGCGATCACTGACTTTTCGATCAGGATGCCGAAGATCGGCAGTTTCAGCAGCAGGCGGTCCATGAAACGCTGCACCTTTTCATTGCGGCGCCAAGCCTGCATAAAAAAATAGAAACCACCACCCAAACCACCAAAAATCAACCACCAGTACTCAGTGAAGAATTCACTCATCGCGATCACAAACAAGGTCGGGGCGGGGAGGTCTGCACCAAACGAGCTGAAAACTTCCTTGAAGGAAGGGATCACGAAGATCATGATCACCGCCACCACCACGAACGCCACGATCACCACCGCGATGGGGTACATCAGTGCGGACTTGATCTTCGACTTGAGTGCTTCGGTCTTCTCCATGTAAACCGCCAAGCGGTCCAGGAGCTCTTCCAGAATACCGGCGGCTTCACCTGCTTCGACCAGATTGCAGTACAAGCTGTCGAAGTACAAGGGGTTCTTGCGGAACGCAGCGCTCAGCGAGGTGCCTGTTTCGACATCGGTGCGGATGTCGTTGAGCAGTTTGGTCACGCTGGGATTGGGGTTGCCACGGCCCACGATGTCGAATGCCTGCAGCAAGGGGACGCCAGCCTTCATCATGGTGGCCAACTGGCGCGTGAAGATCGCGATGTCTTTGGGCTTGATACGTTTGCCCGAGCTCATGCGGCGCTTCTTGACTTTGCTCGGAATGATGCCCTGGCGACGCAACGCTGCCAGTACCTGGTTTTCGCCCACGGCACGGGTCTCGCCGCGAACCGTCTTTCCGTTGCGGTCCTTGCCTTCCCACTCGAAAACGACGTCTTTGATGCTCTTGGTTGCAGCGGTTGCCATGGTGTCCTCTCAGGCGTGTGTCTGGCGCAGCGTCATTCGTTGGTGACGCTGAGCACTTCTTCCAGTGAAGTCATGCCCAGCTTCACCTTGAGCAGTCCGGATTCGCGCAGCGTGCGAACGCCTTCCTTGCCGGCCTGTTGGGCAATGTCCAGCGCGCTGCCACCGCGCAGGATGATGCGTTGTATTTCTTCCGAAATCGGCATCACCTGGTAGATGCCGACCCGCCCCTTGTAGCCGTTGTTGCATGCAGAGCATCCGACGGGGCGGTATGGCGTCCACGTACCGTCCAGGTCGTCGGCTTTGAAGCCTGCGTCAACAAGGGCCTTGCGAGGCACATCCAGAGGCGCCTTGCAGACCACGCACAGTTTGCGGGCCAGTCGCTGGGCGGTGATCAGGATCACACTGGACGCAATGTTGAACGTGGGGATGCCCATGTTCATCATCCGCGTCAGCGTGGTCGGCGCATCGTTGGTGTGCAAGGTCGACAGCACCATGTGGCCGGTTTGGGCCGCCTTGATGGAAATGTCCGCCGTCTCGAGATCGCGAATCTCACCGACCATGATCACATCTGGATCTTGTCGCAGGAAAGCTTTGAGGGCGGCGGCGAATGTCAGGCCGGCTTTCTCGTTCACGTTGACCTGGTTCACCCCGGGCAAGTTGATCTCCGAAGGATCTTCTGCGGTCGAGATGTTGATGCCCGGTTTGTTCAGGATGTTCAGGCAGGTGTAGAGCGACACCGTTTTTCCAGAACCGGTTGGACCGGTCACCAGCACCATGCCATAAGGGCGGCCAATGGCCGCCATCAACCGTTCTTTTTCTTCCGGTTCGTAGCCCAGCGCATCGATACCCACCTTGGCACTGCTGGGGTCCAGGATACGGATCACGATCTTCTCGCCGAAGAGCGTGGGCAGGGTGCTCACCCGGAAATCGATCACCCGGTCCGGCCCGATCTTGAGCTTCATCCGGCCGTCTTGAGGAACCCGCTTCTCGGAGATGTCCATGCGGGAGATCACCTTGATACGCGAAGCCAGCTTGTCCTTGATCGCGATGGGAGGAGATGCGATCTCGCGGAGTTCACCGTCAACCCGGAAGCGCACACGGTAAGTGTGTTCGTAAGGTTCGAAATGCAGGTCGGATGCCCGCATGTTGAACGCGTCGATCAACATCTTGTGCAGGAACTTGACCACTGGCGCGTCATCGACCTCGGACGCTTTGTCGTTGGCATCCGTGACCACAGTCTCGGTGGCTGCTTCATCGAATTCGAAGTCGCCTCCGATGATGTTGTCCATGGTCTCGCCGACGCTTGTGGTCTGTGCATCCACCAGCTTGCTGAGCTTGTCGTACTCTGCAATTACCCAGTCCACGCCCATCTGCGTGGCGAACTTGATTTTTTCTGCCGCTTGCTGATCGGCAGGATCGGCCGTGGCCACCATCAAACGGTTGTTGCGCTTGCTCAGGACGACGATGCGGTAGTCAGCGCAAATCTTGGCATCCAGCAGGCCGCTGGGCAGCCGCTGCACGTCGATGGCGTCCAGATCAAGAAGGGGGGCGGAGAATGCCGCCGACATGGTGTGCGCTAGGTCCGCAGCGGACACCGCTC
This sequence comes from Polaromonas sp., assembly GCA_013823505.1. Next base: position 16,413 of record PNMH01000009.1, on the reverse strand, counting down.
CTGAGCCTGTGAGCTCTGCGATGAAGCTGGATCGTCCGCTCTGAGCTTTGCGGTAAAGGTCCTCGGCTGCCTTTTGACCCAGCTTGCCCGCTGACACCAATGCGCGCCCCAGGCCGGGCAGGGCCATGGACGGGGATTCTTGGGTAACAGATTCAACGGACGCCATAGCCTCGTAATCTATCGTAAATCAACGACTTGGCTGCCAATTTGGAGGCAACTTGTGCTGAATATGCAGATTCGCGCGGACGGGCGTTGTATCGAGGTTGCGGCGTCCGCGCCGGTCGTACCAAACGACCCGTTCGTCGGTCCCGGCTCCAGTTGACATGTGCAATCAATCTGGTCGGGGTGAGAGGATTCGAACCTCCGGCCTCTACGTCCCGAACGTAGCGCTCTACCTGGCTAAGCTACACCCCGATGAACCCAGTGGGTCAACGACAAATCGGCCTTACACCGTTTGGGAAATCAGGAGCGGCGCCCCAGCAAATCCGCCGCCAATTGTAGCAAAGCGGCACTGTAGCGATTGTCGGGAAGCTGCTTCGCTGCGTCGATGGCACGCTGCGCTTCGGCATCTGCACTGGCCCGCGCTTCCTGCAAGGCGCCTGTGTCGAGAATGATGGAGCGGATGTCATTGAGGTGGGCGACGTCGCCCTGTTCGATGGCTTGCCTGATCAGCTGCTTTTGGGTGTCGGACGCCGTTCGCAGCGCGCAGATGATGGGCAAGGTCACCTTGCCTTCTCGCAGATCGTCGCCCAGGTTCTTGCCCAACTCATCGGCGCTGCCTTCGTAGTCCAGCACATCGTCGATCACCTGAAAGGCGGTCCCGAGTGCCTGCCCATAACTCGCGCACAAAGCTTCGGTCGCTTCGTCAGCCTTGGCCAAAATGGCTGCGAGCCGTGCGCTGGCTTCAAACAGCTTGGCGGTCTTGGACCGAATCACCCGCAGGTACGCGGCTTCGTCAATGGAGGCGTCGTGCATGTTCATCAGTTGAAGCACCTCGCCCTCAGCGATCACGTTGGTGGCGTCAGAAAGCACCTGCATGACCCGCATGTCATTCACGTCCACCATCATCTGGAAGGCTCGCGAATAGAGGAAGTCACCCACGAGCACGCTGGCGGCGTTGCCAAATCGCTCGTTGGCGGTCTCTCGTCCTCGGCGCAGCGTGGATTCATCCACCACGTCATCGTGCAGCAGCGTCGCGGTGTGAATGAATTCCACCACCGCTGCCAGTGCATATCTGTGAGGGTTTTGGCTCCCGATGGCGCCACTCAGCATCAACAGCAAGGCCGGACGCAAGCGTTTGCCCCCGGCCGAAATGATGTACTGCGCCACCTCCCTGACCAGGGGTACTTCTGTGGTCAGCCTTTCGTGGATCACCACGTCGACCCGGGCCATGTCCGGTTGGATCAGTTCGAGCGGATTGCCGGGTTTGGGGTTGGGGGTCGTCAAGATTCGGGCCGGATAGGAAGTGATGAGAGGATGACGGACCGTGTCCATTATAGAAACGCCCCAATTGCCCCTTGGGAACGCCATGACTGCAGATACGCCTGGCGGGTGGCCTGAGCACGCCCTTGTTTACGGTCGAAGCGCGTGCTAAACTCGCGGGCTCAGCGGAATTGGGTCCGCTGGATTTCCATTCGTGGAATTTTTACAAGAGGTTCATATGTACGCGGTCATAAAAACCGGTGGCAAACAGTATCGTGTTGCTGCTGGCGAAAAAATTAAAGTAGAACAGATTGCTGCGGATGTGGGCCAAGAGATCGTGTTTGACCAGGTTCTGGCTGTCGGCAACGGCACCGAGATCAAGATCGGCACTCCCTTGGTTTCCGGCGCAACAGTAACGGTCACGGTGTTGGCCCACGGCAGACACGACAAAGTGCACATCTTCAAGATGCGCCGGCGCAAGCACTACCAGAAGCGCCAAGGTCACCGTCAAAATTTCACCGAACTGCAGATCTCTTCGATCGCAGGCTGAGGAGTAGGTCAACATGGCACAGAAAAAAGGCGGCGGCTCAACGCGAAACGGGCGCGATTCCAAGCCCAAGATGCTCGGCGTGAAAGCGTTTGGCGGCGAACTGGTCAGCGCAGGCTCGATCATCGTGCGTCAGCGCGGTACCAAGTTCCATCCCGGCGTCAACGTCGGCTTGGGCAAGGACCACACCATTTTTGCAACGGTGGATGGTCACGTGTCCTTCGCCGTCAAGGGCGAACTCAATCGCCAGACCGTCAGTATCACACCCGTGTGATCGGGTCTCTGCAGGCGCCGCCGGATTGCAAGGTCTCGGGGGCGTTTGTTGAGCGCTGACGCGTTGAATGCAGAAGGCCCGCCCCAGCGGGCTTTTTGTTTTGGATTTTTAGTGGGGATGCGTCCCTGGAAAGCATGTCATGAAATTTGTGGATGAGGCCACCATCGATGTCGCTGCGGGCGATGGCGGCAACGGCTGCGCATCTTTCCGGCATGAAAAGTACAAGGAGTTTGGCGGCCCCGACGGTGGCGACGGTGGGCGCGGGGGGCATGTGTATGCAGTGGCCGACGCCAGTCTGAACACGCTCGTGGACTTCCGTTTCACGCGTCGCTTCGAAGCTGAGCGCGGGGAGCATGGCAAAGGCTCTGACATGTTCGGTGTCAAGGGCGACGACATCATTCTCAAGATGCCGGTCGGCACGATCATTGCCGATGCCGAAACCGGCGAGACATTGCATGAATTGCTGCAGCCGGGCGAGCAGGTCACCATCGCCAAGGGGGGAGACGGTGGCTTTGGCAACATGCACTACAAGAGCTCCACCAACCGGGCGCCACGCCAGAAAACGCCGGGCTGGGCTGGCGAGAAGCGGACTTTGAAACTGGAGTTGAAAGTGCTGGCCGACGTGGGCCTGCTGGGCATGCCGAACGCGGGAAAGTCCACCCTGATTTCAGCCATTTCCAATGCCCGCCCGAAGATCGCTGACTACCCGTTCACGACGCTGCATCCGAACCTCGGTGTGGTGCGGGTAGCGCCCGAAAAAAGCTTCGTGGTTGCCGATGTGCCGGGGCTGATCGAAGGCGCATCCGAGGGCGCTGGCCTGGGTCATCAGTTTTTGCGTCACTTGCAGCGCACCCGCTTGTTGCTGCACATGGTGGACGCGGCTCCGTTTGACGAAGGTGTCGACCCGGTCGTTCAAGCGAAAGCGATCATTGCCGAGCTCAAGAAGTACGACCAGAAACTGTACGAGAAGCCGCGCTGGCTGGTGCTCAACAAGCTGGACATGGTGCCGCTCGACGAGCGCGAGGCCAAGGTCAAGGACATTGTCAAACGCCTCAAGTACAAAGGCCCGGTGTTTGAAATCTCGGCCCTCACGCGAGAAGGCTGCGAGTTTCTCGTTCAGAAGGTTTATGAACACATCGCCAAGGTACACCAGGCCACGCTGGCACCGGTGGATATTGACCCGCGCTTTGACACCCCCCTGTCAAGCTGAAGTTTTTCTTTGATGTCGACCATGCTCCTTGCAGACAAAGCGGATTTGACGCCGTTGCGCGCCAACGGCCCATTGAAAACAGCACGCCGTATCGTGGTCAAGGTGGGCTCTTCCCTGGTGACCAACGAGGGCAGGGGGCTTGACGAGGTGGCGATTGGCCAATGGTGCGAGCAGCTCGCTGCCTTGGTCAAGGACGGTCGAGAGCTCATCATGGTGAGCAGCGGCGCGGTGGCCGAGGGCATGAAGCGCCTGGGCTGGACGGTGCGCCCCAAAGAGATCAACGAGCTGCAAGCCGCCGCTGCGGTCGGGCAGATGGGGCTGGTCCAGGTGTACGAGACCAAGTTGCGCGAACACGGAGTCGGCAGCGCACAGGTGTTGCTCACCCACGCCGATCTGGCCGACCGGGAGCGCTACCTGAATGCCCGTTCGACCTTGCTGAAGCTGCTGCAGCTGGGCGTGGTGCCGGTGATCAACGAAAACGACACGGTCGTCAATGACGAAATCAAGTTCGGCGACAACGACACGTTGGGCGCGCTGGTGGCCAACCTGGTGGAAGCCGACGTGCTAGTGATTCTCACAGACCAGAAGGGCCTGTACACCGCTGACCCACGACGCGATCCTGCCGCGCAGTTCGTGCACGAGGCCCGAGCGGGTGATCCGTTGCTTGAAGCCATGGCGGGTGGCGCCGGCAGTGGTATCGGCAAGGGCGGCATGATCACCAAGATCCTTGCAGCCAAGCGTGCCGCGGGTTCAGGCGCATCGACCGTGATCGCCTGGGGGCGTGAGCCTCAGGTGTTGCTCCGGCTGTGCGAAGGCGAAGCCATCGGCACCAGTCTGGTGGCCAACACACCGAAGAACCAGGCGCGCAAGCGCTGGATGTCGGACCACCTGCAGTTGCGCGGTGCGGTGCTGGTCGATGATGGTGCCGTGGGCAAGATCGTTGGGGAGGGCAAGAGCCTGTTGCCCATCGGCATGACCGGCGTGGAAGGCGACTTCTCGCGCGGTGACGTGATCGCAGTGCGCGACGGTCGGGGCATGGAAGTGGCGCGCGGGCTGGCGAACTACGCGAGTTCGGAAGCCCGCTTGCTGTGCCGCAAATCGTCCGCAGACTTCGAGCGGCTGCTGGGTTATGCGGCTGAGCCCGAAATGATCCACCGCGACAACATGGTGCTGGCTCGAATTTGAGCGCGCTGACTGGCGTGCCAGTCAGCGGATCTGGTTTCGGTCGCTTTTCAAAGTCGCCAGAATTTTCTGGGCGTTGCCTGTGACCGTGCGACCTTCACACACGCCTTGCCTGGCCAGAATCATGGCTGGGCGGGTGTTGCCTCTGAAGGACAGCTCCTGCCAGGGCGAGTCTGGGCTTGCGTTCCACTTGCCTTGGTCGCTGAAGCGTCCGTAGGTTTTGGTTTCGGCGGTTGTACACCGGATGCCTTGGTACAGCACGTTCAGTGCTCCGCTGCTGCTCCGAGCCACCATGACATAGCGAACTACGCCGTCCTCACCCACGGTCAAGGTGTTGGGGTCGATGCCATAGGTCAATGTCGAAGTCAACCTCACGTCAAAGGGCAGCAACTGCTCGGTGCTGAATGCCGCTGGAGGTGCAACGACGGATTCTGTCCAGACCTTCTCATCGGTGAACGAGCTCTGGGCATGCGCCACGTGCGTTGTGGTGCCGAGTAACGAAAGAGCCACGGCCGAAAACATCCACGTCGGCCGGCGTCGAAAGAAAGCAATCATTTGAATGGGGTGTTCACAGCGCGTTCATCGCTCTGTGGATCGGGGTCAAAGCTGGCGCCAGGAGGCAGTTCCAGTCCCAGTGGGGCACACATGTGCGAGGGCATGTCGTCACCGTCGTCCTGACGTTGTCGCACTCCACCGCGAAGGTAGCGGTTACGGTGATCGGATCGGGGCAAGTAGCGCGAGAGCTCGGTCAGCGCCATCTCATAGACACCGCGTTTGAATTCGACCACGACGTCCAGCGGCACCCAATAGTCGTGCCAACGCCAAGCATCGAATTCCGGGTGGCTCGTGGCGCGCAGATTCAGGTTCCAGTCTTGCGCCACCAGGCGCAGCAGGTACCAGATCTGTTTCTGTCCCTTGTAATGACCGCGTGCATCCCGGCGGATGAAGCGGTCCGGCACTTCGTAGCGCAACCAGTCCCGCGTGCGGGCCACGATGTTCACGTGCTCGGGCATGAGGCCCACTTCCTCATGCAATTCGCGGTACATCGCCTGCTCAGGTGTCTCGCCCCTGTCGATGCCACCTTGCGGAAACTGCCAGGAGTGTGAGCGGATGCGCTTGCCCCAGAACACCTGGTTTCGCTGGTTGAGCAGAATGATGCCGACATTGGGCCTGAAGCCTTCTCTGTCAAGCATAATCAACCCCAAATTTTTAAACTGTGTTCATTATGCATCGCGCCGTGCGAGTTGCGAAGTGATCACCCACCTGTTGCACCTCCGGGCACAGGTGGAACATCCCGGTCTCGGGTGTTCTGTCCACCGGTCCCCACCCACGATTTCCCAACCACTGCCTGCCGGCAGAAATCAGCTCGCCCATGAAAGCCTCCCAGTTCTTCATCTCGACCCAGAAGGAAGCCCCTGCCGACGCGGAAGTGGTGAGCCACCAGCTCATGACGCGCGCCGGCATGATCAAGAAGCTTGGCGCCGGAATCTACAGTTACATGCCCATGGGCTTGCGTGTGATCCACAAGGTGGAAGCCATCGTTCGCGAAGAGATGAACCGCGCCGGCGCGGTGGAGCTCACCATGCCGGTGATCCAGCCGGCCGAGCTGTGGCAGGAGACCGGCCGGTTTGAAAAAATGGGTCCCGAGTTACTGCGCATCAAGGACCGGCACGATCGTGACTTCATCGTGCAGCCCACCAGCGAAGAAGTGGTCACTGACATCGCGCGCCAGGAGCTGCGCAGCTACAAGCAGCTGCCGAAAAACTTCTACCAGATCCAGACCAAGTTTCGCGACGAGCGCCGTCCGCGTTTCGGCTTGATGCGTGGGCGTGAGTTCATCATGAAGGATGCCTACAGCTTCGACCGCGATGAAGCGGCAGCCAAAGCCAGCTACCAGGTCATGGCTGCAGCCTACCGCCGGATCTTCGACCGCTTCGGTCTGCGCTACCGCGCCGTGGCGGCCGACAGCGGCGCCATCGGTGGCGACCTGAGCGAAGAGTTCCAGGTGATCGCGGCCACGGGTGAAGACGCCATCGTGTACTGCCCGAACAGCGACTACGCGGCGAACATGGAAAAAGCCGAATCGTTGGCACCTGGCGCACCGCGCCCTGCCGCCGCCAATGCCATGACCAAGACGCCCACACCGGGCAAGAGCACCTGCGCCGACGTGGCGGGTCTGCTGGGCGTGCCGTTGGCCACCACGGTGAAGTCGCTGGTGTTGGCCACCGACATCCTCAACGAAGCGGGCGAGGTTGCGCGAAGCCAGGTGTGGCTGCTGCTGCTGCGCGGTGATCACGACATGAATGAAGTCAAGGTGAACAAAGTGCCAGGCCTGAACGCCGGTTTTCGTTTTGCCAGCATTCCCGAGATCGAAGAGCACTTTGGCTGCCGCCCCGGATACCTGGGCCCGATCGGCTTGAAGAAGCCGGTGAAACTGGTGGTGGACCGGGAAGTGGCCGTGATGGCCGACTGGATCTGCGGCGCCAACGAGCCCGACTTCCACATGACCGGCGTGAACTGGGGCCGCGACCTGCCCGAGCCGGATCTGGTGGCCGACATCCGCAACGTGGTCGAAGGCGACGCATCGCCCGACGGCCAAGGCATGCTGGCCATCGAGCGCGGCATCGAGGTGGGCCATGTGTTCTACCTCGGCACCAAGTACAGCAAGGCCATGAGCGCTACCTTCCTGGGTGAAGACGGGAAGCCCGCGCACTTCGAGATGGGCTGCTACGGCATTGGCATCACGCGCCTGCCGGCAGCCGCCATCGAGCAGAACCACGACGAGCGAGGCATTATCTGGCCCGACGCCCTGGCGCCGTTCACCGTGGTCGTGTGCCCCATCGGCATGGACCGCAGCGCCGAGGTCAAGGCCGCCGCGGAACAACTGCACGCCGACCTCGTGGCGGCTGGCATTGACGTGATCCTGGACGACCGGGGCGAGCGCCCCGGCGCGATGTTCGCCGACTGGGAACTCATCGGCGTGCCGCACCGCGTGACCATCGGCGACCGGGGTTTGAAGACCGGTCAAGTGGAATACCAACACCGCCGCGATTCCGCCGCCACGCAAGTGGCGCTGGCCGACGTGCTGACCCTGCTGAAGGGCAAGCTCGGCGCATGAAGCCTTTGGCCTGGTCGCGCCGGGACTGCCTGCTGGGGGCCGCAGCGCTGGGTCTGGGCACTTGGCCCACCTGGGTGCACGCAGGCGGTCAGCTCGAAGAACCGTTGGCCGATTCGGTACGCGGTGCCTTGAGCGCCGCCATTGCCAACAGCGCGCCGCCGGTGCCCGAATTTTCTGACATGGAAAAGCGCCTGGCTTACCTGCGCTGGCTCGGCGCGAGCAGCGATCGACTGCAGCGGCGCAAGACCGATCTCCAGACCCGCATCGAATTCCTGCAGACCGTCTGGTACGAGACGCGCCGCGCGGGGCTGGACACCACCATGGTGCTCGGTTTGATCCAGGTGGAAAGCGCGTTCCGCAAATTCGCCATTTCGCGCGTGGGTGCGCGCGGCTACATGCAGATCATGCCGTTCTGGTCGCGACTCATTGGCGACGGCGACCCCAGCCGGCTCTTCAACATGCAGACCAACCTGCGCTTTGGCTGCGTGATCCTTCGCCACTACCTTGACCGCGAACGCGGCGATACCTTCATGGCGCTGGGCCGTTACAACGGCAGTCGCGGCCGGGCCGAGTACCCGAACGCGGTGTACGCAGCCGCGAAGAACTGGACGCACCCGGACGCCTGAAGTCGATGCCCTGAGGCGGTTTCGGCCGAAAACTACAATCGAGGGTTGCGCACACCGGTGCCCAACCCTCTTTTCACTCATGACCCAAGCCCAAAACCCCTCCAGCGCCGACTCCAGCGCGCCCGCGCACGACGACAACCAGCTGATCGCGGAGCGCCGCGAGAAGCTCAAGGCGATGCGCGAAGCGCAGCAGCGTGGCGAGGGCGTGGCCTTTCCGAACGACTTCAAACCCACCGACAAGGCGGCTGAGCTGTTCGCCGTGCACAGCGAAACCACCAAGGAGGCGCTCGAAGCCAACCCGGTGCGCGCGTGCGTGGCCGGTCGCATGATGCTCAAGCGCGTGATGGGCAAGGCCAGCTTTGCCACGCTGCAAGACGCTTCGTTCGGCCCCAGCGGTGGCCGCATCCAGATCTACCTGAACAACGACAGCGTGGGCGAAGCACTGCACAACGCGTTCAAGCACTGGGACCTGGGCGACATCGTGGCGGCCGAGGGTGTGCTCTTCCGCACCCGCACCGGTGAGCTGACCATCCACGCCGACAGCGTTCGACTCATCACCAAGAGCCTGCGTCCGCTGCCCGACAAGTTCCACGGCATTGCCGATCAGGAGATCAAGTACCGCCAGCGCTATGTGGATCTGATGACCGACGAGAGCGCGCGCCAGCGTTTCGTCAACCGCAGCCGCGGCATCGCCAGCCTGCGCGGTTTCATGGTCAGCCATGGGTTCCTGGAAGTCGAGACGCCGATGCTGCACCCGATTCCGGGCGGTGCCAACGCCAAGCCGTTCAAGACGCACCACAACGCGCTCGACCAGGAAATGTTCCTGCGCATCGCGCCCGAGCTGTACCTGAAGCGTTTGCTGGTGGGTGGTTTCGACCGTGTGTTCGAGATCAACCGCAACTTCCGCAACGAAGGCATCAGCGTTCGCCACAACCCCGAGTTCACCATGATGGAGTTCTACGCGGCGTACTGGAACTACCAGGACCTGATGAGCTTCACCGAAGAGCTCATCCGCCACGTGGTGCGCGAGGTGAGGGGTGACGTGCCCTTGACCTACCAGGGCCAGCCGGTGGACGTGACCTCACCCTTCGAGCGCCTCACCATCCGCGAAGCCATCCTCAAGCACACCGAGGCTGGCGACAACGTGGACAGCATGGAGTGGCTGCTGAACCAGCTGAAGAAGCTGGGCTTGACCGAAGCCAAACACCAGCTGTCCACGCGCAGCCTGGCGAGCCTGCAGGTGATGTATTTCGAAGAGAAGGTCGAAGACAAGCTCTGGAACCCCACCTTCATCATGGACCACCCCACCGAGATCTCGCCGCTGGCGCGCGCCAACGACGCCAAGCCCGAGGTGACCGAGCGCTTCGAGCTCTACATCACCGGCCGCGAATTCGGCAATGCGTTCTCGGAGCTCAACGACGCCGAAGACCAGGCCGCCCGCTTTCACGCACAGGTGTCGGCCAAGGACAGCGGTGACGACGAGGCCATGCACTTCGACGCCGACTACATCCGCGCGCTGGAATACGGCATGCCGCCGGCCGGCGGCTGTGGCATCGGCATTGACCGTTTGATGATGCTGCTGACCGACAGCGCCAGCATCCGCGACGTGATCCTGTTCCCTGCGTTGCGCAGAGAGCACTGATCAGAAGTTGAGTTTCAGGATGGTCCTGCGGCCGTCCTGCCGCAGGGCCTCCAGACCCGTGCCCAGCCAGTCCAGGTGGGCCTGAGCATCGCTTTCCAGATCGGTGCCGCTGGCCGCGTCAGGCAGCAGGGCCAGCACCACCTTGAACTTGAGGGTGCTGCCCACCGGCAACTGATTGGACGGGCGCAGGCCGCCGGCCACGATGCTGGTGGCCGCTGCCACCACCTGAGCTTCGCGCACCGGTCCTTCCATCAGCAGTGCCAGCGTGCTGTCGTTGACCCTGCCTGCGGTGTCCACGTCACGCGCCACCGAACGCAGCAGCGAGCCCGTGAGCACCAGCGCCCGGTCGGCCACCTCGCGTCCGTGCGTCTCTGCAAACCAGCCGTGGTTGTCCAGATCGATCAGCAGCAGCGCGCTGTGGTGCTGGTAGCGCTGCGCACGCACCAGGCTGTCGTGCAGGCGCAGCATGAAGTTGTGGCGGTTGGTCAGGCCGGTGAGTGGCTCGGTCAGCGCCAGCGCGCGGGCGCGCGTCTGCGCTTCGTGCTGCATGGAAGACCGCTGCAGCAAGCCGTAAATCAGCAGCGGTGCTTCAATCGCCGCCGCCATCACCATGCCGTATTGCGAGAGGAAGCCCGAGGACATCAGGCCGAAATTGCGCAACACCGGCAAGGTGCCGGTCACCAGCACCGGCAAGATGCCCAACGCGATCCAGCGCACCCAGCGGTCGCCCGTGCGCCAGGCGGCCCACAGCATCGCGTACACCAGCAACATGGTCAGTGCGCCGGCCAGTGTGACGGCTTGCAGACTCGTGGCGGTGGGCCGCACCACATCCCACGCGGTCAGCGCGAGGAACGCGCCGGCCAGGCTCAGCGCCAGCCGGTCCAGACCCCGGCCGATGCGTCTGGGTTGCACCACGTGCCGAACAAACAGCAGACCGGTGACGGCGGTCAGGGGCAACAACACGAATTCGGCCAGACCGTTCCAGCGGGGCCAGGTCGGCCAAATGAATTGGCCACCTACCCCGAGTGAGGCGGCGAGGGCCAATGCCAGCACCGAGACGTACACGGCATAGGCGGCGAAGCTGGTGTCGCGGAACACGAAAGCTTTGGCCACCGCCGTGGCCACCAGCAGCAAGGCCATGCCGAAGTACGCTCCCAGCAGGAACTGCTGCTGAATGCGCAGCTCGCGCAAGGCGTTGTGGTTGTGCACCAGCAGCTCGCCCGAAAACGGCACCCGCGCGTGTTCGATGCGGACCCAGTAGGTCACGGTCTCGTCGACCCGCGGATCGAGGGCGAACACCGGGTAGCGGTCGGGGTAGGCCCAGTCGCGCACGGCGATGCGGTCGCCCGCATGCTGCGCACGCCAGTTGCCGTCGCCCTGGCGGTGGAACAGGCTCACCCGGTCTGTGCCCGAATGGGTGAGTTCCAGTTCCCAGTGGGCGCCAGCGTCCTTGACCAGGGCTTCAAAGCGTACCCACAACACCGCACCGGGTTCCATCTGCAGACGGTTGCCACGGTCGCGCAGGTTGAACGGCAGCGCGGTCTGTTGCCGCTCCACCTCATCCACCGTCAGCTCCCCACGGACATCAACCCAGTAGCTGCTGCGCCCGGCCAGGGCGATGGTGTTGTCGCGCCCATCGAGCAACAAGGGCGGTGGCAGAGACTGGGCCTGCGCCGTGTGGAACGACAACAGCAGGGCGAAAAACGCGCCGAGGCGGAGCAGGAAGATCACGGAAGGGTCAGGTTCGGTAGCGTACAAACGCCGGGAGCCTGCATTGTGTCTGGTTGAGCTGACGGTTCGGGCCTGCCGTGGCACCAAGTCAGTGCCTGGCGGGCAGAAAAAAACCCCGGATGCCAGGGGCAGCCGGGGTTGGCGCAGACGGTGGCGTCCGCGCTCAAGCGTAGGCGGCCAGCGCCTTGCGCATCTTTTTCATGGCCGCCACTTCTATCTGGCGCACGCGCTCGGCGCTCACGCCGTATTCGGCGGCCAACTCGTGCAGCGTCATGCCGCCCGAACCGTCATCGTTCACCTTGAGCCAGCGCTCGCTCACGATGCGGCGCGAGCGCTCGTCCAGTTCGTTCATGGCCAAGGCCACGCCTTCGGTAGCCAACGCGTCGCGCTCGGCCGATTCCAGCACGGCGGTGGGTTCGTGGGTGGCGTCGGCCAGGTAGGCAATCGGACCGAAGGCGTCTTCGCCGTCGTCGCCCGGGCCCGGATCCAGCACCACGTCGCCGCCGGAGAGACGCGTTTCCATCTCGCGCACTTCTTCCGGCTTCACGTTGAGCTCTTTGGCCATGATGCCGACCTCGACGTCGCTCAGCACCTCGCGGTGGGTGTCGCCGTCCAGCGCGTCGGAACGAAAGCCTTGCTTGCGTGAGCGCAAATTGAAGAACAGCTTGCGTTGCGCCTTGGTCGTGGCCAACTTGACCATGCGGCAGTTCTTCAACACGTATTCGTGGATCTCGGCTTTGATCCAGTGCATGGCGTAGCTCACCAGGCGCACGCCCTGATCGGGGTCAAAACGTTTCACAGCCTTCATCAGACCGACGTTGCCTTCCTGGATCAGGTCGCCGTGAGGCAGTCCGTAGCCCAGGTATTGACGGGCAATGGACACCACCAGGCGCAAGTGCGACATGACCAACTGGCCTGCGGCCTCCAGGTCGTTGTCGTCGCGCAGGCGGCGTGCAGCCTTCTGCTCTTCGTCCAGCGTGAGCAGCGGCAGGCGGTTGACTGCAGAAATGTAGGCGTCGAGGTTGCCCAGCGGCGGCACCAGTGCCCAAGGGTTCGCAACAGCGACCTGGCCACCGGCAGCGGCGGAAATGGGGGCAAGTGAGTGGGACATGGAGAACCTCCTCGGGTAAGTACCAATCATATTAGCACTCTCTATGAGCGAGTGCTAAGGGCGAAGTTCCATGCCCTTGGCCATTCAAGATATCGGTCGAACAGACGATGCAGTGGCATGACGGGCTCGCACCCACCACCCCCTGTTCAAACCCGTAACCTCCATGAAACTCAACGACATCAAGGTCGGCAGCCGCCTGGCCCTCTCCTTCGGGCTGGTTTTGCTCATCACCGCGCTCATGGCCGGCATCGGCGTCTGGCGCTTGCAGGAACTCTCCAACACCACGCACCAGCTGGCCACCGAAGACAACGAAAAACTGCAACTGGCGGTTCAATGGCGCCAGACGATCGACGTGAACTGGGTGCGCACGCGCGCTGCCATCCTGGATTCGGACACCAGCCGCATCGCGGCCTGGCAGGCCGACATGGACAAGACCTCCCAGGTGACGATGGCCGCGCGCAAGCGGATGATTGAACTGGTGCAATCTGAAGAAGGCAAGCAGCTGCTCGCCGGTATTGACGCCGCGCGAGAGGCCTACCGCACACCCCGAGGCGCCCTTATGAAAGCCCGCATGGCCGGCGAGGATGTGAGCGCGGCCCTGGAACGCGACCTCAAGCCCCTGGCCGACGCCTATCTGAATTCGATTTCCAAGCTGGAAGAGCGCCAGCAGGCCATCTATGACGCCACGCTCAAGGACGCTGAAGAGAAGGCCGCCAATGGCCGCAGCATCCTGATCGCGGGCGGCGTGCTGGCCCTGCTGCTTGGTGCGGGCGCGGCCTTCGTGCTGAGCCGCTCCATCACCGTGCCCCTGCGCCAGGCCGCAGAGAGCGCGCGCCAGATCGCCGCTGGTGACCTCACGCAACCCATCGACACATCAGGTCGCGACGAAGCCGCCCAGTTGCTGCAGGCCCTCAAGGGCATGCAGGACAGCCTGTCCCGCGTGGTCTCCAACGTGCGCGGCAACGCCGAAGGCGTGGCCACCGCCAGCGCCGAGATCTCGCAGGGCAACAACGACCTGTCGGCCCGCACCGAGCAGCAGGCCAGTGCGCTGGAAGAAACCGCCGCTTCCATGGAGCAACTGAGCTCCACCGTGCGCCAGAACGCCGACAACGCCCAGCAGGCCAACCAGCTGGCGCAAAGCGCGTCCACCGTGGCCACCCAGGGTGGCAACGTGGTGGCTCAGGTGGTCGACACCATGAAGGGCATCAACGACAGCAGCAAGAAGATCGCCGACATCATCAGCGTGATCGACGGCATTGCCTTCCAGACCAACATCCTGGCGCTGAACGCCGCCGTGGAAGCCGCGCGGGCTGGCGAGCAGGGCCGCGGCTTTGCGGTGGTGGCTGGCGAGGTGCGCAACCTCGCGCAGCGCAGCGCCGAAGCGGCCAAGGAAATCAAGGGCCTGATCAACGCCAGCGTGGATCGCGTGGCGCAAGGCACCGCCCTGGTCGACCGCGCCGGCGTGACCATGGCCGAAGTCGTCAGCTCCATCCAGCGAGTGACCGACATCATGGGCGAGATCAGCTCGGCCAGCGCCGAGCAAAGCTCGGGTGTGGCGCAGGTGGGCGAAGCCGTGACCCAGATGGACCAGGCAACGCAGCAGAACGCCGCGCTGGTCGAAGAGAGTGCTGCCGCCGCTTCCAGCCTCAAGACGCAAGCCGCCCAGATGGTGCAGGCCGTGGCGGTGTTCAAGCTCTCGCACGCCTGACCATCCGCGCCGGGCAACCGGGCGCCCATTGGCCGATTGAACCTGCTGGCCGTGTTGGACATCAACACCCACTACAGTTCAGTCCCCACTCAAGGAACGCCCATGCCCCGCCCCCTGCTCGACGAAGCCGCCATCCACCCCGCCATCCGGCAGAAGGTGACCGACCTCCACGCCGACCTGCTGCGCCAGGCCCAGGCCGAGGTGGCCAGCAACGCCGTGATGGTGTTCGGCATGTCGGGCAATCCCTTTGTGGGCAAGGCCCGCAAGGCGCTGGACGCCGCCGGTGTGGCCCACGGCTACCTCGAAGTGGGCAGCTACTTTTCGCAGTGGCGGCGGCGCAATGCGCTCAAGATGTGGACCGGCTGGCCCACCTTCCCCATGGTGTTCGTGCGCGGTGTGCTCGTGGGTGGTGCCGACGACGTGGCCCGGCTCATTGAAACGGGCGAACTGAAACGGCTGCTGACCGCATGAAGCCGCAGGCTGAAGTCTGGCGCCTTGATGCGGGCAGCGCTTCGGTGGCGGTGCTCAACATTCCTGGGTCGCTGGAACGCCATCGCACGTTCGACGTGGATGCGACGCTGTTGGTGCGGGTACCGCAGCCGCTGGGCGGTGCCTGGCATTCGTTGACGGTGGAGCTCGACGGCAAGCAGAAGTGGACCCGCCGCATCGCCAGCAACAGCCCCGGCCAGACCGATGGGCTGGACTACCACTGCCGCATTGAGCTGCCCACCGGGCGGGCGTTGCGCATCCGCGCGGTGGCGTCGGCTTCGGGTTCGGTGGTGCGCCAGCTGGTGGTGGAAGCCCGCGAAGACCTGCCCGGGGGTTGAGGGTCCGCGCGTCGCTCGTGTGTACACAAATCGTGTGATCACGTGACCGCTGGTCGAAAGACCTTGCGCAGCAGAATGGCCTCTCACAAATGGGGTCGACCAAGAAGGCCGAGTGACCGTATGCTCGCGCCGTTGATAAAACCCCGGGCGGAAAGTTCCTTATGCGTCAACGCGCTACAGGGAATTTGACGGCGCACTTTCACCAGTGTGTCTTCCTGTGCCGGGATCGGTCATGAACCCTTTTGCAGGTTTTGAACATGAACAATTCGTCGCGCGCGCCGCGCCGGGGCAGCCCTCTGGCGTTGTGGTCTCTTCTTCTGGTGGCCACGTCGTGGCTCAGTGCTTGCGGCGGCCCGGCCGACGCGCAGGGCGGCCCGCCCCAGGCTCCGCCCGTGAGCGTGGCGCCCGCGGTGGCCCGCACCGTCTCCGACAGCGAAACCTTCAGCGGCCGGCTCGAAGCCGCCGAATACGTGGAACTGCGTCCCCGCGTGGGCGGTGTGGTGGACAAGGTCCATTTCACCGACGGCGCGCTGGTGACCAAAGGCCAGCTGCTCTTCACCATCGATCCGCGCCCTTTTGAGGCCGAGGTGGCCCGCGCTGAATCGCAGCTGGCCGCAGCCCGCTCGCGCGCTGAGCTCGCCACCACGGAGGTCACCCGCGCGCAAAAGCTGCTCGATGCCAAAGCCGTCTCGCGGCAGGAGTTCGACCAGCTCTCGTCGAGCTCGCGCACCACCGACGCCGACATCAAGGCCGCGCAAGCCGCCGTGCGCGTGGCGCAGCTCAACCTCTCTTACACCACCGTGCGCGCGCCGATCGCCGGGCGCGCCTCGCGGGCCAACATCACGGCTGGCAACCTCGTCAACGAGCAGGTGGTTCTCACATCCATCGCCGGTGTTTCGCGGGTGCACGCTTACTTTGACGGCAGCGAACAGACCTTTCTGCGCATCCGCGCGGCCAACGAAAAAGCGCCCGCCGTGCGCATGGGCCTGGCCAACGAAGACGGCTTTCCGCATCA
>PNMH01000008.1 GCA_013823505.1 Polaromonas sp. | reverse complement strand
GTCCAAGTTCCCGCCACGCAAGACGGCGGCCGGCGCGCCGGCCAAGGGTGCCCCTGCGAAGAAGGTGGCTGCCAAAGTGGCCGCCAAAGCCGCGCCCGCCAAGAAAGCCGCAGCGAAGAAAACGCCCGCCGTGAAGGCGGCCAAGGCCCCGCGCAAAACCACCGCCGCCACCGGCAAACAACCCAGCGCCGCATTGGCTGCGGTGATCGGCGAAGGTGCCGTGTCGCGCCCCGAGGTGGTGAAAAAGCTGTGGGACTACATCAAGGCCAACGGCCTGCAAGACGCGGGCGACAAGCGCCGCGTGAACGCTGACGCCAAGCTGGCGGCGGTGTTCGGCAAGCCGCAAGTGACCATGTTTGAAATTGCGGGCCTGCTGAGTCCCCACCTGAACTGATAACGAGAGACAACGCCATGAGCCTGAAACTGTTCTTTGCGCCCGGCGCCTGCTCCTTTGTGCCACACGCCATGCTCGAACTGGCCGAAGTGGCCTTCGAGCCGTCGATGGTGAAGCTGCACAAGGGTGAGCAGCGGTTGCCCGAGTACCTGGCCCTCAACCCGCGCGGCCAGGTGCCGGTGCTGGTCGACGGGGATGAGGTCGTTACGCAGATCGTGGCCATCCTGCTGTACCTCGACGAGAAGCTGCCCATGGCCGGCATCTTGCCGCCCGCGGGTCTGGAGCGTGCCCGGGCTTTGCAGGTGCTGACCTGGATGAACAACACCGTGCATCCCACGTTCACCCATGTGTTCATCCCGCAGAAATTCACCGACGACGAAGCCGCTCAGAAAGCCATTCGCGAATTCGGCGCTGCGCGTTACCGGGAGTTGCTGGGTGAGATCGAAGTCATGGCGGCCCAGGCCGCGCCGTGGATGGTGGGTGTGCGGCCCGGTGCGCTCGACGCGTACGCGCTGACGCTGCTGCGCTGGGGCGGTCATGCCGGCATCAACCCGACCGACTTTCCAGCCACCTGGGATCTGGTGCAGCGCTTCGCCGAATTGCCGGGCGTGGGCCGCGCGATCGAACGCGAGCGGCTGCAGCTCAACGTGTACAAGCCGGCTTGAGCCGGCCTTCCCCGGGGCGTTACTCCTGAACGACCGGTGGCTTGGTCGGTGTGAACCGCACCGACACCCGCAGGCCGCGCCGGCTGCGTTCGGGGTGTGCGTCTTCCATCGACACGGTGGCACCGTGCTGCTGCACGATCTCCAGCACGATGGCCAAACCCAGGCCTGAGCCGTCGACGTTGGTGCCCAGCGCGCGGTAGAAGGGCTGCATCACGAACTCGCGCTCGTTCTCCGGAATGCCCGGGCCGTCGTCTTCCACCTGCAGGATTTGCACGCCGCTGAAGCGGTCGAGCAGCACGCGCACCGTGACCACCCCGCCTTGCCCGGTGTAGTGGATCGCGTTGTCCACCAGGTTGCGCACCATCTCCTGCAAGAGCGTCGGGTTGCCCTCCATCAGGCAGTCGTCGGGCGTGTCGCCCGGGCCTTCAAAACCGAGGTCGATGCCGGCCTCCAGTGCCCGGGGCACCGAGTCCTGCACCACGTCGGGCACCAGCCGGGCCAGGTCGATGCGCGCGCTGGGCAGCGTGCGACCCGTGGTCTCGGCGCGGGCCAGCGCCAGCAGCTGGTTCACCGTGTGCGTGGCGCGTGCGCTGGAGCGCGCGATCTGCTGCAGCGAACCCCGTATCTCCACCGGGTCGGTTTCGCGCTGCGCCAATTCGGCCTGCATGCGCAGTCCCGCCAAGGGCGTCTTGAGCTGGTGCGCGGCATCGGCCAGAAAACGCTTTTGCGTGGTGAGTGATGTCTTCAAGCGCGTCAGCAGGTCGTTGATGGACGACACCAGCGGCGCCACCTCCTGCGGAATGAACGACTCCTCGATCGGGCTCAGGTCGTCCGGCTTGCGCGCGCGGATGCGCTGCTCCAGTTCGTTGAGCGGGCGGATCCCGCGCACCAGCGCCAGCCACACCAGCAGCACCGCCAGCGGCAGGATGACGAACTGCGGCACCATCACGCCCTTGACGATTTCGGCGGCCAGTGTGGAGCGTTTGCCCTTGGTCTCCGCCACCTGCATCAGCACCAGGCGCTCGGGGTCGTGGCGTGCCAACCAGGTGTAGGCGACACGCACCTCGTCGCCCCGCACCACATCGTCGCGCAGCATCACGCGCCCGGGTTCGGGCGCTTCGTTGTCGCGCGGTGGCGGGAAATCCAGCTCGCCGCTGATGAGGGTGCCGCGGGGATCCAGCACCTGGTAGTACACGAGGTCGCTGTCGTCGGCCCGCAGCAGATCGCGCGCCTGCGCGTTGAGCTTGAAGGTGATCTGGTCGTCTTCGCGCACGACGAACTGGGTGAGCGCTTGCAAGTTGAATTCGAGTGCTCGGTCAAACGGCTTGCTGGCGATGCCCTGCGCCACGAACCAGGTGAGCACGAGCGACAACGGCCACAGCAGCAGCAGGGGCGTGAGCATCCAGTCCAGGATCTCGCCAAACAGGCTGCGTTGTTCGCGCTGGAACAGCCCGAAGGGCTTCGGCGCCGACCGGCCTTCCACCGGTGGCAGCGGCTCGCTGAAGATCCGGCCGTCAGCTGGCGATTTTTTCAAGGCAGTAGCCCAGGCCGCGCACCGTGGCGATGCGGATCGGGCCCTTTTCGATCTTCTTGCGCAGGCGGTGGATGTAGACCTCGATCGCGTTGTTGCTCACTTCTTCGCCCCACTCGCACAGCCGCTCCACCAGCTGGTCCTTGCTGACCAGGCGACCGGCGCGTTGCAACAGCACTTCGAGCAAACCGAGCTCGCGCGCGGAGAGTTCCACCATCTTGCCGTCGATGGTGGCCACGCGGCCGGCCTGGTCGTATTCGAGCGGGCCGTGGCGGATGGTGTTGGTGCTGCCGCCCATGCCGCGTCGGGTGAGCGCGCGCACCCGGGCTTCGAGCTCCTGCAGCGAAAACGGCTTGGCCATGTAGTCGTCGGCGCCGTAGTCCAGGCCCTTGACGCGCTCCTCGACGCTGTCGGCCGCGGTGAGCACCAGCACCGGCAGCGTGGAGCCGCGCGAGCGCAGCCGCTTGAGCACTTCCAGGCCGTGCAGCCTGGGCAGGCCGAGGTCGAGGATCAGCAGGTCGAACTCGTTGTTGGTCATGAGCGCCGCATCGGCCTCGCTGCCGCTGGACACGTGGTCCACCGCAGCACCGGCCGCGCGCAGGCTGCGCAACAGGCCATCGGCCAGAACCTGGTCGTCTTCTGCAATCAGGATGCGCATAGGGAGTCTCCTGTGCTGTTCGGGCAGCGTTGTTATGGGGCCGTGGCGCGAAGGTACGCGGCTTTCAACCCTGAGTCATTTTAGGGCGCATACCCCGCGCTGTAGCGGGATGGATGGCAGGGTTTCACCGGGCTGGCACGGCCGCGCGTGCACCGGGGGCTTCCGACCCGTAGGCCTCCAGGCCGAGCGCCACCACCGTGGCCACCGCGTCGCCCACCTGCGAGCGGAACTCGGCTTCAGCCTGCGCCACCGCCGCCCGGAATGCGTCCAGCCAGAGCAGGCCGGTATCGGTGAAAACGATGCGCCGCGCCCGGGCGTCGCGCGGATCGGGTTCGCGACGCACCAGCCCCCAGGCCTCGCACTGCGTGACCAGATCGCCCATGGCTTGCTTGCTCATGCCGGCCTGGTGCGCCAGTTCGGTCAGGCGTGAGCCGTGCAGGCCGAGGTGGCGCGTGATGTGGATGTGCGCCGCGCCCACCTGCGCGCGTGCGGCCAGGTGCGAGAGCGCCAGCGGCACATTGGCGTCGTGCGCCATCAGGCTGAGCACCCGCTCGTCGAAGCGGCGCAGCGCCAGGCCCATGAGGCGGCCGAGATGGCCGCCGCGCCAGCGGTCGTCGGGTTCGGGGGTGTTGTCGAGCATCGGCTAATGGTAAGGCAAACTGACCAAATAATGACTGAATTGATTTCAACCCGGCGGTAAACTGCTGTTCAAGCATCCAGCCTGTACGCAACCACACAGGTCTTGCCAACCCTTCCAACCAGCCCAGGAGCACCCCATGGACGCAGCCGTCAAGCCCAATCCCCTCAACAGCGAAAAAGCCAAGGCCTTGCAGGTCGCGCTCGCCCAGATCGAGAAGCAGTTCGGCAAAGGCACGATCATGCGGCTGGGCGAAGGCGAGGTGATTGAAGACATCCAGGTCGTCTCCACCGGCTCGCTCGGCCTGGACATTGCCCTGGGCGTCGGCGGTCTGCCGCGCGGCCGGGTGGTCGAGATCTACGGCCCGGAATCCTCGGGCAAGACCACGCTCACGCTGCAGGTGATCGCCGAGATGCAGAAGCTCGGCGGCCAGTGCGCGTTCGTCGATGCCGAGCACGCGCTGGACATCCAGTACGCGCAGAAGCTCGGCGTGAACCTGCAGGACCTCCTGATCTCCCAGCCCGACACCGGCGAACAAGCCCTCGAGATCGTCGACAGCCTGGTGCGCTCCGGCGCGGTGGACCTGATCGTGGTCGACTCGGTCGCCGCGCTCACGCCCAAGGCCGAACTTGAAGGTGAAATGGGCGACTCGCTGCCCGGCCTGCAGGCCCGCCTGATGAGCCAGGCGCTGCGCAAGCTCACCGCGCACATCAAGAAGACCAACTGCATGGTCATTTTCATCAATCAGATTCGCATGAAGATCGGCGTCATGTTCGGCAGCCCCGAAACCACCACCGGTGGCAACGCGCTGAAGTTCTACGCCTCGGTCCGTCTGGACATCCGTCGCACCGGCACGATCAAGAAGGGCGAAGAGGCCATCGGCAACGAGACCAAGGTCAAGGTGGTCAAGAACAAGGTGGCGCCGCCCTTCAAGACGGCCGAGTTCGACATCCTGTTCGGCGAAGGCATCAGCCGAGAGGGCGAGATCCTGGACTTGGGCGTGGTGCACCGCGTCGTGGAAAAGTCGGGCGCCTGGTACGCCTACAACGGCGAGAAGATCGGACAGGGCCGCGACAACTCGCGCGAATTCCTGCGCGAAAACCCCGAGTTGCGCGTGGAGATCGAGAACAAGGTGCGCACCGAGCTGGGTGTGCCGCTGCTGCCGGTGGACGAGGCGCCGGCGCCGGCCAAGGGTGGCAAAGCAGCGAAGGCTGCCAAGGCCGTGGCGACCGACACTGCGCCGCTGGCCGAGTGAGGGCAACGCTCACGGCCTGGGTCGTGAACGGGTGATGCCATGAACCCCCACGCTCCGCACTTCGTGTCGTCGCTGCCCCCCGAGGGGGCGCTGGCCCTCCTTGGGACGGCCCGGCGGAGGTCCTGACATGGGCTTCAACCAGATTTCCATCAAAGGGCGCGCGCTGCGCCTGCTCTCGGGCCGCGAGCACTCTCGCGCCGAGTTGCAGCGCAAGCTCAAAGCGCACGAGACCGAACCCGGCGAGCTGGCGAAAGCGCTGGACGAGCTGGAAGCCAAGGGCTTCATCAACGAACAGCGTGTGATCGAGTCGGTGGTGCACCAGCGCTCCGTGAAGCTCGGTGCTTCCCGCGTGCGCCAGGAATTGCAAGCCAAGGGACTGGACCCGCAGGCGGTGGCCGAGGCCGTGGCGGGCCTGCAAGGCACCGAGGTGGCGCGCGCCCGCGAGGTCTGGCGCAAGAAGTTCGGCCAGCCGCCCGCCGACCTGGCCGAGCGTGGCAAACAGATGCGGTTCCTGGCTTCGCGCGGCTTTGGCGGAGAAGCGATCCGGCGCGTGGTGCAGGGCGCCGTGGACGATGACGCCGGGCTTTAAAGCCCGAGCATCAGTTTCAGGTTTTGCACCGCGGCGCCGCTGGCGCCTTTGCCCAGGTTGTCCAGCCGGGCCACCACCACGGCGTGGTGGGCCGCCTCGTTCCCGAACACCCGAATCTCCAGCTTGTTCGTGTCGTTGAGCGCCAGCGCGTCGAGCTTGCCGTTTTCGGTGGCAGCCTCGGCGCTCACCCACTCGCTGCCCTCGTAGTGCTTCGCATAGATGGCATGCAAATCGGCCAGCGTGGGCTTGCCAGGCAAGGTGTCCAGGTGCAGCGGCAGCTCCACCAACATGCCTTGGACAAAGTTGCCCACGGCAGGCATGAAGATGGGTCGGCGTGTGAGGCCGGTGTAGGCCATGATTTCGGGGATGTGCTTGTGCTGGAGGCTCAGCGCATACAGCTCGTAGGCCGGCGCTTCGCCCTTCTCGTAGGCTTCGATCATGGTGCGACCGCCGCCCGAGTAACCGCTCACCGCCGGCAAACAAACCGGGTGATCGGCGGGCAGCACGCCGGCGTCCACCAGAGGACGCAACAAGGCGATGGCGCCGCTGGCGTAACAGCCCGGGTTGGCCACGCGACTTGCGTTCACCACCGCTTGGCGCTGATCGATCGCGAGTTCGGGAAAACCGAACACCCAGCCCGGCGCCGTGCGGTGCGCCGTGGAGGCGTCAATGATCTTGGGTTGGTGGCCGACCATCGAGTCGATCATGGCCACCGACTCGCGCGCCGCGTCGTCATGTAGGCACAGAATGACAAGGTCCACCTGGGCCATGAGCTCTCGTTTGGCCGCCGGATCCTTGCGACGCTCTGGGGCGATGCTCACCAGCTCGACGGCGGGCATGCGCTGCAGCCGTTCGCGAATTTGAAGCCCGGTGGTACCGGCTTCGCCGTCGATGAAAACCTTGGTCATGGCCGGTCTGCCTTGTCAGTGAAGATTCAGGAGAGCCTCCAACAATCGGGGTGCCCAGCGTGTTTGCTGTGCGCGATTTTGGTGCGATGCACCATGATACAGTTCTCGGTTGCTGATTTTCAGTGCCCGCTTTTCGACCCTCCGCTGCGGTCGGTCGACGATCCCTCTACCCATTCCTGAGAGAGCCCTCATGAAGATCCACGAATACCAAGGCAAGGAAATCTTGCGCCAGTTTGGTGTGCCGGTGCCCCGCGGCATCCCGGCTTTCACGGTGCAGGAGGCGGTCGAAGCCGCCCAGAAACTGGGCGGCCCCGTGTGGGTGGTCAAGGCCCAGATCCATGCCGGTGGTCGTGGCAAAGGTGGCGGCGTCAAAGTGGCCAAAACCGTTGAAGACGTCAAGCGCATCGCTGGTGAAATCCTGGGCATGCAGCTCAAGACCCACCAGACTGGCCCCGAAGGCCAGAAGGTGCGTCGCCTCTACATTGAAGACGGTGCCGACATCAAGAACGAACTCTATGTGTCGCTCGTCACCGACCGTGCGACCCAGAAGGTGGCGCTGATCGCTTCGAGCGAAGGCGGCATGGACATCGAGGAAGTCGCTCACTCCACCCCGGAGAAGATCGTCACCGAGATGATCGATCCGCTGGCCGGCATCACCGAAGCACGGTCTCGCAAGGTGGCCGCAGCCATCGGCCTGACCGGCGCCTCCGTGGACCAGGCCGTGGACATCTTCGCCAAGATCTACAAGTGCTACATGGACACCGACGCGTCGCTGGTGGAGATCAATCCGCTGAACTGCGACTCCAAGGGCAACCTCATGGCACTGGACGCGAAGTTCAACTTTGACGCCAACGCCCTGTTCCGCCACCCTGAAATCGTGGCTTACCGCGATCTGGACGAAGAAGATCCGGCTGAAGTGGAAGCGTCCAAATTCGACCTGGCCTACATCAGCCTCGACGGCAACATCGGCTGTCTGGTGAACGGTGCCGGCCTGGCCATGGCCACCATGGACACCATCAAGCTGTTCGGCGGCGAGCCGGCCAACTTCCTGGACGTGGGCGGTGGCGCCACCGCCGAGAAGGTCACCGAAGCCTTCAAGATCATGCTCAAGAACACCAAGGTCAAGGGCATCCTGGTCAACATCTTCGGCGGCATCATGAAGTGCGACACCATCGCGACCGGCGTGATCACCGCCTGCAAGGCGACCAACCTGAGCGTGCCGCTGGTCGTGCGCATGAAGGGCACCAACGAAGAGCTGGGCAAGAAGATGCTGGCCGAATCCGGCCTGCCCATCATCGCGGCCGACACCATGGCCGAAGCCGCGACCAAGATCGTCGCCGCCGTTAAGTAATGACCTTGGGGACGGCCGCAAGCGCTGTCCTCAACTGACTAGGAAACACACCATGTCGATCTACATCAACAAAGACACCAAGGTCATCACCCAGGGCATCACCGGAAAAACCGGTCAGTTCCACACCGAAAAGTGCCAGGAATACGCGAACGGCAAAAACGCCTTCGTGGCCGGTGTGAACCCGAAAAAGGCCGGCGAGTCGATCTTCAACATCCCGATCTACGCCTCGGTCAAGGAAGCCGCTCACCAGACCGGCGCCACCGTGTCGGTGATCTACGTGCCGCCCGCCGGCGCTGCTGCGGCCATCTGGGAAGCCGTGGAAGCCGATCTGGACATGGCGATCTGCATCACCGAAGGCATTCCGGTCAAGGACATGCTGGAAGTGCGCAACCGCATGAAGGCCAAAGAAGCCGCTGGTGGCAAGAAAACCTTGCTGCTGGGCCCGAACTGCCCCGGTCTGATCACGCCCGACGAAATCAAGATCGGCATCATGCCTGGCCACATCCACCGCAAAGGTCGTATCGGCGTCGTGTCCCGTTCGGGCACGCTGACTTATGAAGCCGTGGCCATGCTGACCGAAGTGGGTCTGGGCCAGTCCAGCGCCGTTGGTATCGGTGGTGACCCGATCAACGGCCTGAAGCACATCGATGTGATGAAGGCTTTCAACGACGATCCGGACACCGATGCCGTGATCATGATCGGCGAGATCGGTGGCCCGGACGAAGCCGAAGCCGCCATGTGGTGCAAGGCCAACATGAAGAAGCCCATCGTTGGCTTCATCGCTGGTGTGACCGCCCCTCCTGGCAAGCGCATGGGCCACGCCGGCGCGCTGATTTCCGGTGGTGCCGACACGGCCGATGCCAAGCTCGCCATCATGGAGGAGTCGGGCTTCATCATCACCCGCAACCCGTCCGAACTGGGCAAGTTGCTCAAGGCCCAGCTGTAAAGCTCCCAAGGGTTGACGTGACAAAGGCAACGCTAGCGTTGCCTTTTTTTTCGCTTGCCGCCTGTGTGCGACTTCAAACACACAGAAGTGCTTGCCCTGCGGGCTGGGCCTGAAACAAAATGCTACAACTTGGGGTCAATGCCTGCCGCTGACACCCGATGAGTCTTGCAGGGCCGCGTTTCAATGCGTGCTCGACCGCCCGCATTGAAACCAACCCGGTCCCTCACCCGTGTCCACCAGCCAACGCCCGAACCGGCCCAAGCGCAAGCGCTCGTTGTGGCGCTCCGACGCGGCCATGGGGCTCGCCGTCGTTTTGGCGGTTGTTGCCCTGAACGCCGCCACGGATTTCTTCAGCGGCCTGGAGCGTCGCTTCTACGACCTGGCCAGCACGCAGTCCAGCCGCTTGCCCAGCGACCGCATCGCGGTCATCGCCATTGACGACCAGAGTGTGGCCAACATTGGTCGCTGGCCTTGGCCGCGCGAGGTGCACGCCCAGCTCATCGATCAGCTGGGTGCTGCCGGTGCCAAAACGGTGGCGAACACCGCCTTTTTCTTTGAACCCCAGACCGACCGGGGGTTGGTGCAACTGCGCGAACTGCGTGGCCTGCTCGACGGGTCTCAGGCGGGCAGCGCTCCTCTGACCGATCTGGGTGACGAGGGCCGCCAGCGCTTGCTGGGCTTCATCGGTCAGGCCGAACAACAGCTCGACTCCGACGCCCGCCTGGTGGCCAGCATGACGCGCGCGGGCAACGTGATCGTGCCTTCGGTCTTCGAGCTTGGCGAACCTCAGGGGCGTGTGGACCAGCCCCTGCCGGCGTTCGCCCAGCGCAGCGCCATCGCCGACAACTCCGCCTTTGGCGTGCCGGCCCTGCGTTCGCAGCAACCGCTGACCGCCATCGGTGAAGCGGCCCGAGCCGTGGGGCATCTCAACCAGTTGCCCGATGTCGACGGCTCGGTGCGACAAGAAGGATTGCTGGTCCAGTTTGACGGTTTTGCCGTGCCTTCCATGGCCTTGGCCATCGCCGCGAACAGTTTGAACCTCACGGCGAAAGACATGCAGCTGCTGCCGGGCGAAGGCGTGCAGCTCGGTCGCAGCGTGGTCCCCACCGACAGCGCGGCGAGACTGCTGCCGCAGTTTTACCCCGACCGTGACGGCAAACCGGCGTTTGCGGTGGACTCGTTTTACGACGTGCTCTCCGGCCGCATTCCCGCCAGCAAATACGCCGACAAGATCGTGATCATCGGCGCGACTGCCGCAGGGGTGGGCACCTTGTTCACCACGCCGGTGTCGGCCGCCATGTCGCCCGCCGCCATCCTGGCCCATATCACCTCCAGCATCCTGAGCGGGCACCACATCGTGCAGCCGCTGTGGGGCGGCTATGCGGTGTTTGCGGCCTTGTTGCTGATCGCTGCCTACATCGTCTGGCTGTTGCCCCGGTTGTCGGCGGCTGCCGGTGCCGCGTGCACCGGCGCACTCTTCGTGGCGTTGCTGGGCGCCGAGTTTGGATTGTTGTCCGTCGCGGCCACTTGGCTGCAGCTCGTGTTTCCGGCGGCGCTTCTGCTCATCGGGCACCTCGCGCTCACCACCCGCCGCTTTCTGGTCACCGAGGCGGGCAAGGTCAAGTCGGACGAAGAGTCGGCCGAGACCAACCGCATGATGGGCCTGGCATTGCAGGGTCAGGGACAACTCGACATGGCGTTTGACCGCATGCGCCGCGTGCCTTTCAGCGATGCGCTGATGGACAACCTCAAGCACCTCGCGCTGGACTTCGAGCGCAAACGCCAGTTCAACAAGGCCGAAGCGGTCTACGAGCACATGACCAAACTCGACCGCACCGATGTCGATGTGCAGCGACGCTTGAAGCGGGCGAAGAACCTGTCGGAAACGGTGGTGCTGGGTGGTGGCTCATCGCACCCCGGTGGCACCCTGCTGCTGGACCACGGCGGCGCGGAAAAACCCATGCTGGGTCGCTACCAGGTGGAAAAGGAACTGGGTAAGGGCGCGATGGGCGTTGTGTATCAAGGGCGCGACCCGAAGATTGGCCGCACGGTGGCCATCAAGACCCTGGCGCTGAGCGCCGAGTTCGAAGGCTCCGAGCTGGTCGATGTGCGCGAGCGCTTCTTTCGCGAGGCCGAAACCGCCGGACGGCTGCAGCACCCGAACATCGTCACCATCTTCGATGCGGGTGAAGAGCACGACCTCGCCTACATCGCCATGGAGTTCCTGCCGGGTCGTGATCTGGTGGAGTACTCGCGCCCTGGCAACTTGTTGCCAGTGGCGACGGTGCTGAGCATCGGCGAGCAGGTGGCGCTGGCGCTCGAACACGCCCACCGTCAGCAGGTGGTGCACCGTGACATCAAACCCGCCAATGTGATGTTTGAAACCGCGACACAGTCGGTCAAGGTGACCGACTTCGGCATCGCGCGCATCACCGGATCCAGCAAGACCAAAACCGGCATGGTGCTGGGCACGCCCAGCTTCATGTCACCCGAGCAACTCGCTGGCCTGCACGTGGACGGTCGCTCCGATCTGTATTCGCTGGGCGTGATGCTGTTCCAGTTGCTCACCGGTACCCTTCCGCTCAAGGGCGACTCCATGGCCGCCCTCATGTACCAGATCGCCAACCAGCCCGCGCCTAGCGTGCGCAGCTTGCGACCCGAACTCTCTCAGGCCCTCGCCGACGTGTTGGAACGCACCCTGGCCAAGTCGCCCGGCGATCGATTCCAGACCGGAGCGGAACTGGCTGTCCAGCTGCGGCGCTGTTTGAATACGGGCGACGAGTCGGCATCGCCCGATGGGGTGGCGCCTGCAATAAGCGAGAGCGCGTTTGAAGCCACGCACGCCTTCCCGCGCGCTTCGGAAAACGCCATGGCTGCCACCCTTGTCACGCCGCCGCCCGCTTCGTCACGCGGTTCCTGAAAAGACAGCATCGATCTGCGGGTATAACTTGAACTCTATGAATTTTGAGTATTTTTGTCTGACCGATCCGGGGCTGGTTCGGGACAACAACGAGGACTCCGTGTCGCTCGATGCGGAGAACCAGATTGCGGTCCTGGCCGATGGCATGGGCGGCTATAACGCCGGTGAAGTGGCCAGCGCCATGGCCACCACGTTCATCAAGACCGAGCTGGGACGCTGGATGGCCGAAGGTGGCGTGGATGCCAGCGTGCGCGAACTGCGCCGGGCCATGGAAATCTGCATCGACAACGCCAACCGTTCCATCTTCAACGCCGCCAACTCCAACCCGCAATACGCCGGCATGGGCACGACTCTGGTGATGGGCGTGTTTCTGGAAGCGCGCGTCATGATCGGGCACGTGGGCGACTCGCGCTGCTACCGCCTGCGGGAAGGCAGCTTCGTGCAGATCACGCGCGACCACTCGCTGCTGCAGGAGCAGATCGATGCGGGCCTGATCTCGCTGGAGCAAGCGCAGTACGCAACCCACAAAAACCTCGTGACCCGTGCGCTCGGTGTTGAAGACACGGTGTTGCTCGAAGTCAACGAATACCGGGTCGAGGACGAAGATCTCTACCTTTTTTGTTCAGACGGGTTGAGCGACATGATGAGCGATGAGCGCATCGCCGCCATACTCGTGACGGCCGGCACACTTGAAGAAAAAGCCCAGGCCCTGGTGGACGCCGCCAACGACGCCGGGGGGCGGGACAACATATCGGTGATACTGGCGTATGCTCGTTCCAAACCGGTGCGCAAAGGACTACTTTCGCGCATGCTGGGTAAGTGATTCCGTGTCAGACCAACAGATTTACAGGTTCCAGAGGAGTCGGCCATGCCGAAAATGATCGTTTCCATCGACGGTGTCGTCATCAAGGAAGTGCAGCTCACCAAAGACCGCACCACGCTCGGCCGCCGTCCCTACAACGACATCGTGATCGACAACCTGGCCGTCAGTGGTGAACATGCCGTCATGCAGATGTCCGGCATGGACGTGTTCCTCGAAGACCTCAACAGCACCAACGGCACCTACGTCAACGGCAAGGCGATCAAGAAGCAGCAGCTGCAAAGCGGCGACACGGTCGAGATCGGCAAGTACAAGATCAAGTTCGTGCACGAAGGCGCGAACGAGAGCCACGAAAAGACCATGGTGATCAGCGCAGGCGCCGTGGTTCCTCCAGAGCCCACGGTGGCCATGGTCGTGGCCAATGCCGCCATCAAGGTGATGTCGGGCACCGCAGCCGGTCGCGAAGTGCCCTTGGTGAAAGTGGTCACCACCATTGGCAAGCCCGGTGTGGCCGTGGCAGCCATCACCCGCCGCCCCCATGGCTTCGTGGTGGCCATGGTCGAAGGTGTGCAAAAGCCCACCATCAACGGAAGCCCCATCGGCACCGACGCGGTGAACCTGCGCCACGGTGACATGCTCGAGCTGGCTGGGACCAAGATGCAGTTCGTGCAGCAGTAAGCACGCCCCGCTACCAGCCGCTGACGATATCTGGCGGCGCCTGAGCTCTCGGTCTCAGGTCATCCGCCCAGTTCACCATGCCGCAGACACTGAAACAGCGCAGTCTGCGCATGGCAGCCATGCTCGTTCCGCTCTTGCTGGCCGTTTTGCATGCGCTTGGGTTCATACCCTCCAGCGCGTTGCACCGGGTGGACGACGCCATCTACGACCTCCGCTTGAGGTCAAGCATGTCCGGCACCCTGGAGCCGCGGGTGGTGATCGTCGACATCGATTCCGAAAGCCTCGCCGCCATCGGCCCTTGGCCCTGGCCTCGTGCGCAATTGGCGCGCTTGGTGGACACGCTGTTCGAGCAGCAAAACATCGCCGTGCTCGGCTTCGACATCGTTTTTCCCAAGCCGGACCCGCAAGCTGGCGGCGATGCTGCATTGGCCGATGCGCTTCGCAACCGGCCCGTGGTACTGGGCTACTTCTTCAGCAACGAATCCAGCGCGAGCAACCTGGGCGTGCTGCCAGCGCCGGTGATGAGCGCAGAGCGGTTGCAGGGGCGGCCGGTGCGCATCACGCGCTGGGACACGCACGAGTCCAATATTCCCGAACTGGCCCAGGCCGCGCCCCGGGCCGGCGCGTTCAATGCGTTGCCCGACAGCGATGGCGTGGTACGGTCCGTGCCCCTTTTGGCAGAGTACCAAGGCCAGACGTACGAGTCGCTGGGCTTGGCCGTTTTCCGCCGCGTGCTGGGATCGCCGCCCCTGGAGCCAGGATTCGCCAGAGCGCCGATGATGGGTCGCCGCGCCAGTGGTCTTGAGAGCGTGAATCTTCAGCACGACGGGCAGACCCTCGCGATTCCCGTTGATGAGCGGGTCGCGGCGTTGGTTCCCTACCGAGGGCCCGGTGGCCCGCAAGGCGGCTCGTTCACCTACATCTCTGCGATCGATCTCCTTTCAGGTCGCGTGCCTCCGGCGCAACTTCAGGGGCGCATCGTGCTGATGGGCACCACAGCGCCGAGTCTCAAAGACCTGAGACTCACGCCAGTGGGTGCCAACTATCCAGGGGTTGAAGCCCACGCCAACCTGATCACGGGCCTGCTGGATGGCCATTTGCCGGTGAAGCCCGATTACGCGCTGGGTTATGAAATGCTGGTGCTGCTCGTTTCAAGCGCCCTCCTTGTGTGGTTGCTGCCGGGCTTCGGAGTGTGGTCGGGCGCGGCGCTCCTCGCCGCACTCCTCGGAGCGCTGATCGGGCTCAACAGCTGGCTGCAGGTTCGCCACGGCCTGGTGCTGCCGTTGGCAGGCTCGGTGTTGATGGTCCTGCTCACGGCCGCAGTGGGCCTGGTTGGCCGCAGTTGGGGCTTCACAGCCTCAGGCGAGCTCCACACAACGCAACTGGCCAAGCTTCGCGTTCTCTATGGTGTCGACCAGATCGCCACCGAACAAGACCGAAAGCGCCAACCTGGTTGGGTCTGGCAGGAGCTCGATCGCCTTCGCCTGCGCCCCGGTGATCCGCCCATGGCCATCTTCACCCCGCTGGGGCCCAGTGCCGGTCTGAGCTCAGAGCTGCGAGACGAGTTGCGCCTGTGGCAGCAAGCCTTGCGGGCCTGGCGTGCGCAAGACTGGGACGCGTGCGATGTCCATCTGCTCAACCTCCAGCGCCAAAATGCCAAAAAAGTCCTTTACCGCCTTTATGAGGACAGAGTAGCCTCACGCAGGTCGTTGCCGCCCGATCCCGCGTGGGACGGCGCGACACCCATCGAATCGCTGCAAGTCCCGCAATCCCGGACCGGGTCCACCGGCCACACCATGTCAAAGTGTCCATGAGAGTCCGCGTGCTGGGGTGTTCAGGCGCCATTGCCCACGGCTGCCGCACCACCTCGTTCCTGCTCGACCACGACGTGCTGATCGACGCGGGCACCGGCGTGGGCGACCTGACTCTGGATGAGATGGCGCAGATTGACCATGTGCTGCTCACGCATTCGCACCTCGATCACGTGGCCTCGCTGCCGCTCATGCTCGATGCCGTGGCCGCGCGCCGCCTCGCCGCCAAAGCCCAACCGCTGCAAGTGCACGCTCTGCCAGGCACCATCGCCGCCCTCAAGGCCCACATTTTCAACAACCTGATCTGGCCCGATTTCTCTGCCATCCCCAGCGCCGAACGCCCCCTCATGCGCTTTGTTCCCATCTCTGTGGGCGAGGTCTTGCAGGTCTGCGGAAAGGCGGTTGAAGTGCTGCCCGCCGTGCACACCGTGCCCGCGGTCGGGTTTGCCGCCAGCACGCCGTCGGGTCACTGGGTGTTCAGCGGCGACACCGGCCGAAACCCGGCATTCTGGCAACGCGTCAACCAGTTGCCCGTGGCCCTTCTGGTGATCGAAACTGCCTTCAGCGACCGCGAAGAAGCGCTGGCCCAGCGAAGCCTGCACCTCGCGCCCGGCCTGCTCGCCGAAGAACTGGCACATATCGATCCCGGGCAGCGTTACCCCATCTACATCACCCACACCAAGCCCGCTGAAACCGGTCTGATCATGGACGAGATCCGCCGGTTCGACGATGTGCCGCATGGTGCGGACCAAGCCCACCACGACATCCGCTGGCTCAGCGCAGGGCAGACCTTCGAGCTCTGACAGGCGCGAAAACCGGGTGACAAAAACGGTCGAGGCCGACCAGGGTGACAAAAAATGTCGGTCAAGAATCGACTCAGATGTCACAAACCGTCACTGTGAGACGGTGAAGCGTGAAATAGGCCGCGAAAAACACCCCAGTTCCGGTTGGCACGCCGTCTGCTCATAGACATGCGTACCCAACCCAACCCCAAGGAGTTTTTCCATGAAGCGTTCCATGCAAAAAGGTTTCACCCTGATCGAACTGATGATCGTGGTGGCCATCATCGGTATTCTGGCTGCTGTTGCTCTGCCGGCCTATCAAGACTACACAGTACGTGCTCGAGTAACAGAAGGCCTTACGCTGGCTGGATCTGCAAAGACAGCAGTTTCTGAGAACGCCGCAAACGGGCTGGCCTTCCAGTCAGGTTGGGCCGTCCCGACCGCAACGCAGAACGTCGCCTCCGTTGGTATCGCTTCGGCCAACGGCGAAATCACCATCACTTACACGGGTCGCGTGGGCGCCGGTGCTCCGAATTTGGTGCTTGCTCCCCGCGATGGTGCCAACGCGCTTCAGCAGGGCGTCGTACCAGCCACTGGCTCGATTACGTGGAACTGCAACTCCTCTCTGAACGGCGGCTCCCGCGGCACGGCCGGTACCATCCTCGCGCGCTTTGTGCCAGCAGACTGCCGTTGATTTCGACGAAATAGAGCAAGAAAGGGGCGCTTCGGCGCCCTTTTACTTTGATGATCAAGATATGCCCGTATTTCAACGATCACTGTTGATTTCACTTGGAGGGCTTTTGGCCCTGAACTTTGCATGGCCCAGGAGCGTGTTGCCATCCATCTTGGTGACACCGTTCCTGATGGGGTTGTTCACCGTGGCTGCATTGGCGCTCGCGTTCCGACCCTCGTTGCCACGCCTTCCGGGTTTGTGGGTCCTTGTGGTGCTGCTCGCTGTGGCGCTGGGACCAGACCCTGAGTCGTTGGCCTTGATTGGTCTGGCCGCCGCTGGTGTGTGCGCATGGATCACCGTCGCTCTTGGAAAACAGTTTGAAGGGAACGCCCGACTTCTCTCATGCTTTATGTGGGCTCTGGTGGCGGGCATGCTGCTTAACGTCGTCGTGGCGTGGATGCAGTACTTTGATGTGGAGCGGATGTTCTACCCGCTGGTCAGCCAGAATGATTCTGACCGGCCTTACGGGAGCCTTCGCCAGGCAAATCATCTGGCAACGTTCTCGGTAATAGGATTGTTGGCGGTGTGGTGGCTTTCGAGACAGCGCGCGCTGTCCGCCCGCAAGGTGACCACTTTGGCGCTCATTGCCTTGTCAGGTGTTGCCCTGTCCGCATCGCGAACAGGGATGCTTGAGCTAATCGTACTGTCGTGCTTCTTCTTGATTTGGCGAGATCGAGACAATCCATTGGAGTTTCGCCTTTTCACCCTTGCGCCCATTTGGACATACGTGTTCATTGAGCTTCTGCAGGCGCTGACGGCTCTGCTCGGCAGTGATCTCGACGGAATTCGTGGGCGCGACATGGCGTCGGTCTCAATTCGATTCTTTTACTGGCAGGAAGCTTGGGCTTTGGCTACGCTTCATCCCGTAGCCGGCGTGGGCTGGGGCAATCTGGGCGCCGCCCGATTCTTTGAATTGCCTTTCAACGCTGAATCTCACAACACTACAAATGCACACAACCTGGTGTTGCATTTGTTGGCGGAAACTGGCTTTGCCACCACCTTTTTGGCTCTTGCGCCCATCGCCTGGCTGCTTTGGCGGCGTCCACCATGGCGTACGACGAATTCTGGTGCCCGCTGGGCTTGGATGGTGATTGCGGTAGTGGGACTGCACAGCATGTTGGAGTACCCCGTCTGGTACATGAATTTTCTGATCCCCACGGCCTTCGCTTTCGGGGTGTTGTTGGCAGCCCAGCCTGTAACGGCTCAACCTGGCCCATCGCTACCTAGAGCACTCACTGGCTTGATGGGAGCAGTTTTGTTGTTCGCCAGCGCGTGGGCTTATTTTGACTACATGCGAGTGGCTAGTGTCTTCAAAGAAGATGGCCGTGCATCGGCCGATTTGTCTGAGGTGGCTTCGATACAAAACACATTCCTATACCGGTACTACGCCGATCGGGCGTTAGTGGAGCGTGTTGCGTTGACCGAATTGAATTCAGTTGAGATGTTGAAGGTGACGGATCGTATGCTCAAGGAGGGACCCAATCCGCTGGTACTTTGGGTGCGCCTTGAGGCGCTGTGTCGCACGGGCGATACGTTGCGTGCGAAAGAGACGGCAGCGCTCTTTAAGTCCGTGTTCCCCGTTTCCCATGCCGAATTCATGGAGATCAACAGCCCTTCGGTGTTGAGGGTATGTGGTCTTTCTTCAGCCAAGGTGCCAAAACAGCCATGAACATTGCCGCGCAAAAACCCACGCGCGCTGTGCAAACAGGCCTTGCAATCTCCCTGCTTACCCTAGTCGCGGGAGCTTGGCTTGTTTTGCGCTGGTGGTACCCGCAAGCCTTCTGGAACGCGTCCGGTTTACTTGATATCGCCCCTTATGCATTACTGGCACATCTTGGAATTACTGTGTTGTTGCTCTTGCCTTGGCGCAATCGTTCAAAGGAGCCCGGCATCGCGCGGTCCGATGCAGCACTCTTGGTTTTTGTGATGCTCTGCGCCGCATTGTTCAGTCTGTCGTACCTCTTTGCCGGACGGCCCGTGGCTCTGGTGTTCGCAGTTGATCGTGTGGCATTGGTTCGCGCGAACGAAGTAAGGACATCTGAGTTGGCGCTTGTTGGAACGTTCGGCGAGAACCTGCGGATTTCAGGACCGCTGAAGCTGATTGGAGCTCGGCAGTCCAGCGATGCAGAACGGTTGGATTCAATTCAACTCGCAATGGCCGGATTCGACCTACATCAGAGGCCTGGATTTTGGGTTCCACTAGATGCGCAACGCGATCTACTGAAACAAAAATCCCGTGATATTGGCGAATTGGCTGGATTCTACAAAACCCAGGCGAAATGGGCGACTTTCCTACCACTGGCAGGTGGTAATGGGAAT
Organism: Polaromonas sp.; assembly: GCA_013823505.1. The sequence continues at coordinate 67,830 of PNMH01000008.1, read as the reverse complement.
TGGGTGCTCTTGCTGGACAGCGAACTAAAGACTTTTGCCCCTTTCAAAATCGATTGAATCGGTTAAAAAGCTGTATGAATCAAACCAAAAACCGCCCACTCTTCCCCCCCACCTTCTCCATCAGCCGCACCCCCCCAATCACCATCCCCCGATCCACCGCCTTGCACATGTCATAGATCGTGAGCAGCGCAACCGACACGGCGGATAGGGCTTCCATTTCCACACCGGTCTGGCCCGTGCATTCGGCAGTGGCGCGGCACAGCACACTGTGGGTGTCGGGTTCGATCTCGAACTCGACTGCTACCCGGGTCAATGCGATCGGGTGGCACAGGGGGATCAAGTCGCTGGTCTTTTTGGCCGCCTGAATCCCGGCGATGCGGGCGATGCCCAGCACGTCGCCTTTTTTGGCGTTGCCGGCCTGGATCAGCGCCAGCGTGGCGGGCAGCATGGTGATGCGGCCTTCGGTGACGGCGACGCGGCGCGTGTTGGCCTTGTCGCCGACGTCGACCATGTGGGCCTGGCCTTGCGCGTCAAAGTGGGTGAGTGAGCTGGCGGCCGCGTCTGCGGGGGGCTGGTTTGTAACGGGCATCGGGTGTGTTTTGCGTGGGCTTGACTGAACCGGGTCGGCTTGGCGGCATCATACGGCGATGCGTTTCACACCCTTGCCCGTGTTGATGAAGACTCCACCCCCTGTGCGCCGACCTGTGCCTTGGGCCTGCGGGCTGTTGGTGGCGGTCTCGGCGCTGTGGCCGGGTTCACTGACCCACGCTCAGGTGGTGTCTGATCCGGCGAACATGTCGGCGCTGCCCAGTCTGGGCGGTGGGGAGGGCCTTTCGGTTTCTGCCGAGCGCCGCCTGGGCGACCGGATTGCCCGCTCGATTTACCAGGATCCCGACTACCTCGACGATCCCTTGCTGGTCGACTACTTGCAGGCGCTCTGGCAGCCCCTGTTGGGCTCTGCACGCGCGCGGGGTGACGTGCCGCCCGAGCTGGCCGAGCGCATGGCCTGGGAGCTGATGATTTCCCGCGAGCGCACGGTCAACGCATTTGCCTTGCCGGGCGGCTATCTGGGGGTGAACCTGGGCCTGCTCGCTGTCACCGAGCGGCCCGAGGAGGTGGCGTCAGTCCTCGCGCATGAGCTCAGCCATGTGTCGCAGCGGCACATCGCGCGATTGATGTCGCGCGAAGAGCGCATGGCGCCGTGGATGATGGGCGCGATGATCCTTGGTGCCCTGGCGGCCGGGTCGAACGCACAAGTGGCCAGTGCCGCCATCGCCGGCAGCACGGCCGCTGCCGCTCAGAACCAGCTGAACTTCTCGCGCGACATGGAGCGAGAAGCCGATCGCGTGGGCTTCGGTGTGCTCTCGGGCGCGGGCTTTGACGCCCAGGGGTTTGTGAGCATGTTCGACAAGTTGCAACAGGCCTCGCGCCTGAACGACGACGGCGCGTTTCCCTATCTGCGCAGCCACCCGCTGAGCGGCGAGCGCATCGCCGACATGCGCGCCCGGCTGCCGCAGGGTCCGGTGGCCACCAGCGCGCCTGCGGTGGTTCAGTCGGCGCCCCCCACCACGCAGACACCGTCAGCGCTCAATTTGGACCTGCCCGGTATTCGTGCCGGCGCTTCGTTGGCAACCCCAGCCACCGGGCGACTCGGACCGAGCGTGGAAGTGCACACGCTCATGTCGTCGCGCGCCCGCGTGCTCGCCGAGAACGGGCCCGATCGCATGCGCAGTTGGCTGCAGGTGGGTCAGGGGGCCAGCGCCAAACCAGGTGAACGCTATGCGGCTGCGCTGTCGGCGCTGCGGCTGGGCCAACGAGACAAGGCGCTGGAACTGGCGCAGAAGCTGCGCGACACCGTGGCGCCCGATGCGCGTTTTGCGGCCGATGCCTTGATGCTGGAATTGCTGCTCTCTCCCTCCACCAGCCCTGCCACGCCCGCACAGGTCGCCTTGCTGGCCGAACTGCGCGACCGGTCGCTGGCGGGCGCTTCACGTGCCGCCGTGATGCTGGGTGCGCAAGCCGCCATTGCGTCGGGCCAGCCGCAGCGCGCGGTCAGCCGATTGCAAAGCTGGGTGGTGTTGCAGCCGCGCGATGCGCTGGCCTGGCAGACGCTGGCCCGGGCCTACCAAGTGCAGGGCCAGTCGTTGCGTGCGGTGCGGGCCGAGGCCGAGGCGCGCGCCGCACACCTCGACTACGCGGGTGCGGTGGATCGTTTCCGGGCGGCGCAGTCCCTGCCCGCTGCCGAACGAAGCGCCGATTCGATGGAGATGGCCATCGTCGACAGCCGTCGGCGGGATGTGGAAGTGCTGCTGCGCGAGAGCGTGAAGGAAGAGGCTGACAGCAAGCGCTGAGCGCCATCAGCAACCCACTCAGAGAACGGCTTTGACCGCCGCGTCCACCACCAGCATGAGCGCCGAGTAAATCAGCGAGCCCAGCATGGCCGCCCAGAAGCCGTTGACGCCGAAGCCGTCCATGAGGCTGGCCGCCGCCCAGAACAGCAGGGCGTTGATCACGAACAGAAACAGACCCAGTGTGATCACCGTCACCGGCAGCGTGAGGATCACGAGCACCGGGCGCAACACCACGTTGAACAGACCGATCACCGCTGCGGCAATCAGCGCAGCGGTGAAGCTCTGGATCTGCACGCCCGGGTACAGGTAGGCCACCAGCAGCAGGGCGCAGGCTGCGAGCAGCCACTTGACGATGAGTTTCACGGGGTCAGCGCTTGAGCGGTCAGTGCGCCGGAGCGGCTTTGGCCTGGCGCGACGCCACGTACTTGCCGATGACCAGCACGATCAGGGCACCGGCGACCGACGCGCCGTACTTGATCATGTCGTTCTGCGGCAGCTTGAACATCCACTGCCACTTGTCCGGGTTGGCCAGCACAGGGTCGGAGACCAACATGCCGCCGGCGATCCAGCCCAGCAGCATGCCGCCGGCTGTGATGATCAGCGGGAAGCGGGCCATCAGCTTGATGACCAGCTGGCTGCCCCAGACGATGATCGGAATGGAGATCAGCAGACCCAGCACGACCAGCAGCATCTGGTGGTCGCCTGCGTTCTGCGCGGCACCTGCGATGGCGATCACGTTGTCCACGCTCATCACCAGGTCGGCCACGATGATGGTCTTGATGGCGGCCAGCAGCTTGTCGCTGGTGGCCAGATCGCCATGACCTTCTTCGTCAGGCGCGAGCAGCTTGACGCCAATCCAGACGAGCAGCAGAGCGCCGATGAACTTGAGCCACGGCAGGGCCAGCAGAGTCATCGCGAAGAAGATCAGGATCACCCGCAAGACGATGGCGCCTGCTGTGCCCCAGATGATGCCCTTGGTGCGTTGCGCGGGCGGCAGCTTGCGGCAGGCCAGCGCGATGACCACCGCGTTGTCGCCGCCGAGCAGGATGTCGATCATGATGATCTGCCCAAGGGCGATCCAGAAGGCAGGCGCAGTCAGGAAATCCATAAATTCCTCGTTGTCGTTTGTTCAAATGCAGGCGGTTGCATCTTGTCTGGCCCAAGCGCCGCATGAGTCGCCGGGGGATTCGCGGCATGCATCGCCACCCTCCGCGGGAGCCGGCCATTGTACGGGCCGGGGGTATTCGCCACCGTACGCAGTTCCCACAGCATCCCGCGCCCGATTGACCGTGCGGGCTGGTGGACGTCCCGGAGCTGGCTATCATCCGGCCTCTTCCAACGAACCCCCAACATGGCCGGCATTCACATCACCGACATCGAAGCCGCCATCAATTTCTGGCGCGAACGTGCGCCTTCGCCCGACGGCGTGGCCTTGCCCAAGCCCACGCGTGCCCTGGCCGAGGTGTACGCCCTGTTGGTGTACTTCCGCGAAACCGAAGCCGACGAGGCCACCCTCCCCGCCGCGGCGCGCGAGGCCTGGCTGACCTGGTACGACACCACGCCCGACACGCCGTGCATCGCCATATGCTCCACCAGCCAGGGTGATGAAGTGTGCAAAGGCTGCGGCCGGCTCTTTGACGAAGTGCAGCGCTGGACCGAAATGTCGCCCGGTGAGAAGCGCGCCACCTGGCGTCGCATCACGATTGAGGACGACGCTTGGCGTTTCAACCGCTACGCGGAACGGGCTCGTTGAAAACGCCGAGCCAGCCGCCGGGCCGCCCCAAGGCTGGTTCAGCTCCCATGGGGGGCAGCGACCCGCGCAGCGGCGGAGAGTGGGGGCCTTTTTCCTAGACCCGGCGAGCGAGTTCGGTGGCTTTGCCGGTGTAGCTGCCCGGCGTCATGGCCAGCAACCGCTCTTTTTCCGACTCCGGAATTTCCAGGCTGCGAATGAGCCCATGCAGGGCTTCAGCGGTCACGGTCTTGCCGCGCGTGACTTCCTTGAGCTTCTCATAGGCGCCCGACACGCCGTAGCGGCGCATCACCGTCTGGATCGGTTCGGCCAGCACTTCCCAGGCGTTGTCGAGGTCGTCAGCCAGCGCTTCTTCGTTGATCTCCAGCTTGCCCAGGCCCACGCCCATCGAGTGGTAAGCGAGCACCGCATAGCCCAGGGCCACGCCCATGTTGCGCAACACAGTGGAGTCGGTCAGGTCGCGCTGCCAGCGGCTGATGGGCAGCTTCTCGCTGAGGTGGCGCAACAGCGCGTTGGACAGGCCCAGGTTGCCTTCGGCATTCTCGAAGTCGATCGGGTTGACCTTGTGCGGCATGGTCGACGAGCCGATCTCGCCGGCTTTCAGCCGCTGCTTGAAATAGCCCAGGCTGACATAGCCCCAGATGTCGCGCGAGAGGTCGATCAGGATGGTGTTGGTGCGGGCGATCGCATCGAACAGCTCGGCCATGTAGTCGTGCGGCTCGATCTGAATGCTGTAGGGCTGGAAGGTCAGGCCCAGGCCGAGCGGCTCGGGCTGTTCGATCACGTTGCGGCTGAAGGCTTCCCAGTCGAAGTCGGGCCAGGCGCTCAGGTGGGCGTTGTAGTTGCCCACGGCGCCGTTCATCTTGCCCAGCAGTTTCACGCCGGCGATCTTGTCGCGCGCGGCGGCAAGGCGCACCACCACGTTGGCGATTTCCTTGCCCACCGTGGTGGGGCTGGCGGTCTGGCCGTGGGTGCGGCTGAGCATGGGCACGGCGGCAAACGCGTGGGCCATCTCGCGCAGCTTGGCGATCACCGCGTCGAGCGAGGGCAGCAGCACCGCGTCGCGCCCGCCTTTGAGTTGCAGTGCATGGCTGGTGTTGTTGATGTCTTCGCTGGTGCAGGCGAAGTGCACGAACTCGGCGGCCTTCTCCAGCTCGGGGCGCGCTTCAAAGCGCGACTTGATCCAGTACTCCACGGCTTTCACGTCGTGGTTGGTGATCTTCTCGATGTCCTTGATCGCTTGGCCATCGGCCTCGCTGAAGTTTTTCACCAGACCCATGAGGTAGGTTCGTGCGCCGGGTGACAGCGGCTTGAACTCGGCCAGGCCCGCGTCGGACAAGGCAATGAACCAGGCGATTTCCACCTGCACGCGGCGGTGCATGTATCCCAGTTCGCTCATGAACGGGCGCAGCTGGCCCAGGCGGCCGGCGTAGCGGCCATCCAGCGGGGACAGTGCAGAGATGGGAGAAAGGGCCGCAGACGGGGCGACGGCAGAAGGCGTGGAGGCGGAAGCCGATGGGGTGGTGGGGCGCATAGGGCGATTGTAGGAGGCGGGGCTTTCCATGCACCCTGTCAGTCGGACCGAAGGCCGTGCTGGCTAAAATCGACGCTCCACGGGCAACCGTCTTCACCCATCCGTCCTTCATGAAACTCATCGGCGCCATCACCAGCCCCTACGTTCGCAAAGTGCGAGTCGTCATGGCCGAGAAAAAGCTGGACTACCACTTCATCCTGGAAGACGTCTGGTCGGCCGACACGCAGATCTCCACCTCCAACCCGCTGGGAAAAGTGCCCTGCCTGGTCATGGAAGGTGGCGAAGCGGTGTTTGATTCGCGCGTGATCGTTGAATACCTCGACACGCTCTCGCCTGTGGGCAAGCTGATCCCGTCGCAAGGTCGCGAGCGTGCCGAGGTGAAAACCTGGGAAGCGCTGGCCGACGGTCTGCTCGATGCCGCCATCCTCGCGCGACTGGAGTCCACCTGGGCCGGGCGCACCGACCAGCAGCGCAGCACCGCCTGGATCGACCGCCAGCTGGCCAAGATCGACGCGAGCCTGAAAAGCATGAGCCAAGGCCTGGGCGAAAAGCCCTTTTGCTCGGGCATTCACTTCAGCCTGTCCGACGTGGCCGTGGGTTGCGCGCTGGGCTACCTGGACTTCCGCTTTCCAGTGATTGACTGGCGCACGCCGTACCCGAACCTGGCGCGTCTGGGCGAGAAGCTCAATCAGCGTCCGAGCTTCGTCGACACGAAGCCTGATTGAGTCCGCTCAGCTGTTGGCTTGCTGTTTGAGCCACCGCATGAAACTGCCCACCACGGGCAGTTTTTCGTAGAGCTCTTCTGCCGCGTCCCAGTAGTCGCGGTGATCGCTGATCAAGCCGTCGGTGGTCAGCACCAGGTGCGAGCCGCCACGCACCACCTGCTCGGTGGTGGTGTCGAAGCGCTTGAAGCGGAAGCGGAACTCCCAGACCAGAAAACACTGCGTGCCGTCCACGATGCGGCTGGTGACGACGAAGCGTGGGCCGTGCAGGCTCTCGAACATGTGGGCAAAGACCCGCTGGATCGCGGGAACGCCGCGCACGTCGTTGAACGGGTCCTTGAAGCGAGCGTCTGCCGTGTAGAACTCGCCGATCCGCTGTACCGACTGGGGCGAGATGGTCTCGAAGTAAGCACAGAGGCGGTCCACCGCGGCGCGGGTGTCATCACTCACAGGTCGCTCACAGACCGGTGGCCCGTCGCACGGCGGGGAAGTAGGCGCGGTAGGGCAGCAGGCGCATGAGTTTCATCCAGCGCGTGAAGCGCTTGGGGTAGTGCACCTCGAACACACCACGGCCCCAGTCCTCGATCATGGCTTGCGCGGCCTGTGGCGGCGTGATGAGCGCGGGCATGGTGAAGTCGTTCTGCGCGGTCAGAGGCGTCTGCACGAAGCCGGGGTGGACCACGCTCACGCCCAAGCCCAATGGACCCAGATCGAGGTAGAGGTTTTCCGCCAAGTTGGTCAGCGCTGCCTTGGTCGGGCCGTAGGCCAGGCTCTTGGGCAGGCCGCGAAAGCCCGCCACGCTGCTGATGAGGCTGATGTGGCCTTTTCCCCGTGCACTCATGGCCGGGACGATGGCGTCAAGTACGTGCAGCGCGCCCACGTAGTTGATGTCCAGGTGGCGCTTGAGGTCGGCCATGTCCATGTCGGTGGCGCGCATCTCGCGGTAGTGGCCCGCGCAGTACACCACCAGATCCAGTGGTCCCTGCGCCAGGATCTCTTGCGCCGTGGCCGCGACCGCAGCAGCGTCGGTCACATCGAGCGGCCAGGCCTGCGCGGTCAGGCCGTGCTGGGGTGGGTGGTTCAGCACGAAACGGTCCAGCGCTTCGCGGCTGCGCGCCGACACCAGTACCTGCGCGCCCCGTGCGTGGAGGGCCGAGGCGGTGGCTTCACCAATGCCGCTGGAGGCGCCGACCAGCCACACGCGCAGGCCGCGCCAGTCGGTGATGGGCGGGTTCATGGGCTTGAACAGCGTAAAGCCGCGCTTTGCGGGTGCCATGGTGGCGGCCGGCATCGGCGACTCGACGAAGGCGCGCGGCGTGCTCATGGTGCGCGCCTCACGAAAGACAGCGTGACCTCGCCCAGGCGCACGCCGAACTTGCTCATCTCGGCCTTGTTGAGCATCACGCGCGAATCCATCAGGTACATCCAGTCGTCGAACTGCACTTCGTAGGTTTTGCCGTCCACCGGCAGCAGCAGCGTGTAGCCCCAGCGGAAGGCGTTGCCCTTTTGCTCACCCAGCGCGGTGCCCACCACATCGTCGGCCGTGCCGCTGAACCGGCCGTTGCCCAGGTGTTTCATGCGCCAGATGCGTTTGCCGGTAGTGCCGTCGCTGTAGTTGAAGGTCTCGTCCAGCACGCCGTCGTCGCCGTTCCAGGTGCAGACCATCACCACGGTGAAGCGCTTGACCACCGCGCCCGAACGGTCGGTGAAGACACCGTAGGCGTCCAGCGTGCCGTTGAAATAGGTGCGCAGATCGAGCAGCGGTTTCTCGCTGGCGTACTGGCCGATTTGCGGGCCGGCGCAGCCTGCGAGGGTGGCGGCGGAGGTGATGCCGGCGGCAAGCAACAGTCGTCTTTGCATGGGGTGGTCTCAGGAAGGAATGGAGGTGGGCGGGACGAGCCCGGCACGCTGTTCGGGGCGGATCACAAGCGCATACAGCGCTCCACCGGCCAGCAACTTCAGCACACAAGGCAGCAGGCAGTAGGCGATGGTCAGGGTCTGCAGCGCGGCCGGGTCGCGCGCGCCGGGCTCATAGCCAAACAGCGCGAGCAGCGGCAGCGCCAGGCCGGCGGCCAGCGCCAGGTTGAGCTTGGTGGCGAAACTCCACCAGCCGAAATAGGCGCCTTCGCGCTGGCCACGTTCACCCAGTTGGCCGATCAGGCCGGCGAGCATGGCGCTGGGCAGCGTGAGGTCGGTGCCGAGGGCGATGCCCGAGAGTGCGCAAACGATGAGGAAGGGCACCACGTCACCCGCGCCCAGGGTGGCGGCCCAGATGAACACCGCCACAGCCAGCGCCATGCCCGTCAGCCAGGTGCGCGCCAGACCGATGCGCGCCACCAGCCGCACCCACAGCGGGATGGACAGCGCTGCGCACAGGAAATAGGTGGCGAGAAACGCGGGTTCCACCGAGGTGGGGGCCTGCAGGCGGTCCTGCACGAAGAACAGCACCAGCGTGGCGGGCACCGCGCTGGCGGTGCCGTTGATCACGAAGACGGCCAGCAGGCGCAGAAACGCTGGCTGGCGCAAAGGCGATGGGCCCAGGCGCAGCGCCGGCCCTGTCGCTTTCAGTGCAATGGGCGTGGCCGAGCGGCTCCAGGCCCACCAGCCGAGCGTGAGCAGCACGGCGAAGGTGGCCACGGTGGCGCCCAGGCCCAGCGTGGCGGGTAGCACGGCGGCGATCAACACGCCCAGCAAGGACAGGCCTTCGCGCCACGCCACCACCCGGCTGCGCTGCGCCTCGTTGCCACCGAGCCTCGCGCCCCACGATTGGTGGGCGACGGCCACCACGCTGTAGGCGGTGTAGGTGATGGCCATGAGCAGCCCGGCCCAGGACAGCAGCGTGGTCGTGCCCGCCACGCGAACAGCCTCTGGCGGAAACAGCAGGCCCCACAGGCCCAGCGCGAGCACCACGGCCGCCACGGCCGAAGCGCCGAGCACCGCGGCCACCGAGCGGGAAAACAGGCGGTCGCACCAGCGGCCAATGATCGGGTCGAGCACCGCGTCCACCAGGCGAGCCGCCAGCAGCACCAGGCCCAGCAGGGCCAGCGGCGCGCCAAACTCGCGGGCGTAGTGGTTGGGCAGGATGACGTAGAGCGGCAGCGCCACGAAGGCCAGCGGCAAGCCCAGCAGGCCATAGGCCAGACCCCGGCGCCACGCGCCCGCGCCGATGAAGCGCGCAGCGGGTTCCTGGGCGGACGCTGGCGTCAGGCTCATCGCGGCGTTCCGCCGATGCCCTGGATCAGGGTCTCGCGCATGCGGGGCTGCGATGTCTTGGGCGAGAGCCAGATGCCGAAGAACAGGCGTGAGAAAGCGTCGTCCGCCACTTCGCCGAGCAGCCTGCCGTTCAAGTAGAAGCGCGCACCGCTGCCGGGCACATGCACGCCGGTGATGCGGTCGCCGCGCTTCACGTCGGGGAACAGGTTGCTCATGGCCTGCGTCCAGCGCGTGGCCTGGGCCGGCTCAATGGTGGTCAGGCCCTTCATCTCGTCGATGGACCGCTCCGCGATGTCCGCGCCTTTGAAGTCGCGCAGGTAGGCCAGCTCCAGGCCAAAGCGCTGGTTCTCGAAGCGGGAGATGTCGAAGCCGGGCAACGCCCACAGGCTCGCGTCGTACACGTCGAAGCCCCAGTAGCGCAGGCGTGCCTTGCCCACGGCGGTCTTGTCCTGCAACGCGGCGCTGAGTGTGGGCTCGGGCGCCTGCGCCAACGCGGGCGCGCCTGACAGCGTGCCGAGGAGCAGTGCGAAGGAAATGACGGCGCGTTTCATGTGGTGGGTCTCAACCGGGCTTGCGCAAGGTGTACTGGACCACGTCGGTGCTGCCTTGCTCGAACGCGGCTTCGCAATAGGCCAAGTAGAACTCCCAGATGCGCAGGAAGCGCTGGTCGAAGCCGAGCTGCAAGACCCGTTCCTGCTCGTGCAGGAAACGTTCGCGCCAGATGGCCAGCGTGCGGGCGTAGTCGAGGCCAAAGGCGAATTCGTCCACCACCTCCAGGCCGGCCTTGGCCGCCTGCGCACGGAACTCGCTCGGGCAGGGCAGGCAGCCACCGGGGAACACGTATTGCTGGATGAAGTCCGTGCCCTTGATGTAGCGCTCGAAGTGCTCGTCGTCGATCACGATGCTCTGCACGCAGGCCTTGCCACCGGGTTTGAGCAGGCGCGAGACGGTCTGGAAGTAGGTGGGCCAGTACTCGCGGCCCACGGCCTCGACCATCTCGATCGAGCAGATCGCGTCGAACGGTGCGTCGTCGATGTCGCGGTAGTCCTGCAGGCGCAAGTCGGCCCGGTCTTCGCGCCCGATGCGCTGCATGCGTTCGTTGGCAAACGCCAGCTGTTCGGTGGACAGCGTGACGCCGGTGATGTGGGCGTCGAATTCGGAGGTGGCCTTCTCGGCCAGTGCGCCCCAGCCGCAGCCGATCTCCAGCACGCGGTCCCCGGGTTTCACATCGGTCATGCGCAGCGCCCGGCGCACCTTGGCGTGTTGGGCGGATTCCATGGTCTGGTCTGGCGTCTCGAACCAGGCCGACGAGTAGTTCATGGTGTCGTCCAGCCACAGGCCGTAGAACGCGTTGCCCAGGTCGTAGTGGGCGTGGATGTTCTTGCGGCTGTTGGTCTTGCTGTTGCGGTTGAGCAAGTGCTTGACGCGGTAGGCAAAACGCCCGAGCCATGAGCCGTAGATCACGTCTTCCACTTCGCGGCGGTTGGCCACCATCAGCGAGAGCAGTGCGGGCAGGTTCGATGTCGTCCAGTCGCCGGCAATGTAGGTCTCGGCAAAGCCGATGTCGCCCGACTTGAGCGAGGCCGAGCAGACGTTCCAGTTGTTGAGCTTCATGCTCGCGTGCGGGCCGTCGACCTGGCCGAAGCGCTGCACCGAGCCGTCGGGCAGTTGCAGCGTGAGGCTGCCGTGCACCAGACGCTGCAGCAGTTGCAGCGTGGTGCGGGCGGCGGCGGGGGCGTTGCGTGGCAGCGAGAAACCGGCGGGGCTGGTGGAAGCGGTGGAGCTGTTCATGGGTGGCTGTGTTCGGCGTTCACGGGAGTCGCGGGCAGGGAGGCGGCGGTGACGAAGTCGCCCGGAGCGGGCGGCTGGCGGAAAAAGGGCGCACGTTTGATCCACAGGCGCACGGCCTGCCAGTGGATGCGGGCCATGACGCCGAAGGTCATGGCCGGGTAGGACCACAGCGCGCGGCGCAGGCTGCGCGCGTTCAGCGGCTGCAGTTCGCCACTCACGCTGGTGTTGAGCAGGGGCTCGCTGTCGGCACTCGCGCCGAGGTCGTCGAAGTAATCGATGCGCGCCACGGTGCGCGGCAGGGCGTGGTGGGTAGTGCCCTCGGCGCGCATGAAGACAAAGCGGTAGCGGCCGCGCACTGGGCAGAACGGCGACACGTGGAACACCTTGGAGGCCTCGCACGGCTGACCGTAGTGCGGCGCATCTAGCAAATAGCAGTGGCGCTCGCCAAAGGTGTTGTTCACCTCGGCCAACACCGCGCGCAGCGTGCCATCAACCCGGTGGCAGTACCAGAAGCTCACCGGCTTGAAGGTGTAGCCCAGCACACGCGGGTAGGTGTGCAGCCACACCTCGCCCTGCGCGTCGTCGATGCCGTGTTGGCTCAGCAACTCGTCGAGCCAATGCAGGCTGTCCGCGCGGCCATCGCCGTGGTCGGCGTCGTTGAAGCTGAGCGCCGCGCGGCGGTTGCGTGCGAGGGCGCCGGGGCCGTGCTGGCGCAGGCTGCGCATGGGCAGCATCAGGAAGTAGGTGGGGTAGGCGAAGGCGTTGCGCTGCGGGCGGTGGCGCGTGTGGCGCACCTGTCCAAAGCCGATCTGTGCGACCGGCGTGGTGTTCACGCAAACACCCCAGGCAAGGCAGCGCGCTGGGCCTCGACGCGCTGCGTCATGGGCACGAGCTGGTGCGCATCGATCAGCGATCGCGCCGCGTGCAGGCCCGACTTCAGGCCGTCTTCGTGAAAGCCGTAGCCGGTCCACGCGCCGGCAAAGTACGTGTTGAGCTGACCCTGCATGGCCGGCACACGGGCTTGCGCGCGGATGGCGGCGAGGTCGAACACCGGGTGGTCGTATTCGTATTCGCCCACCACGTGTTTCGCCGCGATCTCGCGCTGCGGGTTGAGCGAGACCACCACCGGTTGCGAAACCGGCAACGGTTGCAGTCGGTTGAGCAGGTAGTGCAGGCAGACCTGGGCCGATTCCACGCCCTGGCTGGGCGCACGTTCGTAGTTCCAGGCGGCCCAGGCAAGTTGGCTCTTGGGCAGCACCGAGGCGTCGGTGTGCAGCACCGCGCGGTTGGGCTGGTAGCGGATGGCGCCGAGCACCTCGCGCTCGTTGGCCGACGCTTCGCCGCCCAGCAGGCGAAGGGCCTGATCGCTGTGGCAGGCGAGCACGATGGCATCAAACCGCTCCACCTGGCCGTCGGTGACGACGCGCACACCCTGGCCGTCGCGCAGCACCTGCTGCACCGGCGTGTTCAGTCGCTTGTCGGCGATGTGGTTGGTGATCTTCTGCACGTACTGGCGCGCGCCGCCGTCCACCGTGTACCACTGCGGTCGGTTGGTGACCTGGATCAGGCCGTGGTTGTGGCAGAAGCGGACCATGGTGGCCACCGGGAAGGCCAGCATCTGGTCCGTCGGGCAACTCCAGATGCAACCCATCATGGGCAGGAAATACCAGTCGCGGAATTCAGCCGAGAAGCCCTGCGCCTTCAGAAAGTCACCCAGCGGTTGCAGCTGCGGGCTGTTGTCGCGCAGGTCTTCGCCTTGCTCGGCCAACTTCGTCGTGATGCGGTTGAAGCGCACGATGTCGGCCAGCATGCGCAGGAAGCGTGGGTTGAACAGGTTGCGGCGCTGGGCAAACACGGTGGAGAGGTTGCAACCGCTCCACTCCAGCGGCCCGCCGCCGGGCGCGGCACCCGGCGCCTGCACCGAGAACGACATGTCGGACTTGGCAATCGGCACACCCAGCTGCGCAAACAGCGCCAGCAGGTTGGGGTAGGTGCGTTCGTTGAGCACCAGGAAGCCGGTGTCCACGCCGAAGGTGGTGGGCACACCGTGGGCGTTCGGCAGGGTCATGTCGACCGTGTGCGTGTGGCCGCCGAAGTAGTCACCCGCTTCAAAGAGCGTGATGTCGGCCAGCCCTTGCAGCGTGTGGGCGGCGGCCAGCCCCGAAATGCCGGAGCCGACGATGGCCACGCGGGGAGCTCGGTTGGCCATGCGGGCCGGGGTGTTGGGGAGGTCCGTGTACATCATCGGACCTCAATGAGAGCCAGCGGTGCTGGTCGGGATACAAAAGCCTGCGAAGCGCCCCGAAACGAACAAGGGAGGGAGGGAGGAGGAGGAGAAGCGCCTCGGGATTTCAGCCCGGTCACAAGAACCGGACAGGCTTCGCAGTGCAAAACGGAATTCGGCAGCCGGCGTCTGAACCGACTTGCCCACTGAGAGAAAAACGCGCCCAAAAAAGTTCCGGACGAATGCGCGGGGGCGGGGTTTCCGGTCGGACGGGTGGGCGTTCATGACGGTAGCTGAGCTCAAAATAGACTGGACAGTTTTATTGTGACTGGTCAGTCACGATTTGGTCGAGAGGAATCGTTCGATGTCCTTTACGAAAGAAGGGTTTTTCGGCTCCAGGGTGCTCGGATAGCTGCGCACGGTCTGGCCGTCGCGCCCGATCAAGTACTTGTGGAAGTTCCACTGAGGTGTCTCGCCGGTTTTGGCGGCCAGCTGTTTGTAGAGCGGGTTGGCCTCGCGCCCGACCACGCTGGTCTTGCTGAACATCGGAAATTTCACACCGAAGGTGTTTTCGCAAAAGTCGGCAATGGCCTGGTTGTTGCCCGGCTCCTGGCGGCCAAAGTCGTTGGCCGGGAAGCCGAGCACCACCAGCCCTTGCGATTTGTACTTGGCGTACAGGGCCTCCAGGCCTTCGTACTGGCTGGTGAAGCCGCAGAAGCTGGCGGTGTTGACCACCAGCACGACCTGCCCGCTGTACTGGCACAGCGACTGCGGCTTTTCATCCTGCAGGCGGTCAAAGCGGTGCTGCAGCAGCGCCGGGCAGGCGGTGGCTGCCGCTGCGGGCTTGGGCGTCTGTGCCTGCACGGCCGGGCTCCACAGCGCGCCGCCGGCGACCAGGCCGCTCACCGCCAGCCGCAGGAATAAACGGACATTGACGTGGACAAGTGCTGAATTCATGACAAAAACTCCATAATCTGTTGCCACATTGGATCATTTGTCCATGACAACCTCAAGCTCCGAAATCCCCGCTGGCCACAGCATCGCCGATGTTGAACGCGACACCGGCCTGTCCAAAGACACGCTTCGGGTGTGGGAGCGGCGCTATGGCTTTCCCATGCCGGTGCGCGACGCGCTGGGTGAGCGCCAGTACGACAACGAACAACTGATTCGCCTGCGCCACATCCGTCGCCTCATCGATGCCGGGCACCGGCCTGGCGGGGTGGTGGCGTTGCCGCTGATCGAACTCATCGCACTGGATACGCAACAACAAGCCCGGCGGATTCAACCGCCAGTGTCCACCGTGGGTGATGCGGCCGACCAGGTCATCGATCCCTGGATGCCCCTGCTGCGCCGCCAGGACGCTCACGGCCTGCGCCAGGCGATGGCGCGCATCTTGATGGAGCGCGGCCTCGCGCGCCTGATCACCGAGTGCGTGGTGCCCATGAACGTGCAGGTCGGCCAGGCCTGGCTCGAAGGCCGTCTGGAGGTCTACGAGGAGCACCTCTACACCGAGATCGCGCAGTCGGTGATGCGCCAGGCGCTGGGCCAGCTGGCCCAGGCGCGCGAGCCGGCACCGCCGCGCATCCTGATCACCACGCTGCCGGGTGAGGTGCACAGCCTGGGCCTGCTCATGGCCGAGTGTTTCATGGTGATGGAGGGGTGCCACACCATCCCGCTGGGCGTGCAGACGCCGCTTCCCGACATCGTGGCCGCCACCGCCACCAGCGGTGCCGACATCGTCGCGCTGGGCTTCACCGCCTCGCAGAACGCCCGCGACGTGCGCGCCGCGCTGGAGCAGCTGCGCGAACGTTTGCCACCGCGCGTCGAGATCTGGGCCGGTGGTCAGTGCCCGGTGCTGCTCAAACCCCAGCGGGGTCGGGCACCCGGTGCCGCCCCCATCTTCTTTCCCATGGCCCGGCTGCAAGACATTCCGGTTGGCGTGGCACGCTGGCGTGCGCAAGTCCTGGCGGACGCCGCATGAGCGGTTTCAAAGGCAACAAGGCGGCGCTGCCGCAAAAACCCTGCGCCGCCTGCGGGCGACCCATGACCTGGCGCAAGAAATGGGAACGCACCTGGGACCAGGTGAAGTACTGCAGCGACCGTTGCCGAGCCAAACCCGTCAAGACCTCCGCATGAACACACCGCTCCCCCTGCCCCGGCCTTTGCGCCGTCTGGTGCTGGTGTTGGGCGACCAGCTCTGGCTCGGCAACCCGGCCCTGGCCGGCTTCGACCCCGCGCAGGACGCGGTGTTGATGATCGAGGCGCCCGGCGAGGCCAGCCATGTGTGGAGCCACAAGGCCCGCATCGCGCTGTTCCTCTCGGCCATGCGGCACTTTCAGCAGACGCTGTTGCGCAAGGGCTTTGCGCTGCGCTACGTGAACCTGGACGACGCCGCGCTGGACCAGCCCGCCACCGCCTCGCTGCCCGCGCGCCTGCAACACGTGTTGGCCGAACTCCAGCCGCAGGCACTGTGGCTCTGCGAGGCGGGTGAATGGCGCTTGCAGCAGGACATTGAAGCCGCCGCCGCCGCGGCTGCGGTGCCGATGCGCACCTTTGACGACACACATTTCTTCTGCAGCCGCCAGCGTTTCGCACGTTGGACCCAGGGCCGCAAGGAATGGCGCATGGAGTTTTTCTACCGCGAGATGCGCCGCGAACACGGTGTGCTCATGGACGGTGGCCAGCCCGTGGGCGGGCAGTGGAACTTCGACGCGGACAACCGCAAGAGCTACCCCAAACAAGGGCCGGGGCTGATCACACCGCCCGCGCAGTTCGAGCCCGACGCCATCACGCGCGAGGTGATCGAATTCGTGCAGACGCGTTTTGCCGATCACCCGGGTGATCTCAAAAGCTTTGCCTGGCCCGTCACGCCCGAGCAGGCGCGTGAAGCCCTGCGGCACTTTGTCGATCAGCGCCTGGAAATGTTCGGCACCTACCAGGACGCGATGTGGACCAAGACGCCGTTCGGCTGGCATTCGCTGCTGTCGGTGGCGCTCAACCTGCACCTGATCGACCCGCGCGAGGTGGTGGCCGCGGCCGAGGCTGCGCACCGCGACCGTGGCCTGCCGCTGGCCAGTGTGGAGGGCTTCATCCGCCAGGTGCTGGGCTGGCGGGAGTTCATCCGCGGCGTGTACTGGATGGACATGCCCGGCATGAAGACCGCCAACCACTACGGTCACACGCGCCCGCTGCCGGCTTGGTACTGGAACGCACAGACCCACATGGCCTGCATGAAGGATGCTGTGGGTCAGACACTCGAACACGGTTACGCGCACCACATCCAGCGCCTCATGCTCACCGGGCAGTTCGCTCTGCTCGCGGAAGTGGAGCCGCAGCGGGTGGCCGACTGGTACCTCGCGGTCTATGTGGACGCCATTGAGTGGGTGGAACTGCCCAACGTGATCGGCATGGCGCTTTACGCCGATGGCGGGCGCTTCACCAGCAAACCGTATGTGGCCAGTGGGCAGTACATCGACCGCATGAGCGACCATTGCAAGGGTTGCCGCTACCAGCCCAAACTGCGTGTGGGTGCGCAGGCCTGCCCGGTGACCACGCTCTACTGGAACTTTCTGGACCGCCACGAGACCGAACTGGCATCGAGCCCCCGCACCGCGCTGATGGTCAAAAATCTGCAGCGCATGGACCCTGCCGAGCGGCAGGCGGTGCGGGACCAGGCTGTATTGACCTTGGCCCGCCTTGGCGATTTGTAAGCGCGTTTGCGCTCCCCCCGCATAAAATGCGCCCGTACCGAAAGGCCCTCCATGCTCTATCCCGAACTCTTCAAACAACTCGAATCCGTGCGCTGGGACATGGACAAGGACATTCCTTGGGACCAGTTCGACGCCAGCGCCCTGACCGACGAGCAGGCGCAAACGATCAAGATGAACGCGATCACGGAATGGGCGGCGCTGCCGGCCACCGAGATGTTCCTGCGCGACAACCGCGACGACTCCGACTTCTCGGCCTTCATGTCGATCTGGTTCTTTGAAGAACAGAAGCACTCGCTGGTGCTCATGGAGTACCTGCGCCGCTTCCGCCCCGATCTCGTGCCAACCGAGAAGGAACTGCACGACATCCGTTTCGAGTTCGACCCGGCCCCGCCGCTGGAAACGCTGATGCTGCACTTCTGCGGCGAAATCCGCTTGAACCACTGGTACCGCCGCGCCAGCGAATGGCACTCGGAGCCGGTCATCAAGAAGATCTACGCCACGCTCAGCCAGGACGAGGCTCGCCACGGCGGTGCGTACTTGCGCTACATGAAGCGCGCCATCGGCAAATTCGGCGACGAC
Source organism: Polaromonas sp. (assembly GCA_013823505.1). Next base: position 49,956 of record PNMH01000008.1, on the reverse strand, counting down.
GCGCGCGTGGCGTTTGCCAAGGTGGGTGTGCTCATGGCCAGTGCGCGGCGCACCGCGCAGGCCCTGCACCCGACCAACCTGCACGTGAACAAGGACCTGTTCCCCAACGACACGATCCAGAGCCGCCTGCCCGACCCCGAGTGGCTGGAGCACTGGCTGGACAAGCAGATCGACTTTGACGCCGTGTGGGAGAACCGCGTGGTCGAGCGCATCCTGCACAACATGAGCCTGCTCATGGAGCAGAGCTTCAAGACCGTGCAGGAGCTCAACCGCTTCCGCAAGTCGCTGGCACCACCGGCGATCGTGGCGCCGGCCTGAAGTCCAAACCCCAATGAAGAACCCGCCTCTCGGCGGGTTTTTTGTGGTCGGTTCAGTCGCTGGCCGCGCTCACCTTGGCGGGCCACCAGGCGGTCAAGAGGCCGAGCACGATGCCCCAGGTCACGCCGGCCAGGTGCGCGACCTGCACCACAAAGAGTTCGTGCGTGTCGTCCCACACCACGGGGCGCTGCCAGGCCTGCTCCAGCGCCACCTTGGAGAGCACCGCCACCGCGAGCAGCACACCCCAGAAGCGGGCGCGCCGGATCGGCAGCCGCGCCATCGTCAGGTGCACCGCCACCACCAGCGCGCCGGCGTGCAGCAGGCCCGAGAGGCCGACCACCTGACGCACATCGGGCCACAGCAACAACGACAGCTGCACCAGCGGCCAGGCCAGCAGCCACGCCAGCGTGCAACGCCCATCGGGCCGCACGACCCACCCGATCGTGAGGTAAGCGCCCAGCACCAGCAGGTTGCCGATCAGGTGGGGTGTGCTCAGGTGAATCCAGGCGCTGGTCCACAAGGTCCAGGGGTGCTGGGCCCAGGTGTCGGCACGCCAGATGAACGCGTCAACCCAAGGGCCGCCTGACCACCAGACCACCACGCTGACCGCGCCATGCACGCCGCACAGCGCCAGCCAGCTCAGCGGGCGTGTCATGCAGGCCGCGATGCGCCGGTGTGAGGGCCCAGCACGTGCTGCCACAGGGCACGCACGGCGTCTGCCGAGGTCTGCACCGCCGCGGCGTCCACCTGGGTGGGGGCTTCGTCCAGACGCGCGCGGTGCTGGATCTGGCGCAGCTCGCGGTACGCCTGCGCAGCCGCCTCACCCATGCCTGGCGCGAGCAGGCCGGCCGCTTCAGCGCGGCGCAGCAGGTTGATGTTGCCGGTGTTGGCGCGCAATTCGGGGTGGGTGCGCGAATGCAGCAGCACCAGGTACTGCATGACGAACTCCACATCCACCATGCCGCCCGGGCTGTGCTTCACATCGAACATGGTGCCGCGCACCGGGTGCGCCTGGCGCACCTTCTCGCGCATGGCCACGATCTCGCGCGCCAGCGAATCGCCGTCGCGCAGCGCGGTGATCACGTCTTCCCGCACCGCATCAAAACGCCCGGCCAGCGCAATGCCACCCAGCACGAAGCGCGCACGCGTCATGGCCTGGTGTTCCCAGGTCCAGGCGGTGTTGCTGCCGCGCTGTTGCTGGTAGTTGGTGTAGGCCTGGAAGCTGGTGACGAGCAGGCCCGAGTTGCCGTTGGGCCGCAGCGCGGTGTCGATCTCGAACAGGTCACCCTCGCCGGTTTTGACGGTCAACCAGTTGATCATCTTGCGCACAAACGCCGCGTAGATTTCGCCGGCGTTCTCGTGCTCGTCTTCGTAGACAAACACGATGTCCAGGTCGCTGCCGTAGCCCAGCTCCTTGCCGCCGAGCTTGCCGTAACCAATGATGGCGAACGCGGGCTCGTCGCGGTGGCGGTTTTTCAAACGCGCCCAGCACCAGCGCGCGGTCAGGCGCAGCACCGAGTCGGCCAAGGCCGAGAGGTCGTCGGCCACCTGCTCCACCGTGAGCACCTTCTCCAGGTCGCGTGCCAGCGTGCGGAACACCTCGGCGTGGTGGGCGCGGCGCAGCAGGTTGAGCAGCGCTTCATCGTCGTCTTCACCCGTGGAGTGCAACGCAGCGCGGCGCGATTCGAGCTCGGCCTCGAACTGGGCCGCATCGAAGCGGTCGGTCAGGAGTTGCTGGCTGGCCAGCTCGTCGATCACACCCGGGTGTTGCAGCAGGTAGCGCGCGGGCCACTTGGCCGCGCCCAGCAGGCGCAGCAGGCGCTCGTGCACCGAGGGCCGCTCCTGCAGCAGGGCCAGGTAGCTGTCGCGGCGCAGCAGCGGTTCGATCCAGTCGGCCATGCGCAGCGCGGCTTCTTCGCTCACACGGCCTTCTTCGAGCCAGGCGCCGGTGCGCTGCACCAGCCGCACCAGTCGCAGGCGGCTGTCTTCCTTGAGTGCGAGCACACGCGGGTGCTCACGCCACTGTGCGACCTTGGCGGCAAACGCCACCGGCAGCTGGGCCAGCACGCTCTGCAGATCATCGGCCGAGCTGCGTGGCGCGTTGCCGTTCTTGCCGTTGCATCCCTTGCCGTTGCAGCCGCCGTTGGTGGGGCCGCCGAGCAACGTGTCGAATTCCTGGGCCACCAGCTCGCGGTGCGCATCCAGCGTGTGCAGGAACTCGCAGACGTTGGCGCAACCCATGGTGGCCGCCATCCACGCGAGGTCGTCGTCGCGCGTGGGCATCACATGCGTTTGCTGGTCGTCCAGGTACTGGATGCGGTGCTCGACGCGGCGCAGAAACCGATAGGCCTCGGCCAGCGCGTCGGCCGAGGCTTGTGGCATCAGGCCGGCGCGGCACAGGCGCGGCAAGGCGTCCAGCGTGGGCCGGGTGCGCAGTTCGGGGAATTGCCCGCCGCGCACCACCTGGAGCAGCTGCACGGTGAACTCCACCTCTCGGATGCCGCCGCGTGAGAGCTTCACGTCGTTGGCTCGGCCGGGGTTGCCTGCCGCCCGCTTGGACGCGTGGTCGCGGATCTGGCGGTGCAGCGTGCGCAGCGCCTCGAACACGCCGTAGTCCAGGTAGCGGCGGAACACGAACGGCAGCACCGAACCGCGCAAGGCGTTGGCGCCACCGGCGGCCACGCAGGCGGTGGGTGCGATCACACGGCTCTTGAGCCAGGCGAAGCGCTCCCACTCGCGGCCCTGCACCAGGAAATACTCTTCGAGCGCGCCGAGCGAAACCGCGCTCGGGCCGGAGTTGCCGTTGGGCCGCAGCGCGAGGTCCACGCGGAAGACGTTGCCGTGTTCGGTGGTTTCGCCCACCGTGTTGTAGATGTGTTTGACGGCCTTGCCGAAATACTCGTGGTTGCTGATGCGGTTGCGGCCTTGGGCGTTGCCGGCGGTCTCGCCGTCGTGGTCGTACACGTAGATCAGGTCGATGTCGCTGGACACATTGAGCTCACGCGCACCCAGCTTGCCCATGCCCACCACCCACAACTGCGCGCGCACGGGCTCGCCCTGGGCGTCGGTGTGCTGGGGTGCGCCGAAGAGATCGTCGAGTTCGGCAAAGGCCAGCTCGCAGGCCACATCGAGCGCGATCTCGGCCAGCTCGGTCACGGCCCGTGTGACCGCCTGCAGCGGTGCGCCCTGTTCGCAGTCCAGCACCACCAGTCGCTCCAGCACCAGCTGGCGCAAGACGCGCAGCGCCGCAGGCCTGGGCAGGCCGCGTTGCACCAGCGTGGCCAGACCGGCCAGCATGGTCTCGCGCACCGGGGCGCCCTCGGGCAGGCAGGCCAGTTCGGCGGGGTAGCGCCGGCGCACGCGCTGCACAAAACGGGAATGATCAGCGCGGCGATCGGCCAGCGTCAGCTCGGGCAGTGCGTTCACATTTGATGACAAAGGGGCAAGGTCCGTGGTGGAAACCGTGAGATGACTGGCCGGCATAATTTGCGTTGGACATGAACCATCAACAACCCGCCTCTGCGGCCCCCTCTGCACCACATGCAACCGCCTCGAGATCCCTCAAGACATTTGCCGTGGCCAGTCGCCTGTTGTTGTGGCTGTTGCTGGCGGTCTGGGGGCTCTTTGCACTGACCTGGGCCGGCTTGAATGGCGCGATTGTGCCCCGAATCGGCGAATGGCGTCCTGAGCTGGAAAGGTGGGCCACCAAGGCGGTCGGGGTACCGGTGCGCATCGGTGACATCCGCGCCGAATCGGGGGCCAGCGGTGCTGGTTTTCTGCCGGCGCTGATGCCTTCGTTCGAGCTGCGCGACGTGCAGCTGATCGACGCGCAAGGCCGCGTGGCGCTGCAGCTGCCGATGGTGCGCACGGCGGTCTCGGTGCGCTCGCTCTGGCGTGGCGGCTTCGAGCAGGTGGTGATCGAGGCGCCGGTGCTCGACGTGCGCCGCACCGCGCAGGGCCGCATCGAGGTCGCCGGTCTCGACATGTCCGGGCCCAGCCAGGACAGCGCCGCGGCCGACTGGTTTTTTGCCCAGCGCGAGTTCGTGATCCGGCGCGGTACCGTGCGCTGGACCGACGACCAGCGCCGACAGCCCACGCTGGCCCTGGGCGACCTCGACTTCGTGAGCCGCAACACCGCACGCACGCACCACTGGCGCGTTGACGCGACACCCCCGCCCGAGTGGGGTGAGCGCATGAGCCTGCGCGGCCAGTTGCGCGAGCCGCTGATTTCGCTGACCCAGCGCGCGCCCGGGCAGCCGGTCTGGCACGACTGGAGCGGCGAGGTCTTTGCCGATTTCACGCGGGTCGACGTGACCCGCTTGCGTGCCTATGTCGACCTGTCCGATCGGGGTGTGGAGGTGCGCACCGGTGAGGGCGCGCTGCGCGCCTGGGCGCAGGTGGAGCGCGGTCAGGTGGCGGGCGTCACGGCCGACCTCGCGCTTCAGAACGTGGAGGCACAGCTCGGCAAGCAACTGGCTGCCCTGGCGCTGGAGAACGTGCAGGGCCGGCTCGCCGTGCAATGGAATGCCGAGGGCTTCGGCGTGACCACCGAGGACCTGCGGTTTCGCACGCGGGAGGGCGAGACCTGGCCCGGTGGGCGGCTGCAACTTCAGCACGTGGCCCGCAGCGCCAACCAGGCACCCACCGTGGCGCTGAGCGCCGAGCAACTCGATCTGGCGGCGCTGGCGGCCATCGCCGAGCGCGTGCCGCTGCCCGATGCCGTGCGCACCTGGCTGCAGCGGCTGCAACCCGCCGGCCGCATGGACGGCTTCACGGCCCGCTGGCAAGGCCCCGCGGCCGTGTCGGGTGATGCGGTGGACGACGCCATCGACTGGACGCAAGGCAGCTACCAGGCGCGCGGCCGCGTGCAAGACCTCGCGCTGGCGGGTGAACCCAGCGGAAAAATGTCCTTGAGTGGTCGCTTTCCCCTGCCCGGTCGGCCCGGCATCACCGGGGCCACGGTCAACTTCGATCTGGACCAGAGTGGCGGGCGGGCCCGCGTCGAGGTGGCCGACGGCTCGATCGAGTTGCCCGACATCTTCGAAGAGGCGCGCATTCCGCTGCAGCGGCTGGCGACCGACGCCACCTGGCGCCTGCAGGGCGAGCGCATCGAAGCCCAGCTGGACAACCTGACCATGGCCAACGCGGACGCCGAGGGCACGGCCCAGGTCAAGTGGCACACCAGCGATCCGACCAACAGCCCGTCGAAGTCGCGCTTTCCCGGCGTGATCGACCTCACCGCGCAACTCACGCGCGCCGAGGGCACCCGCGTGCACCGCTACCTGCCGCTCACCATCGACACCGAAGCGCGGCGCTATGTGCGCGAAGCCGTGCTCGCTGGCAGCGCAGGGCCGGTGGATTTCCGCATCCAGGGCGACATGGACAGCCTGCCCTTCAAGACCGCTGCCGCACCGAGCGTCTTCCGCATCTCGGCCCAGCTCAGCGGGGTCGACTTCGACTATCTACCGGGCAGTTTCCAGCCGGCCGACTCGGCGCCCTGGCCGGGTCTGCGGGGCTTCTCGGGGCAGTTGGTGCTGGACCACATGAAGCTGAGCGTCGCCACCGGCACATCGGGCGTGGCGGGTGCCGCCGGCGTGCGCCTGAGCGAAGGCGCGGTGGAACTCGACGACCTCGCTGGCAGGACCACCCTCACGGTCAAGACCCGGGCCAAGGGCTCGGCCAGCGGCATGCTGGGCTTTGTGCAGGGCTCACCGCTCAAGACCTTGACGGGCACAGCGCTGTCGCAGACCACGGTGGGGGGCGATGCCGACGTGGGCGTGACGCTCAAGTTGCCGCTGTTCGACCTGGACGCGTTCACGGTGGCGGGCACGGTGAAATTCGAAGGCAACGACCTGAAACTCCACCCCGCCGCGCCGCTGCTGGCGCGCACGCGCGGCACGCTGGCGTTCACCGAACAAGGCTTCGTGGTGCTCGGTGGCAACACGCGGGTGTTTGGCGGCGATCTGAAGTTCGAAGGAGGCCTGCGACCCAACCCGCAAGGCGTGGCGCGCTTGCAGTTCCGCGGTCAGGGCGTGGCCAGCGCCGAGGGCTTGCGCGACGGTGATCTGGGTGACGCGTCGCGCCTGTTCCAGAACGCGTCCGGGTCGGCGCCCTACACCGCACAGCTCGGCTTTCGGGGTGGTGTGCCCGAGCTGCAGGTGGTGAGCCAGCTGCAAGGCATGGCGCTCAACCTGCCCGCCCCGCTGGGCAAGGCGGCCGAGGCCAGCCTGCCCGTGCGCGTGGACAAGGCGGTGCTCGCTGTCAACGGTGACGTGGCCACCATCGACCGCGTGGCGCTGGAGGTGGGGTCTGCGCTGGCACCGCTGGTGTCGCTGCAGTACGAGCGCGACATCACCGGCGCCGTGCCGCGTGTGTTGCGCGGCAGCGTGGCGGTGGGCCTGGAGGACGGTGATGCAGCCCCGTTGCCGGCCACCGGTGTTGTGGGTAACCTGCGCTTTGATCAGCTGGACCTCGATGCCTGGTCGCAACTGGCCAGCCGATCGGGTGTGCGCGTGCCCACGGCGGCCACGCTGAGCGCGGTCGATCAGGACGCCGAACTCGCCTACCTGCCAACCACGCTGGCCCTGCGCACCAACCGCCTGACGCTGGAAGGCCGACGCTTCAACCGGGTGGTGGTGGGCGGATCACGTGAAGGCACACAGTGGCGCGCCAACGTGACCGCCGACGAGCTCAACGGGTATGTGGAGGTGCGCCAGGCCGGCCCGAACACCGCGGGCAGCGTGTTCGCCCGGCTGGCCCGATTGAAGCTGGAGCCCACTGTGGCCACCGAGGTGGAGCAGCTCCTGAGCCAGCCCACCAGCGTGCCTGCGCTCGACATCGCGGTCGAAGACCTTGAGGTCGCGGGGCGGCGCCTGGGCCGTGTGGAGGTGGAGGCGGTCAACCGCGGCGGTCCCACCCGGGCGGGCGAATGGCGGCTGACCAAGTTCCGGCTCTCCGTGCCCGAAGCGCGGCTGAGCGCCACCGGCAACTGGGCGCCGCTCTCGGGCGCCACCGGTGCGCAGCCGGGCGAGCAGCGCCGCACCGCGCTGAGTTTTCGCCTCGACGTGGACGACTCTGGCGCCTTGCTTGCTCGCTTTAGCCGCCCGGGCCTGGTGCGCGGCGGCAAGGGGCGCATCGAAGGCAGCGTGGGCTGGATCGGCTCGCCGCTGGCGCCCGACTACCCCTCGCTCTCGGGGCAGCTGCAGGCCGACTTTGAACGCGGTCAGTTCCTCAAGGTCGAGCCCGGTGCCGGTCGCCTGCTGGGCGTGCTCAGCCTGCAGGCCTTGCCCCGGCGCCTGGTGCTGGATTTCCGCGACGTGTTCTCCGACGGCTTTGCGTTCGACTTCGTGCGCGGCGATGCGCGCATCGAACAAGGGGTGCTGTTCACCAACAACCTGCAGATGAAAGGCGTGAACGCCGCCGTGCTGATGGAGGGCACAGCCGACCTCGCGCGCGAACAGCAGGACCTCAAGGTGGTGGTGGTGCCCGAGATCAACGCCGGCACCGCCTCGTTGATCGCCACCGCCATCAACCCGGCCATCGGCCTGGGCAGTTTCCTCGCGCAGTTCCTGTTGCGCCAACCGTTGCAAAGCGCTGGCACGCAGGAGTTCCGCGTCAGTGGCAGCTGGGCCGATCCGCAGGTGGTCAAGGTCGATCGCACACCACCCACCCCGCCACCCCGCACCCCCGCCGGCACACTGCAGTAAGCTGACCAGCCCGAGCGCCGAGCGAGCGCCACGGCCCACCGAAAGACGCCCATGACATTGCCTCACCCACCCCATGTGCCCGGCCGCATGAAGGTCGCCGCGATCCAGATGGTCTCGGGCATCAGCCTGGACAACAACCTCAGCGAGGCCCTGCGCCTGCTGCGCCTGGCCGCGAACGCGGGCGCCGAGCTTGCGGTGCTGCCCGAGTACTTCTGCTTCATGGGCGCCCGCGACGAAGACAAGCTGTTGCTGGCCGAGACCCCCGGCCTGGGCAAGGTGCAGGACTTCCTCTCGGACTGCGCGCGCGACCTGAAGATGTGGGTCGTGGGCGGCACGATGCCCATGGCCACCGAGGACCCGACGCACGCGGCCAACGCCTCGCTGGCCTACAACCCGCGCGGCGAATGCGCCAGCCGCTACGACAAGATCCACCTCTTCCGTTACGACAACGGTCGCGAACGCTATGACGAAGCGGCCGTCTTGCGCGCTGGCGAAACACCCACCGTGTTCGAGTGCCGCGACGCGGGCGGACAGGCCTGGCGCGTGGGCCAGAGCGTTTGCTACGACCTGCGTTTTGGCGAGCTCTACCGCATGCTGGCCGCTGACGTGCTGCTCGTGCCCTCGGCCTTCACCCACACCACGGGCCAGGCCCATTGGGAAGTGCTGTTGCGCGCAAGGGCGATCGAGAACCAGGCCTTCGTGATCGCCAGCGCCCAGGGTGGTGTGCATGAAAACGGCCGCCGCACCTGGGGCCACACCATGGTGATCGACCCCTGGGGCGGCGTCATGGCGATGCAGGCCGAAGGCCCGGGCGTGGTCATGGCCGAGCTGGACTTCGAGCAACTGCGCAGCGTGCGAGAGCAGCTGCCTTCGCTGCAACACCGCCGCCTTTGAACCGCGACGTTGCTCCAGTGAGCGAGGGCCAGACCACCGAGCGCAACGATCCCGGTTCGCGCCGATGGGGCTTGTGGGCCACGCTGGTGCTGCTGGTGGTGGCGTTGCTGGTGGTGCTGGTGTTTCTCGCGCGCGAATACGAAGAAGCGCGCGACCAGCAAGCGCTGGAGCAGGAAGCCGCGGCGGTGGTGAGCGACATCCGCAACGAGCTCTTGCGCAACGTGCAGACGCTGCAGTCGCTCAACAGCGTGTCCCCCACCGCCAACAGCTGGAATGCGCCCGCTGCCGAACTCATCGCGCAACACCGCGAGCTGGTGCGCCTGGAATGGCGCGACACGGCCCAGCGCCTCATCAGCCACCGCGACACCCCTTATCTGAGCGACGTGTTCGCCTACCTCGACCGCACGCGCGCCGTGGCCGACGTGAAGCTGGCTTGCGACAACGCCCAGCGACTCTCGGGCCCGGCGTATTCGTCCAGCTACTTCTGGCCGATGCGTGATGGCCTGGGCATGGAGCTCATGGAAATGTGCATGCCGGTGGTGCGCTCGGGTGTGCCCAACGGTTTTCTGGTGGCCACCTATTCCTTGCCCGGCATATTGTCCGAGTTCACCCAGCCCGACGCCTTGCGCAGCCGCGGCCTGTCGTTCAACGACGCCGACGGTACCCGCCTGGCGCTGCACCGCCTGGTGCCCGGCACGCGGCGCACCTTGAGCGCCAGCGCCGTGCTGGAGCTGCCCGGGCACACGCTGATCCTGCAGATGCAGAGCCCGCGGCTGGTGGGCGGGCTGTTCCCCAACGTGCTCACGGCCATGATCAGCGCGCTCTCGCTGGCCCTGCTGGCCGTGTTGGGCCTGCTCGCGCGCGACACGCGCCTGCGCCAGCGCGCCGAGCTGGGCGTGGCCGATGCGCTCGCGTTTCGCAAGGCCATGGAGGACTCGCTCGTGACGGGTCTGCGCGCACGCGACATGACCGGGCGCATCACGTATGTGAACCCGGCGTTCTGCGAAATGGTGGGACTGAGCGCCGAACAGCTCATCGGCACCGGCCTGCCCGCGCCTTGGTGGCCGCCCGAACTGGTGGACGAATACCAGCAGCGCCAGCTGGTGCGCCTGGCCGGGCAAACGCTGCCGCGCGAGGGCTACGAGTCGGTGTTCCAGCGCAGCGACGGCACGCGCTTTCCGGTGCTCATCATCGAAGCCCCGCTGATCGATGCGCAGGGCAAACAGACCGGCTTCATGAGCGCCATCCTCGACCTCACCGAGCAGCGCCGCGTGGAAGACCTCAACCGCACCTCACAGGAGCGGCTGCAGGCCACCGCCCGCCTGGCCACGGTGGGCGAGATGGCCTCGCTGCTCAGCCACGAGCTCAACCAGCCGCTCGCGGCCATCTCCAGCTACGCCAGCGGCGCCATGAACCTGCTGGAGCACCCCACCGAAGCGCTGCCGCAGGCCGATCTGTCGCAGGCCATGAAGCGCATCAGCGAACAGGCCGAGCGCGCGGGACGCGTCATCAAGAGCGTGGCCGACTTCGTGCGGCGGCGCGAGCAGGTGCGCGAGGCGGTGAGCCCGCAGGATCTGATCGACGCCATCCAGCCGCTGCTGGTGCTGCAGGCCAAGAAGCAAGGCATCCAGCTGCAGATCGGCATCACCCCCGGCTGCCCGGCTGTGCATTGCGACCGCACCATGGTCGAGCAGGTGCTGCTCAACCTGGCGCGCAACGGCATGCAGGCCATGCCGCAGGGCGATCCGGCGCTGGGCCACGGCGCGCGGGTGCTGCGCATCGCGGTGCACCAGACGCGGCTGCACTCGGGTTTGCGCACCAGCGGCGACCTGCACAAGGAATGGATCACGTTCGAGGTGAGCGACCATGGACTGGGCCTGAGCGCCGAGGTGCAGGCCAAGCTCTTCACGCCCTTCTTCACCACCCGCACCGAGGGTATGGGCCTGGGCCTGAGCCTGTGCCGCACGGTGATCGAGCAGCACGGCGGTGCGTTGACCCACGAGCCGAACCAGCCGCGTGGCACGGTCTTCCGCTTCACGCTGCCTGCCCACCTATCATCTCGCTCATGACCCCGCACCTCGACGCCAAGATTTACCTGGTTGATGACGACGCGGGTGTGCGCGAAGCGCTGGCCTGGCTGCTGCGCACGCGCCGGCTGGTCAGCGACGGCTACGACAGCGCCGAATCCTTTCTGGCCGATGCCAGCGTCTTGCAGCACGAACCCACGGCGCCTTGCTGCGTGCTGCTGGACGTGCGCATGCCCGGCATGAGTGGGCTGGCGGCGTTTGAACTGCTGCAGGCCCTGCCCTGGCGCGCCTGCCTGCCGGTGATCTTTCTATCGGGCCATGCCGACGTGGCCACCGCGGTGGACGCGGTCAAGCGCGGCGCGTTTGATTTTTGCGAGAAGCCTTTTTCCGACAACGCGCTGGTCGACCGGGTGGAGCGGGCGTTGGAACAATCGGCCCAGGTGCTGGCCCAGCGCCGCGTGCAACGCGAACTGCAGCAGCGCCTGGCCAGCCTCACCGACCGCGAGCGTGCCGTGATGGACCTCGTGGTTGCCGGCCTGCCCAACAAGCTGGTGGCCGATCAGCTCAACATCAGCGTGCGCACGGTGGAAGTCCACCGCTCGCGCGTGTTCGACAAAATGGGCGTGAAGTCGGCCGTGGAGCTGGCCAATGCCTTGCGGCCTTGACGGCCCCCGCCCGCTTCAGCGGTCTTCCGGCGTGTCTTTGCCCGGTGGCTGCTCCAGTTTCTGGCGCTCCACCTCATCGGGCAGCTCGCCACCCTTGCGCCCTGAAAACATGGTCCACCACACGATGAACACCAACAACACCAGCGCGCCGAGCGCTTCAAGCAACAACAAGGTCATGGGTCTCTTCAGTCGGGTTTCTCGGTCGTTCGTGAGGGTGGTCGCCAGCGGGCTGATTGTAGGAAGCCTGGTGTCCTGCGCGGTCGGCCCGGTGCAGATTCCCGCACCCGTCGCCCGGCCCGGCCCCGCCGTGGTCACCGTGCCGGCGGATGCGGGCACGCTGCCGCCCGCGATCCAGCGGGGCAAGAGCCGCTGGACGCCGGTCCCCTGGAGCGAGCTGCCGGGCTGGGGCCAGGACAGCCTGTTTGAGGCCTGGAACGCCTGGGTGCGCGGCTGCGAGCGGCCAGCGCCCGGCCAGGCCGGCCCGTGCGCCGAATTGCGTCAGCTCTCCATCGGCACCCCCGCCGAGCAGCAGGCCTGGGTGATGCGCCGCTTCCAGCCCTACCGCGTCACCGAAGTGGACGGCAGCCTGCCCGACGGCCTGCTCACCGGTTACTACGAACCCATCATGGCGGCCAGCCGCGTGCCCACCGCCACGCACCGCACGCCGCTGTACGCGCCACCCGCCGGGCTGCGCAGCGGCCAGCCCTGGTACAGCCGCCAGGAGATCGACACCTTGCCGGCGGCGCAGGCCGCCCTGCAGGGCCGCGCCGTGGCCTGGCTGGCCGATCCTATCGACGCGCTCATCCTGCAGATCCAGGGCTCAGGCCGGCTGAATCTGGTGGAGGCCGACGGCCGCGCGCGCCAGGTTCGCGTGGCGTTCGCCGCGCACAACGGCCAGCCCTACCAGAGCGTGGGCCGCTGGCTGCTCGACCAGGGCGCGATCCGCGAAGCCTCGTGGTCGTCCATCAAGGCCTGGGCCGCGCAAAACCCGCAGCGCGTGAGCGAGATGCTGTGGAGCAACCCGCGCACCGTGTTTTTCCGAGAAGAGGTCCTGTCGGAATTCGACGCCCGCTTCGGCCCGCGCGGCGCGCAGGGCGTGCCGCTCACGCCCGGCCGCTCGATCGCGGTGGACCCGCAAAGCATTCCCTACGGCACCCCTGTGTGGCTCGCATCGCAAGGGCCCACGCTGAACGTGCAGAAACTGGTGATGGCGCAAGACACGGGCGGCGCCATCGTCGGCGCAGTGCGGGCCGACCTGTTCACCGGCTGGGGTGGCTGGGACGACGAGGCCTACCTCACGGCGGCGGCGCTCAAGCAGCCGCTGCAGCTGTGGGTGCTGGTGCCTCGCTGAGGCAGGGGCCGTCGGTGGCCCAGGTGGCCGCCACAGGGCGTGTGTCTTCCGGCTGAGCAGGCCCTGTCGATTTGGCGTACCGTCGCTCGTCGATGGGATACGGGGCGTTCACTGTTGGGCGCGCCGACCGGTCAACCCAACAGGAGTGAAGACATGTCCTACATCGACGGTTTCGTGATCGCGGTCCCCACCGCCAACAAGCAGAAGTTCATCGAGCACGCGCGCCAGCTCGACCCGATCTTCCTCGAGCTCGGAGCCCTCCGTGTGATCGAGGGCTGGGGCGACGACGTCCCCGACGGCAAGGTCACCGACTTCCGCCGCGCGGTGCAGGCCACGGCCGACGAGACGGTGGCCTTTTCGTGGGTCGAATGGCCGGACAAGGCCACGCGCGACGCCGGCATGAAAAAGATGATGGAAGACCCGCGCATGGACCCGTCCACACCCGGCAACCCACCCATGCCCTTCGACGGCAAACGCATGATCTTTGGCGGCTTCGAGCAGGTGGTCGAAGTGAAGGCTTGAACAGCGTCGCGCTGATCAAGCGGCCGCAGCGGCTTCCATCGGGACGAAGGCAATGCCGTTCATTTCGGTGCGAGGCCCAATGGCAGCAAAGCCAAATCGTTCGTACACAGCCACCGCATTGGGGCTTGAGTTGACCGTGAAGATCTTCAGATCCTTGGCGGCCCCTTGCTTGGCCGCCTCCCAAAGCCTGCGAGCCAAGCCCTGCCGCTGATGGGTTGGCGCGACAAAGAGATGAAAGAGGTGCCGACCGTCTCGCAGAGCCACGGCGCCAGCGAGCTCGGTACCGTCTTCCGCCATCAGGTAGTGGAAGTTGGAGCTGTTGATGTAACCCAGAATGGCCTGCGGTGTGACGCTCGCAAGAAATCGCTCGGCACCTCTGCCGCTGGGATCCAGCAGGAAATGGTGCGCAGAAGCACTGAAGAGCGCACTGATGGCTTCTGCATCTTGGGTCGTTGCTGGGCGAATGTGCATGGTCTGTTGATGCCCGAGGATGGTCACGAATTCACGGGGCAGGATGATCGGCGACTTTGCGGATCACAGCATCAGTGCACCGCCAAAAGTCGGAGCCAAGCGTTCAACTCTGGCCTCGATGCCGTCCGTCGCCTATGGGCGGCGGATTCAACCGGTTGATGCAACACATTCGCTGAACATCTCAGCTTGGTGAAGCTCCCACCCGCAGCGCGTGCATCAAGCCAAAAACACCATCGCAAGTACCGCAAGGACCAACAAGGTTCTCAGCAGAACGCTTGCCACTGACCGCATCTGGGGGTGCGGCTGGATTGCTCTGACGGTGCCTAGAACTAAGAACGCACTGACAAACGCAGTCCCCCCCCAGAAAAGGGGCGATACGACCAGCAGAGAGTCCTTACGAAAGCCAAACATCGTTATGGGAACTTCCCCCAGCTTCAACATTAGGTGTGTGATCCACGGCGCAGTTCCGTCACCACCCACCATGAACAGCGAAGCAAAGGTCAAAAGAAAGAAACCAATGGTCACCGCTCCACCTGTAGCAACGGACAGTTCAAGCGTTTTATTCATGAAGAATAGCAGTGGTGGAGTAGAAATCTGACGGTCAGCTTCTGGCCGAAAACAGCCATCGTAGTCGAGGCTTCGTCAGTCAGGAATGCTCTTCGCTGAGCAATCACATGCACCGCATCTCAGCAGCTTTGTGGCTCCAAACACCCGGCCCGCTTTCAGACCAACGAGCGCCGTCGTGAAAACCACGCGCTGACCATCGAAGGGCGAACCGCCTCCATCGGCGTCAGCCCAAAGTCCTGCGGCGGCAGGTTGTCCAGCACCGCCGCCGGCCGTTCGTTCACCAGGCGGCTCGCCTCGTGGTCGCCCACCAGGCGGCGCGCCACGTCCAGTCCCTCGGTCAGTCGGGGCAGGCGCCGGCCGGTGGAGTGGGCGTCGGTGGCCAGCAGGTGGGTGTGGCCTTCGCCAATGAAGCGTTCGCCCCAGTAGCGCGCGCGCTTGCCGAAGACGCCCGTCAGCGCCCCCGCCGTCACCTGCATCCACGCGCCTTGTTCGATCAGCCGCAGGAACACCGGGTAGTGGCTCTCCACCCACGAGAGCCGTTCCGGGTGCGTGATGATGGGTGTGTAGCCTTCGGTGATCAGGTTGAACACCGATGCCTCCAGCTGCGGCGGCGGCGTGGTGTGCGAGGGCTCCAGCAGAAAGTACCGCGAGCCGTGCAGCGTGGGCACCTGCCCGCTCCTGAGTCCTTCGATCAGGCCTGGCACCAGGTGAACGTCTGCTCCCACCGCGAGCTTCAGCGCAATGCCGTGCTGGTCCAGCTCGGCCTGCAGGCGTGCGCAGGCCTGCGCAATGCCCGGGCCGTCGTTCATGTACATGCCGGGGTAAATGTGTGGCGTGCAGGCCATGGTGTGGATGCCGTCGGCCACGGCGATGCGCGCCATGGCGAGCGACTCGTCCAGCGTCCTGGCCCCGTCGTCGATGCCCGGCAGGAGGTGGCTGTGCAGATCGATCATGGGCGCGAAAGCCGGGGGCGCATCGGCAGGCGTGTGTGCAGCGCGGCGGTGTACGCCGCGCGCTTCGCCGGCGACGAGAGCAGGTCATGGGCGAGGTTGACCCGCGTGGCGGCGTCGGCCGGCCAGCCTTCGCCCGTGGCGCAAAAGTCCGGGTGTGTGAGGCGGATCATCAGCCGGTAGTGTTCGCGCAATTGCGTGGGCTCGAAATCCGGGGGCAGACCCAGCAGCGTGAAAGGGTCCGAGCCCGGGCGCAGCATCACGGTGCGCACAAAAAAACGCGCGGCGCGGTGCAGCTCGAAGCCGTTCGTTGCCGTGGCCGGCAAACCCGCCACGGGCCGCCCGGTGGCGAGCAGCATCACGCCGCCGATCTGCTCGAAGAGCGGGCGCGGCTCGCGCAGCACCACGCGGTAGAGCCCGGGCGATCGCTCGAAGTCCAGCAGCCGGGGCAGCAGGCTGCTCCAGTCGGGCGGGGTCATGCGGACGACGGATCCAGCGTGGGCTCGATGCGACTGCCGCCCGGCAGAGGCACCGGCGGCGTGTTCAATCCCGCTGCCGGGTTGGGCCTGGTGGCGCGGGGTGTGTGGCGGTCGTTGTAGCCATCGCCGTAGTAGGCCGCGTAGGCGTAGTCGCTGGTGTGCTCGTTGCGCGCGTGGGTGAGCACCATGCCCATGGGGGCCAGGCCCGCGTTGCGCAGGCGGCGCAGGGCGTCCTTGATGCTGTCCTTGCGCGTGCCGCCCGCCTTCACGGCAAACACGATGTTCTGGATCTGGTTGCCCAGCACGATCGCATCGGCAATGCCCAGCAGCGGCGGCCCGTCGATCACGATCTGGTGGTAACCCATGGCCTGCGCCCGCTCCAGCAGCAAGCCCAGCCGCGGGCCCATCAGCAGTTCCACCGGGTCGGGCGGCACCGGGCCCGCCGTGATCACGGCCAGGTTGGCCACCGCCGTGTCCTGGATCAGGCCGTCGGTGTTGCGGTCCCCGCTCAGCAGGTTCGAGAGGCCGCGCTCGTTGGACATGTTGAGCATGGTGTGCACCCAACCCTTGCGCATGTCGGCGTCGATCAGCAAGACCTTCTGGCCCAGCTGCGCGAAGTTGATGGCCAGCGCCAGCGCCGTGGTGGTCTTGCCCTCGCCCTTGCCGCAACTCGTCACCATGAAGCGCTGGGGTGCGCCGTCGGCGGTGCTGAACTGAAGCGCGGTGCGCATGGAGCGGTACGACTCGGCAAAGCCGCTGCGCGGCTCGCGGTGCGCCAGCAGGGCCACGGGCTCGTTGCGGCCCTTCTCGGGCTTGGTGAAGGGAATCAGGCCCAGCAGCGGCAGGTGGTACAGGCCTTCGATCTCGTTGGCGTGTTTCACCGAATCGTCCATCTGCTCGCGCAGCAGCGCCGCGAGAATGCCCAGGAACAGGCCCAGCATCATGCCCAGACCCACGTTGATCTTCAGGTTGGGACTGGCCGGGAACAGCGGCACCGAGGCCTCGTCCACGATGCTCACGTTGTTGGTGGTGATGCCCGCGGTCACGCTCACCTCTTTCAGGCGCTGCAGCAGGCTGTCGTAAACCTGCCGGTTGGTGTCGAGCTCACGGCTCAGCAGGTTCATGTCCACGCTGCGGTCCTGCACGTTGAGCACCTCGCTGCGGCTGCTGGACACCTTGGCCTTGAGCTGCTCTTCGGTTTTCCGGGCGGCGACGTACTGCCCCTGGATGCTGGCCAGGATGGTGTTCACCTCGGTCTTGATGCGGGCCTCCAGGTCGGCGATCTGCGCCCGCGCCTGCACCATGGCGGGGTAGTCCGGTTTGTAGATGGCCAGGTTCTTGGCGTAGTCGGCTTCCAGCCGGGCGCGCTGTTCCTTGTAGGCCCGAATGGATTCGTTGACGACGGCCTGCGGCGCACTTTCGGGGTTGAGCCGCACCTGGTTGTACTGCGTCTCGGCCTTGATGCGGTCTTGCTCCGCTTTGGCCAGCGCCGCCGAGAAGTCCACAAAAGTCTGGGTGGCCGCACTGCCCTTGTCGCCCAGGTTCAGGATCTCGTTTTTCTTCGCGTAGGTGTTGATGACGCGTTCGCTCTCTTCGAGCTTGGCCTTGGTCTGGCGGATCTGATCCTCCAGAAACTCGCGCGCGTAGATCGACGAGTGCAGCTTGCGCTCGATGTTGGTGGCGATGAAGGCCTTGGCCATGGTGTTGGCAATCAAGGCGGCCAGGTCCGGGTCCGCGTTGAGCACCCGCACCTCGACCAGTCGCGAATTGCGGATGGGCTCCACCGTGACCGCTTGCTTGAACTGCGCCACAGCGGCCGCCCGGCTGAGCGGGGCTTCTTCCACCGGTTCCGGGGCGACCAGCGCGCGCAGTTGGTCCCACCCCTGGATGGCCCAGGCCAGGGCCTTGTCGAGCGGTTCCGAGCCGGTCGGCCCTGCCGCATCGACGCCGCTAGCCGGCTCGGGTGCGGCGGTTGGTACAGCGGGCTTGTACAGGCCGATCTCGTCGATCACCCGCTCGGCCAGGCTGCGGCTCTTGAGCAATTCGATCTGCGTTCGCAGCTGCAGTTGGTCGGATGCGGGGCCCTCGTCCAGCTCGACCTCGGCGTTGAAGCCCACCACCTTCTGCGCCACGCGGTCGATCTGCAGCAGGGCCGCGCTCTGGTAGAGCGGTGCGATGCGCAGCGTGTACAGCACGGCCGCCACGGTGCACAGCGCGGTGATGCCCACGATGGTCCATTTGTGTTTGACCCCGGAGCGCCAGAGCGTCTTGATGTCGATGCGGTCGTCCGCCGATCCGTGGGCATCGCCTCGGGCCATCATCAGGTCGGACAGGGCGCCCTCGCGGCGCAGGGCCAGCGCGCCCCTGGGGCCGGGAACGGCGGGCGATGGGTGTTGGTCGGTGGAAGCCATGGTCGTCGAAGCCGTGTTACTTGAAGGGGTTGAGCGTGTTCAGGATGTCGCCGAAGAGCGAATCCCGCAACGCTGTGCGCCGGGCGTTGCGCTGGACCACGATCACGTCGTCCGAGCGGATGTCCGGGTCGGCTTCCTGGCCCGATCGCACCTTGTCGAGGTCATGGGTGGACTGTTCGCGCGCCCCGTTGGTGCCATTGCGGTACACCACGATCTGGTTGATGTCGGCGTAGGGCGCGAAGCCGCCTGAGAGCGCCAGGGCGCGCAGCAGCGTGAGCTGGCCCGTCATGGGATAGATGCCCGGCCGGATCACCGCGCCTTCAATGGCCACGCGCTGCGTGGTGAACTCCTTGATGAAGAGCGAGACCTGCGGGTCGCGCAGGTACTTCTCCTCAAACTTCGCAGCGATCAACTGCTCCGCCGCCTGCGCCGTCAGCCCCGCCACCGGCATCTGGCCAATGAGTGGCAGCGACACCTGGCCCGAGGCGTTCACGCGCACATCGCGCTTCATGTCGGGCACGCCGAACACGTCGAACTCCATCAGGTCGTTGGGTGAAATGAGGTAGTCAGCGCTGGCCTTGGTGGGCGAGCCCGGCAGGGCAGCAGCGCCCTCGGCTCCCGGCGAGGCAGGAGCCGCCACGGTGTTGGTGGCCGTGGCCGTTTGTGCCATCAGTGGCAGGGCCGCTGCCATGGCGAGCACGGCCATGCCCCAGAGGGCCCATGGCTTGTTTTTAATTGCGTTGATGGGGTTCATGGCGCATCACCTTTCGGGTCCTGGATGGTGAGCCGGCACAGCCCGCGCGGGCTGTCGAGGCCACGACCTTGGTGGCCGGCTCGTGGAGGGAAGTTTTCATGCAAACCCACTGACCGTCTGTGCGGTAGCCGGCGATCCTGTAACGCACCTGTTTCACGCCAGCGCTGCCACGCCAGGTGTGCGCCGCAGGCCAGGCCGATGCCCACCGCGTCCGCGAGCCAGTCGTTCACGCTGGGGAAGTAACCCGGCAACAGGAACTGATGCACCTCGACCGCCGCACCCAAGGCCAAGGCGAGCGCCGCCAGCGCCCACGGCTTCCAGCGCAGGGCCCAGGCCTGCGCCGCGTACACCGCCGCAAATACCAGGGCATGGGCCAGTTTGTCCACATCGCTGTACCAGGCGCGCACGGGCTGCCACAGCGCCAGGGCGTAGGCTGTCGCCAGCAGCAAGGCCACCGCAGCCAGCCGGTGCAGTGCAACGGCCTTCACGCGGGCACCCCCTGCACCAGGGCCTGCATCTGCGTTTCGAACCGGCGCAGGATCACGTCCTGGCTCATCGCGGCTTCGGCATGGCGGCGACCGTTGGCGCCGAGCGTGGCGCGGCGGGTCGGGTCCGATGCCAGCGCACGCAGCGCGTGGGCCATGGCGACCGGGTTCTCCGGCGGCACCACCACGCCGCAGGCGGCGTCGTGTTCAACCACCCGGCACAGCTCGGTGTCGGGCAGGGCGGTGGCCAGCACGGCGCGGCCGCTGGCCAGCATGCCGGTGAGCTTGGACGGCATCACCAGATCGGCCGCGTCGGCCCGTTGCGGCAGCAGGTGCACATCGGCCAGGCCCAGCCAGTCGTTCAGCCGCTCCAGGGGCTGCAGGTCCAGAAAGCGCACGTTGCGCAAGCCCGCGCAGCGGGCCTGCAAGTCGGCCCGTCCCGAGCCATTGCCACCCAGCACGAACTGGATGTGCGGCTCGTCCTGCAGCAGGCGGGCCACGTCGGCGAGGATGTCCAGCCCTTGCTTGTTGCCCATGTTGCCGGAGTAAAGGGCCACCACGGCGTCGGGCGCCAGGCCCAGCTCGGCCCGGTAGGCGCTGGGCGTGGCCAGCGGGGTGATGCCGCTGATGTCCACCCAGTTCGGGAAGAGCACCACCCGCCCGGTGGCCACGCCTTTGGCCAGGGCGCGGTCCACCATGCGCCCGGAGATGGTGGACACGCGGTCGAACCGCTGCATCAGCCAGCGCTCGGCCCGCTGCACCCAGCGGCGCAGCGTGGTGCCCTGGATCAGGCCCAGATCGAACGCGGCGTCCACCTCGTAGTCCTGAATGTGCAGCCAACTCCTGGCACCCCGCGCCGAGGCAAACGCCACCGCCGCCGGCGCACACATCAGGGCGGGCTCCACCACCCACACCACATCGGGCTTCCAGCGCCACTGGGCACAAAGCACCGGCAGGCTGCTGAGCGCGAAGCTGGCCAGGTGCAGCAGGCGCTTGAGGCCGCCCGGCTGGTGTGGCACCCACAGCGGCGTGCGCATCACCTGAACGCCTTCCCAGGACTCGGTGCGGTATTCGCTGGCGCTGTGGCCGGCGCTCACCTGCCAGGCCGGGTAGTAGGGTGGCGCGGTGATGACGCGCACCTCGTGTCCTGCGCGGGCCAGCCACTGCGCCATCTCGCCGGTGTACTTGCCGATGCCGGTGAGTTCGGGGGCGAAGTTGATGCCGTAGAAGAGCAGCTTCACGGCGGTCCTTTGGTTCTGGGCGTGGGCGTTGCGGCTCCACGGCTGCCGGGTACAGCGTCGCCAACGAAGGCGCGCACGCCCAGCAACTTCATCTGGTAGTGGCTGATGTTCTTGTGGCTTTGCGCCGAGACGATCAGGTAGAAGTTCTGCCGCCGCGCGATCTCGGGCACGAAAGGTTGCGACGCCTCCAGCACGGGCTGGCCATTCAGCCACCAGCGCACCGTCAGGGTCTCGGGTGAATACGACACGCCGAAGACGTTGGGCTGGGTTCGGTCCAGCGGCAGCTTCGATGTCGGGTTGGGGTTCTGGATTTTTTTGTAGTTGGGCCAGATGCCGGACCACGAGATGGCGGTGTGGTGCCCCCCAGGTCCGAAGCCGCCTTCGTCGATGTCGAGCTCGAACCAGCGCTCGAAACTCTTGGGGTCGCCCTCGTACACGTCTTCCATGCGGGCGTTGTGTTCGATCGGCATGAGCCAGATGGCCGGAAAGTTGTCGCGGTGGTTGGACGAGGTCGACACCTGGGCTTCGATGTAGAACGGCCGGGCGCCGCTGAGCAGCGGGAACTGGCCGGGGAACGAGGTTGTCTTCACCGTGGCCAGTACGCCGCCGCGCTGCATCACCACGCCGTCGTCCGCCTGTTCGTAAAAGCTGCGGTCCTTGGGTGGACCCGTGTAGACGCCGCTGTAGTACTTGCGGTCGTCGGCCCGTCCGGTGAAGTCCACATCGGCGATTCGCGGGCAATCGCGAAACAGGGGTTGCAGGGCGCCCACCTGGGTGGCGCCCGCCGGTGCGGCGGCGTCCTTGCAGATCAGGTGGTCGCTGGCCTGCGCCCCTGCGGACGCGGCCAGGCACAGCGCTGCCATGTGAAATCGGATCGGAGTGTGCATGGAGGTACGAAGGTCAGAGTCGATGTGCCAGCCGGTCTTCATTGACGGTCGGAGTGGCCACAGGCTCGCTCTGCGCC
Source organism: Polaromonas sp. (assembly GCA_013823505.1). The sequence goes on along the minus strand of PNMH01000008.1, from coordinate 28,151 downwards.
ACCAGCTTGTGCCCGGTCAAGCGGCTGAGCTCGGCGCAGATGGCCGTTTTGTCGTTGAGGTGGGCCACGGCCCGTTCCAGTTCCATGAGCTTGGCGCCCACGAGAAAGCGGTACCAGTAGCCCTGCAGGAAGTGGTAGACGAGCCCGCTGCGGCCGTCCAGAAATCCGAGCTGGAAGAGGTAGCGCCACAGGAAATAGAGGGCGGCGCTGACGGTAAAGGGAATGCGGTTGTAGATGCGCTCCTTGACCCATCGCTTGGACGAGGCCTGGAACGAAGCGCTGTGGGCGTTGAGCCCTTCATCGCGGCTGAACAGGCCCAGCCGCTGGTTGAGCACCTCGATGGCTTCGCGTGTGGCGTACTTGTTGTGCTTGTCGACGAAGTAAGTCAGGTCGTTGAGGTTGTGGTCGGCAAAGCCACCGTCGAAGGTGACCGTGCGCCCGCCCCAGACCACCATGTGCTCGTCCATCCAGCGGTCTTCGATGCGGCCGTGCCCGTGGCGCCAGAGGCGCAGCATCACCAGCGGGTAGCGCCCACCATGGCGCACCCAGCGGTCCATGAAGATGTGCTTGCGCTTCAGGTTCACGCCCACCACCTCGGCCGGCAGCAAGGGCAGCTGGTCGGCGATCTCGCGCGCGAGGTCGGGCTCGATGATCTCGTCGGCGTCCAGGCGAAGCACCCAGTCGCCACGGATGGTCAGCGTGTCCAGCGCCCACTGGAACTGCTTGGCCTGGTTGACGAACGCGTGGGTGTGAATTTCCGCGCCCAGACGTCGTGCGATCTCGGTGGTGCCGTCGTTGGAGCCGGAGTCGACCACGCAGATCTGGTCGGTGAACGCCTGGATGGACCGGATGGCGCGCTCGATGTGCAGGGCCTCGTTGTAAGTGAGGATGATGGCGGAGATGGTCATGGCCGTGTCCTCATGCGTGCAGCGTGGCGATTTCCGCCACCGGCCTTCTCGGCGAAAAAGCGACCCGCGTGTCCGGTGCGATCGGCTCACCGAAGGCGATCATCATGATCAGCCGCTCACCCGCCGGGATGCCGCCGGCGCGGCGAATCGCCGATTCGGTCTTGTGGCTGATGGCCAGGTTGAGTGGGCAGGCGCCCCAGCCCATCGAGCGGCAGGCAAACAGCAGACACATGGCAAACAGCGCGCCGTCGACATACGCCTGGTTGCGCTGGCCCGGGCCGCCCCAGGCGCAGATGTCCGAGCTCACCACGAACAGGTTGCCGACCGATCCTGAAAAACCGCGCGAGCCGCCTTGCAGAGCCAGCAGCGCCTGGATGCGCGCGGGGTCCTGGTAGGCATGCACCCGCGAGGACTGGCGGTTGCACTGCGAGGGCGCGAGCTGCGCGAGCGCGATCGCCTCGCGGATCTGGTCGGGGTGCAGCGGTGTGGACTGCATCGTGCGGATGCTGGAGCGGCTGGCCATCAGGTGCTGCAGGTCGGTGGGCAGCTGGCCATTGAACGAGTAGTCCCGCGTGCCACCCTTCCAGGGCCGGGGCAGTTTCGCTTCCCAGGTTTTCAGGTAGAGCGCGATCTCGTCGAGCAAGGGGTCGGATGCACCCGCCTTCGCATGGAAGGTCAGGTAGGCGTCCAGGGCGCCCAGCGACATGTGGGCGGGCACGGCCGAGTGTTGGAGGTCGTAGCGCGACAACGCGGCCATCACAAAACGGACCTTGTCCTTGCCGAACAGCAGCTTCGGATTCGGCAGCGACAGCCCCTTCTCGATCGTGTGGGCCTCGATGATGATTTTGTAGAACGCGCGCCGGGACTTGTCCACCAGCGGCGAATACGAGTTGAAGCGCAGGAACAGGACCGCGTCGCGCAGCGCCTCGCTGAAGATGCCCGCCACCTTGGCCAGTTTGTCAAACATGGCGTTCCTTCACCACACGGTCCTTGATCTTTCGACACGGGTTGCCCGCGCACACCGACCAGGCCGGCATCTCCTTGAGCACCACCGAGCGGGCACCGATGACGGCCCCCTCCCGGATCACCACGTCCGGGTGCACAAAGCACTCCGCCGCGATCCACACGTGGTCTTCGATCAGGATGGGGCCGGTGATCAGGGGCCTGGACAGCGAGTGGGTGTCGTGCGAGCCGGCGCACAGGAACGTGCGCTGGCTCACCGCCACCTTGGAGCCGAGCGTGATACGGCCCATGCTGTAGCAGTCCACGCCATCGCCGAGCGCCGAGTACTCGCCCATGACGAGGTTCCACGGTGCCCACACGCGGCACGAGGGCGCGATGCGGCAACCGGCACCGACCTGCGCGCCGAACGAGCGCAGCAGGAAGCGCCGCCACCCATGCAGGGCCCAGCGTGGCGTGGGTCGGAAGGCTAGCAGCCACACCGCTTCCCAAGCGAAGCGTCGCAGCTTGGCCGCGGCGGTGAAGTCGCTGCGGTAACGCAGCGAACGGAAGTCGCGCGTGGCATCGTTCAGGGACTCGCTCATGCGGTCACCGCCTTCAGTTGCGTGTTCAGAAAGGCGTTGCCGGCATGCCGCAGATCCGCCAGTCGCTGGTCCACGTCGGCCCAGTCGATCTCCCGTGCCATCAGTGCCTGGGTGTTCTGCGCCGAGAACGCCGGTGCAAAACGGCTCTCCAGTCCCACGGCGCGCAGCAGGTTCAAGGCGCGTGCGTTGGCGGTGGCCTTGTCGCCCGTCAGCCCCGCCACGATGAAGGGCTTCTTGAACAACAGAGAAAAAACGGTGCCGTGAAACGAGTTGGTCACGACAAAGCGTGCGTTGCGGATCAGGGAGACCCACTCGCCGGGATCGGGGTACACCGTGTCACCGATCTCGACCCAGCGCCGGTGCGGGTTGTGCGGTGAGCGGATGGAGAAGCCCAGTTGTTGTGCAACGAGATCGGCCGTTTGACGGATGTTGTCGGGCGAGCGCAGGCCGTAGCAAAACACGTAGGGTTCGTCCTGGCCGGACGGCACGCTGTCGGTCAGCTCCGCGTAGTCGCTGTGCAGCAGCGTGGGGTCGGGCACGTTGGCCGGCTTGTGCCCGGTGGCGCGTTCGACCAGCGTGACCCCGGAGGCTTCGCGCACCGAGATCGCGTCGAAGTTGCGCAGCAAGGGCGGCAGCTGCGCCGCTTCCGAAGCGGACACCCGGTCGCGGCCGAAACTGGCGGCGTACGAGATCTTTCGGGCGGGGTAGCGCCTGGCGAAAGCCAGGAAGTAGTTCGCATCAAAACCGAAATGCTGGGACGGGCTCCAGATCTGGTCGCTGCCGGCGACGATCAGGTCGAACGAACGCGCCTCAGCCAGCGATGCGCCGTTGTCGGTGGGCGCGGCATCGGGCCTGACATCCAGGAAGCGCTCCCGGAAACGGGCGAACTTCGCTTTCTGGCCCTGGTTGCCGAAGTGCTCGTTGATGAAGGACGACACCGCCAGATAGACCACCTTGAGGTTGGCCTTGAGCTTGGCGGGCGAGGTGGGCAGGCACAGGCTGCCACCGTGTTCGATGTGCGCCGGCCGGTAGTCGATGAAGCTGGCGTGGTGCCCCTGCTCCGTCATCCAGCGGCGCAAGGCATAGGCCTGCAGCGCGGCACCGTAGTTGTCGCTGAAATGGAAAGTGAGAATGCCGACTTTCATTTTTTCGCTATCTTTTGGGTGGAGGTTGCCGGGCGCGGCCGACGGGCCGGGCTGGTGGCGAGCAGTCGCCTGACGTTGCGTTGAAAGCGCGCGGCCACCGCCGCTCCGCCCAGGCGCACGGACTCGGCGGTCGCCAGAGCCGCGCGGTCCCACTGGAAGTCTTCGCACAAGCGCTGCAGGCGGCCTTTCAGCGCATCGGCGTTACCCGCCTCGAACACATAGCCGTTGCGGCCGTTCTCGATCACATCGCTGGCGCCGCAACGGTCGCTGCAGATCACGGGTGTGCCCACCATCAAGGCTTCGTTGACCACTGCGCCCCAGCCGTCGAACCGGCTGGGCAGCACCAGCACGTCGGCCGCGGCCATGGCCGAGACGATCTCGGCGTTGGGCAGACCCTGCACAAAACTCACCCGGTCGGCCAGGCCGAGCTGGCCGGCGAGCTGGTGGAGGTGCTGCGCTTCTGCGCCCTGGCCAATGATGCGCAGGCGAGTCGAGGGCTCGGCGAGCCGGCTGAAGGCCTGCAGCAGCAAGTCGACCCGCTTGCGCACGATCAGCTGGCCCACGTACAGGATCTCCCGGTGATCGCGTTGCACCGGCTGGTGTTGCACATGTGTGCTGTCCACCACGTGGATGAAGGGCGCGATGCGGTCCGCCGGGTAGCCGCAGGCCGAGAAGAACCGAGCGCCTCCGTAGCGACCCGAATGACCGATGCAGAACACGCCGCTCAGGTGGCGTCGGTAGCGCAGCGCGTCCCAGGTGTAGACCAGCCAGCGGGGCAGCAGTTGTGCGCCCGGTTCGTAGCGGTTCTCCGTCATCAGGAAGCGGTGCACCGGCGCGCCCAGGCTCGCCTTGAAAGCGGCCAGCGGCAGGGCGAAACCCCGCAAGCCAAAGAACACCTGCACCGAGTCGGGCAGCGAGGCCAGCTCCGCGATTTGCGCCGGTGTGGGCGCCACGTGCACCTGGACCTGGCCGGTGTCCGGCACCGGGTAGCCGCGCTCGCGGAAGCGGCGCGGCAAGGCTTCGTCCACGCACCAGTGCACCGTGTTGCCGGGAATGTTCGCCAGCTCGCGGATGTACGCGGCCTGGTGGAACATGAGGTAGGAATGCCAGAAGACGAAGTTCATGTCATGTCCACCGGTTTCTGTGGGTTCACCTGGGGCTTGTGAAACACGCGCGATGCGCCAGCCGTCAGGCGCCGGGACAGCCACTGCGTGAGCACCGACAACACCAACACCGGCACCAGGGCCAGGAGCAGGAGAACGGCGTGACCCAACTCGTAGCGCTGCGCTTCCAGCCAGTGGATCCACGCGGTTTGCGTGAGGTAGATCTCCAGCGTCAGGCCGGCCAGCAGCGCGACGGCGGGGAACACGGGCGTGGCGCGCAGGGGCTTGAGAACCGCCTCGGAAGAGAGGATGTGGAAGCTGAAGAAGACGATGGGGTAGAGCCACACATGGAAGAGGAACTGCAGGTGGCCCATGTCGTACCGGAACACCGTGAGCTTGGTGACGAGGAACAGCACGAGCGACAGCAGCAGCGCAGCGACGCTGAACAGGCTCAGTTTCGGCGTGAGCTTCAGGCGGGCCACCAGGCAGCCCATCAGGGTGATGCCGAAGTAGTTGATCCACTTGAAGTGGTCCGGTCCCTCGACCACGAAGGACGACAGGTCCAGCTGGCTGTAGAAGAAGACGTACGGCACCAGCAAGGCCGCCATGGCTGTGGCGATGCCGGCGGGCTGCAGGCGCGCCAGGTAGAAGATCGGCACGTAGAACACCACCACCGCCGAGATGAACCAGAACGGCGTGGGCCAGACGAAGACCGCGGCGAGGTCGGCGATGCGGGCCACCTGGATCTGGTCGGTGGCGAGCATGGCGCAAGCGACGATCAGGACGGCGGGGTACAGGCGTGAGAGCCGCTTGCCGAGGTAGGCGAGCAACGAGGGCTCGGCGGTGCTGTTCCCGGTGGTATTCAGGCTCATGGCCAGGCCATAGCCCGAGAGAAAGAAGAAGAGCGAGTTGCCGATGGCACCCCCCGTGGCGATGCGTGGGTCTGGCACGAAAGCGTCAAGGTGCGACAGGGTGATCAACACCGTGGCCATGAACAGCATGAGGGTGGTGTCTGTGTGTCTGCGTGTCATGTCGGGATCCGATCCAGGCGGTGTGATGGGTATGCCGATGGGCGCGCGTGGCCCGACCGGTAGGCGAGGGCGGACATCGGCCTCAGGTTCACCTGCAGGATCAGCACGAGGACCCACAGCGAATAGGGGTTGCCCACACCGATCAGGTAGCGGTTGAAGAAGGACTGCGCCAGCATGAAGACCAGCATCAGCCCCACCATGAACAGCTGGTATTGGTGCTGCCCCGGGTTGAGGCCTTGTTGAAGCGCGCGGCCGGCCGTGATGACGAACGACAGCGTGATGAGCGAGCCGAAGAACAGACCGTGTTCCAGCGCGAGGTTGATGTACGAGCTCTCGACCGGGAACCCGATGACGTCGGGCAGGGCCGAGCGGATGCCCCGGCCGGTGAAGAGCAGCGCGGCGTCCGAGAAGACCAGCTCGATGCCCATGCGCCAGATGTCGGTGCGACCGGTGGCGCCGGACTCCACCCCGCGCGTGGGCGAGTCGACGTCCAGGATCAGCGAGAGGTAGTCCTTGATGGCGGTCCAGTTGAAGACCACGACGAGCACGCCAACGAGCGCCGCGACCACCAGGCTCATGCGCGAGCGGCGTGAGCCGCGCAGGGCGATCAAGGTGATGCCTGTTGACCCAGCAACGCCCAGCGCGAGCATGCCGGCGCGCGCCGAGGCGGCCAGCAACACGCACAGGCACAGCGCCACCATGGCCAGCGCAAAGCCTTTCTGGACCCGGGTGTTCGCCGCCAGCCAGCGTTGAAAGAACAGCAGGGCACCCCCGCCGTACACCAGACCGCTCAGGTTGGGGTGCATGCCCAGTGGCTGGTAGCGAACCAGTCCCAGGCCGTATTCCACACTGCCCGAGAGCGAGGCGAACAGGGCCGGGGACTCCAGGGCGAGCACCGTGCCCACCAGCGCCACATAGGCCCATCGGAAGACGGCGATCAACTCGGCCGCGGTGCGGTGCCGGATCAGGAACGCCATGGCCACCAGCACCAGCAGCAGCATGGCGCCGTACATCGTCGACAGCACGTTGCCCGTCATCCACGCCACCAGCATGGCGAACAGGAAGGCGATGCCGAACAGCCATTCGACCAGGCTGGGGCGGACCTTCAGGGTCTCGCCGGACAGCGCCGAAAAGAAACCCGCCATGAGCAGCAGGCTGATCGCGCCCATCTGGGAGGCCTGCAGCGCAGGGCCTTCGTAGTACCAACCGGTGAGGTAGATGGCGCCGCCCAGCAGCCAGCGCGACAGCAGGGTGTTCAGGCCGTGCATGGCACACCTGTGGGGGCAAAGGCCGCGTGAAGGGCCTGCATCGCGGGCCGCCACCGGGCCGACGCCGTGATGTGCCGGACCTGTTCCAGCGTGGTGGCCAGGCGTTGCGGCTGGTTGGTCGAGAACAGCAGGCGGTTGTGGTACCGGTCCAGGGCGTAGGCCAGGGCGAGTGCGCCGGTGGCTGTGGCGGGGTCGGTGCCGGCGGGCAGCAGGCTCGCCAGCTGGTCCGTAAGCGGGCTGTCGCGTTCCAGTTGCTGGGCGATGGCGGGTGCGATGAAACGGAACGCGCCGTGCAGGATGTCGGTGGATGCGGGTGGTGCCGCGTCCAGGCCGGGCACCGGGCAGCGGTATTGCAGCACCGTGCCGAAGCGCACGAGCTGCTCGCGTGACTCGCCGGTGGAGCTGCCGTAGGCGCCCAACTGGCCTTGGGCGATGCAGCGCTCGAGCAGTGGCTTCAAGGGGTCCAGCGTGTCGTGGGCTTGTGCTTCGTGCAGCAGCAGGCCGTCGACCCGCTCGCGTCGGAGCAGGTGCAAGCTGCTCTCCAGGGAGCGGGCGATGAAGTCGGGGTTGAAGTTGGCTTGGGCAGCGCGTTGGGCCATGCCCTTGAGCACGGCGTTGCGCAGGCCGGGGATGTGCCTGGCCAGGGGCTTGACGATGGCCCGCGCCGTCTGCAGGAGGCCGGGCGATGCCGGGCGGGCCAGCCCGGCCTTGGTGAACACGGTGACGGTCTCTTGCCGACTCTGGAGGGCTTCGCCCAGCACGGCTTCGGACATGCCCAGGCCGTAGGGAGGCGCGGTGTCGAAGTGGCGAATGCCGAGGTCCAGCGCCGCATGCACGAGCCGCAGGGCGTTGGCCTTCTCATGACCACCCTTGAGCCGGCCGCAGCCAAAGCCCAGCCGTTGCGAAATGAGGTCGGTGGGGTGGTCCATCGTCATGCGGTGGCCGGTTCGCGTTGCAGCCGCTCGGCCAGCCGGGCCGTGAGCGCCATGGCGGTGAAGGTGGGGTTGGCGTAGCTGGACGTGCGGAACACCGCAGCGCCGGCCACGAAGAGGTTGCTGGTGCCGAACACGCGCAGCTCGCTGTCGACCACGCCGTCACCCGCGTGGTGGCCCATGCGCGCACCGCCGCACTGGTGGAAGGTGTCGCGGGCGTGGTCCAGGACGCCGATGTCTTCGGCGTCGAGCATCGCGTCGATCTCCACACGCGCCAGCCCGGCCGCCAGCAGGCTGTCACCGATGCGGCGCACAAAGCCGGCCATGGCGCGCACCTCGGGCTGGCCGCCGATGCGCCAGTCCAGCGAAGCCAGTGGCATGCCGAAGCGGTCTTTGCGCTCGGGGTCGAGCGTGATGCGGCTGTCGTCGCGGGGCAGTTGTTCGGCGTGCATGACGAGCCAGACACCGCGGTCGCCCGGGTTGTAGATGCGGTGGTGCCGCAGGTACTGCACGATCATCGGCACCCAGGCGCTGCCCATGCCCCGGACGTGGCGAATCATGTCTCCCAGGCCCTGGTTCGGCAGCCCGCCGCGCATCAGCGACCGCACCAGCACTTTCAGATGCTGCAGGTGTTCGGCGATGCTGGACTCGAACGCGAAGTAGCCGGTGACGTTGAGCGCCGCATCCGCGCCGGTGTTGACCACGCCGGTGTGCAGCCGCAACTTGGGCTGGTACTTGTGGCCACCCAGCACGATGTTCTGGAAGGTGCGCAGGAAGCGCGGTTTGTCCAGCAGGTGCACCCGGGCGCCCCGCATCTCCAGGTGGTCCTGAAAGCCCGCGCCCACCCAGGTGTTGCCCGCCCAGGGGACCCCGGGCTGCTGGGCCGCGCTGGCGAGCAGCAGGCGGGCGATTTCGATGGTGCCGTTGGCCAGCACGAAACGCTGGCCGCGGATGGCGGTGGTGGTGCCGTCGGGCCGCGCCACGCGAACAGCGGTGATGCGTTCGCCGTCCGGGGCCAGGTCCAGGCCGGTGGCGTGGGCGTGCAGCAGGACGGTGAGCTTGGGCGAGTTCTTCAGACGTTCGTTGAAGTACCGGGCCATCGCGGGCTCCTTGAGCCAGCGCGTGAGGAACAGGGTGAAGCCGGGAATGTCGGGGTAGTGCTCGCCGAACAGTTTGTGTGCCTGTGGCGTGGTTTCATCGAGCACATCGGCCAGACGCAGTTCCTGGGCCACGGCCTCGTACCAGGGCAGGAGGTCGTCGTAGGTGATGGGCCAGGGCGCATCGGCCACGCCAGCGCGGGCTTCAAAGTCCGACGGCACAAAGCCGGTGAGCTGGCCTCCCCAGAGGTTGGAGGTGCCGCCCAAGGCGCGCCCGCGCGCCACCGCGATGCCGGTGTGCGCCCGGCCAGTGACCGTGGCGTCGTTGAGCGCCTGCGACGGCGCCTCGAAGCTGCCGCCGCCGGTTTCGAGCACCAGCACCCGCTGGCCCTGGCGCTCCAGCAGCACGGCCAGCAACAGGGCCACCGTGCCACCGCCGACGATGACCACGTCGTGCGATGCCTCCGGCGGCGGGCTGTGTTGAAGGTCGACGATCATGCGGCGGCCCTCGGGGTGCGCAAGCGGTGCACGGCGCGCGTGGCGGTGAACCAGACCAGCGCCTCGCCCAGCAACATGGCGGCCACCACACCGGTCATGCCGGCGCTGCGCCAGACCAGCCACGCCACGCCGAGCGAGACCAGGGCGGCCAGCAGGCTCTGCCAGGCCAGACCACCATGGCGGTTGATGGCCATGAGCACCACACGCGGGATCTGCGTGGCCGAGCACACGGCCGCATAGAGCAGGAACAGCGCCATGCTGGTGGCGGTGAAAGGAATCTGGCCATGGGTCCAGAGCTCCAGCAGCCACGGAGCCACCAGGTAAACCAGCAGCGCGCCTGCGGCGGCGATCAGCAGCCCCAGGCGGTTGGCCCGGCGGTAGAGCCGCCAGAACGCGCCGTCGTCCTTCTGCCCGTGGAGGGCGGTGAGTTCTGGCCAGAGCGGATTGCTCAAGGCGTTGGTGACCTGCACCACGATGCGGGCGACGGTTCGGTAGGTGTTGAACACGGCGGTGGCGGCCGGGCCCAGGGTGGCTGCCACCAGCAAGGTGAAGCCTTGCAGGCTCATCGCATTCGTCAGCGAGAGCGAGAGGAACAGCATGCCGGGCCCGGCGGCCCGCTGGATGTCGGCGAGGTTGGCGCGGCGCACGCCCCAGCGCAGAAAGTCGGTGCGGCGCTGGCTCAGCCCGATGGCCAGCAGCGTGTAAGCCAGGCGGGCCAGCAGCGCGCCGGTGGCCACCCCGATGAAGCTTTGCGTCAGCACCAGGCCGCTCAGGCCGCCGGCCCAGTCGACCAGGCGGCCGGTGGTGACCAGGTAGGTGCCGGCGGCGTAACCGCCGGTGGCCTTGTAGATCACCTCGGCCAGGCTGCAGAACAGGCTGAGCACCACGGTCACGGACAGCAGCATGAGCACCGTTTTCCATTGCGGTGCAGTCAGCAGGGTGGACGGCAGCAGCACCAGGGTGACGCCCACCACGAGCAGGACCAGCAGCGAGACGGACAACAGAAATGCCACCGCACTCTGGAACACCTCGGCCGCCCGCGCCTTCTGGCCCTGCGAGATCAGGCTGATCATGTGGTTGCTGGAGGCAGTCGATATGCCCGCGTCGGCCAACGACAAATAGAACGGCAGCGCGGTGAGCGCCAGCCAGTAGCCGTAGGTGGCCATGTCCCAGTAATGCAGGAACAGCGGCAACGACACGAGCTGTGTGCCGATGCTGACCGCTTGCGCATAGCCATAGGCGCCTGCACCCGACGCGATGCGCCCGGCAATGGACGACAGACCGTGGGTGGGTGAGCGCAATGGATGCGGAACGGACATGGGCGTTGGAGGCTCAGTGTTCGCCGGTCACAGCCACGGCGTACCCGTGGTGTTTCAGCAGGGCGTGGCGCTGTGCGTCGGCCAGGTCGGAGATCACCATCTCCGACACCATGTCCTGCAGCGTGATCTGCGGCACCCAGCCCAGCGTGGCCTTGGCCTTGGTGGGGTCGCCCAGCAAGGTCTCCACCTCGGTGGGGCGGAAGTAACGCGGGTCCACCTTCACGACCACCTGACCCGGCTGGAGCGCGGGGGCCTTGTCGCCCACGACCGACTGCACGACGGCCTGTTCGTTCACGCCCTCGCCCTCGAAGCGCAGGGTCACGCCCAGTTCCTTCGCCGCCATGTCGATGAACTGGCGCACGCTGTACTGCACGCCGGTGGCAATGACGAAGTCTTCGGGCAGCTCCTGCTGCAGCATCATCCATTGCATGCGCACGTAGTCCTTGGCGTGGCCCCAGTCGCGCAGCGAATCCATGTTGCCCATGTAGAGGCATTTCTCCAGCCCCTGGCCGATGTTGGCCAGGCCGCGCGTGACCTTGCGGGTGACGAAGGTCTCGCCGCGGCGCGGTGACTCGTGGTTGAACAGGATGCCGTTGCAGGCGTACATGCCGTAGGCCTCGCGGTAGTTCACGACGATCCAGTACGCGTAGAGCTTGGCCACGGCGTAAGGGCTGCGAGGGTAGAACGGCGTGGTTTCCTTTTGCGGGATTTCCTGCACCAGGCCGTAGAGCTCGGAGGTGCTGGCCTGGTAGAAGCGGGTCTTCTTCTCCAGACCGAGGATGCGGATGGCCTCCAACAGGCGCAGCGTGCCCAGGCCGTCCACATCAGCGGTGTATTCCGGGCTCTCGAAGCTCACCGCCACATGGCTTTGCGCGCCGAGGTTGTAGATCTCGTCGGGCTGGGTTTCCTGCACGATGCGGATCAGGTTGCTGGTGTCGCTCAGGTCGCCGTAGTGCAGGTGGAATCGCGCGTTGTCGATGTGCGGGTCCTGGTAGATGTGGTCCACGCGCTGCGTGTTGAACTGGCTGCTGCGGCGCTTGATGCCGTGCACGATGTAGCCCTTTTCCAGCAGCAGTTCGGCGAGGTAGGAGCCGTCCTGCCCGGTCACGCCGGTGATGAGGGCGACCTTGGGCTGGGGGATGTGGGCGGGTGGGTTCTTGGTCATGGTCTTGGGGTCCGTCATTGAGCGGTTTGCTGCAGGAAGTCCTGGTAGGTCATGGCCAGTCCGCTGGAGAGATCGACCTTGCTGGTTTGCCAGCCCAGGCTGTGCAGGCGGCTGCTGTCCATGAGCTTTCGGGGCGTGCCGTCGGGCTTGTTGGTGTCGAAGCGGATCTGGCCGGCGAAGCCGGTGGCGTGCGCAATGCCCTGGGCAAGCTCGGCGATGGTCATGTCCGAGCCGTAGCCCACGTTGATGTGGCTGAGCGTGGGCTGGGTGTGTTGCTCGTAGAGGCCCTTGGGCAGGTTCATCACGTGCACGCAGGCCGCGGCCATGTCGTCGACGTACAGGAACTCGCGCATGGGCGTGCCGCTGCCCCAGATGGCGACCTCGGGCGCGCTGGTCACCTTGGCTTCGTGGAAGCGGCGGATCAGCGCGGGGATGACGTGGCTGTTTTCCGGGTGGTAGTTGTCGCCCGGGCCATAGAGGTTGGTGGGCATGACGCTGCGGTAGTCCACGCCGTGGCTGTCACCGAACTGGCGGTTGTAGCTCTCGCAGAGCTTGATGCCGGCGATCTTGGCCACCGCGTAGGGCTCGTTGGTGGCTTCGAGCGGCCCGGTGAGCAGGGCGTGCTCGTTCATGGGCTGCGCAGCGAGCTTGGGGTAGATGCAGCTGGAGCCAAGGAACAGCAGCTTCTGCACGCCGTTGCAGAAGGCGGCCTCGATCACGTTGGCCGCGATCATGAGGTTCTGGTAGATGAAGTCTGCGGGGAAGGTGTTGTTGGCGTGGATGCCGCCCACCTTGGCCGCGGCGAGGTACACCTGCTGCGGTTTCACCTGCGCGAAGAAGGCGCGAACAGCGGCCTGGTCGGTCAGGTTGAGTTCGGCGTGGGTGCGGGTGACGATGTGGGTGGCGGGGTGGCCGGCGGCGAGCAGCTGGCGCACGATGGCCGAGCCGACCATGCCGCGGTGACCGGCCACGTAAATGGTTTCAGGGGTGTTCATGGCAGCGGGAAGTTGGGTGGGCATCAGCAGGCGCCTTCCTGCCGGAGCACGACGCGCACGGTGCGCAGCATGATCACGAGGTCGTACCAGAGCGACCAGTTGCGCACGTACCAGAGATCCATGTTGATGCGGTGCTGGAAGGTGCTGGTGCTGCGGCCGCTGATCTGCCACAGGCCGGTGATGCCGGGGCGGGCCTTGCCGTAGGCGGCGATGCTTTTGCCGTATTCGTCCAGCTCGCGGGCCAGCAGTGGGCGCGGACCCACCAGGCTCATGTCGCCGCGCAGCACGTTGATGAGCTGGGGCAGCTCATCAATGCTGGTGCGCCGGATGAGGCGGCCGATCTTGGTGACGCGGGGATCTTTGGCGAGCTTGAAGTTGCTGGCCAGGTACTGCACGTAGAGCTTTTCGTTTTCTGTCTTCCAACGTTCCAGCGCTCCGTCGGCGTCCATCACCATGCTGCGGAACTTGATGAATTCGAACAGCTGGCCGTCCACCCCCACCCGCTTCTGCACGAAGAAGACCGGGCCGGCGTCGTCGTGTTTGATGCGCCACGCGACCCAGGCGAACAGCGGCGCCAGCAAGACCAGCAGGGCTGCAGCACCCACGATGTCGAGCGCGCGTTTGAGCACCTGCGGACCACGGCGGTTGAGGTTGTTGCGGGCGCGCAGCAGCAACACGTCGTGGCTGAAAAAGTGCGAGACCTCCATGCCGTAGATGGGGAGGCCGCCGAGCGCGGGGACCATCACGAGGTCATCGCGGGTCAACATGATCTCCTGCGCGAGTTCGCGCAGCCAGTTGTTGTCTCGGACGCCCAGCACGCCCACCAGCTGGTGCGGCCCGGGCCGTGACAGAAACTCGCGCACGCCAGGCGTGAGCGCGGTAGGCGCGGCCACGTATTCGCTGCCGAGCTTGACCAGCCGCGCGCCAGGGTCGGGGCACACCACGGCCACGGGCTTGTAGCCCAGCAGAGGCTCGCTGGCCAGGGCAGCGGCGGCTTTCTCGACGTCGTCGGGGTGACCGATGAGCACGTAGGGCTGCGTGAGCAACCCGGCGCGCAACAACAGGGTGCGCACGGCCAGGCGCGCCAGCGGCAGGCACACCAGCACCAGGCCCCAGGTGGCGCCGGTCCACAGACGGGACAGCGGCCACTTTGCGAGGTAGATGACCATGGCGTCAATCAACGCAGCGAGCAGGATGACATGGAGCATCTCGCGGGCTTCGTCCCACCAGGGCTTTCGGCGGTGCGCACTGTAGTGCCCCTGCACGGTCCACATCCAGCCCACCATGGCCATGGCCACAGCGGCAAACAGTGTGAGGCGCAGATGACCGTTGGCCGCCCACCAGACGTTCATCGCCTGGGAGAGGCTGATCTCATCGCGCATCCACGCGGGCAGGCGCCCGGCGACGAAGCAGATGGCAAGCACGCACAGATCGGTCAGGACCAGCCAGGCTTTGGCTTGCTGCTGGCGTTGGGTGAGGTTGGCCCAGGGTGCGAAGCTTCGGGCGAGGTCGTGTTCGTTGTAGAGCGGGACGACGATGCCGGGGCCGCTGGCCGTGACCGGCGCGCTCTCGGCGGGCCGGGCGCGTGCGCGGGCCATGTCAGCACCTCCCGCGCAGGCGGCGGTCTGTTGGGTGAGCCCCGTGCGGGTGCATTGAGCGCACTCGCGTGGAGCGCAGAGAGGTCTGGTGGTTGAAGGACAACATGAATGCACACCCTGAGTTCGTTGTGTGCGCTGACGTACAGTCGCGCACTTGTTTTTTCATTCTTATGGCGGGTGCCGGATCGACATGTAACGAGCTTTGATTTAGGCCACGAGGCGTGTGCTGGATCGAACCTTGCTATCAGCCGTTGATCCATGCGAATGGGCGTGCTGCGCCTTAAGTGATGGCTCTTGTGGTCTCTGGCAGACCACAGTTCTCAGGGAGGCTCAAACAATGCGAATGGCTGAAGCGATCGCGCTGGACGAGAAGACCTCGTCCGAGTTGCTCACGCTGTCCAGGGGCAGGCGGGTGGAGGCACGCGTGCAGCAACGTGCCTGCGTCATCCTGCTGGCGGCGCAAGGCTGGCAGAACAAGGACATTGCCCGCGAGGTCAAGCTGGATCGGCGGCAAGTGGCGTTGTGGCGAAGGCGCTTCATTGAAGGCGGCTTGCCGGCCTTGTTGCAAGACGCGGCGCGGCCAGGGCGAACACCGAGCGTGACGTCCGAGGTCGAGGCGCGCATCCTGCGCACGACGCTGCACGAGCCGCCGACCACGGCCACGCACTGGAGCACGCGATCGCTGGCATCGCACCTGGGCCTGAGCGCCACCACCATCGGGCGGGTGTGGCGGCGCAACGGCATCCAGCCGCACCTGAACGACACGCCCCAGGTGCCCGTTGAACCGCCAGGGCCACCTTCAATGCGCTTCGATCCCGTGTTGATCGACGTCGTGGGGCTCTACATGAACCCGCGTGAGCGTGTGCTGGTGCTCAGCTGCCCTTCGAAGGGCGCCACCCACACCGCCGACCGCACTCCGTTGACACGCACCGGCGTTCCAGGCAGCGACCGAGGGAGCTCCGGAGCGGCAACCCTGCTGGCGGCGCTCAAAAAGCTGGAAGGCACGGTGAACGCAGCGTGCCAGGACCGGCATCACCACGACGAGTGGCTCAGGGTCCTGCGCCTGGTCGACCGCAAGACACCCAAGCACCTGCAACTGCACCTGATCGTGGAAAACCACGCCACACACCAGCGCCCGAAGGTGCAGGCCTGGCTGGCCCAACACCCGCGCCTGGTCGTGCACTTGACCCCCGCCAACGGCTCGTGGTTGAGCGTGGTCCAGCGCTTCCTGCGAGAGCTGTCGGTGCACGGCATCCAGAACGGGAGCTTCACCAGCGCGGCCGCGCTTGTGCAAGCCATGGCGCAGTACATCGAGTACCCGGGCAAGGAACCCAGGCCGTTCATCTGGACGGTCGGTGCGCCGGACACTGCCCGAGCGACCCGCGCGAAGGCCGCACTGGCGCGCTGGACGATAAGTACCGAACAAAATGGTGCACTGCAGCATGAAGCCGATGTAACGGCTGCCTGTGCATGAGTGGGGTTCTTACATCCCGAAACCTGGTTTCGCGGGATGGATGGTCGCCGGTTGGAAGCTCAGATGGCCGAGATGTCGGTCTGCACAGGCCAACGCAGCGATTCGCTCGTGTTGCGGGCGGCCTCAAAGTCGTGCTGAAGCAGCAAGGTGTAGCGCCCCGCGCGAGCGGTGCAGAGCCGGTATCCCTCGTTCACCGGGCTGAGCTGGACGCCTCCGGTCTGCTCGGTCTTCAGTCGCCAGCCCTCCACGGCGGGGGAGTTCATGCGCAAGGTGATGCAGAAACCGCGCTTCATGGTGGAAAGCACGACCAGACGCTGCTCTCCGCTCCAGTCGCCGCCAGCTTCCGCAGCCAACTGAACGGGATGGCTGTTTTCCAGCACTTGCACGATGGGTGGAATGATGATGCGGAAGTCCAGCGACGCGCTGGCCTTGCCTGAAGTGACCATCAGGCCTTCACCCATGCCGGGCGCCGGCGCCAGCAACAAGGTGCAGGAGGTCAGACCAACGAGAAGGGGGCGCGACAGGCGGGACATGCTCCACTATCGGCCTCCTGTCTGCGAACTTGAGAGGCGGGCCCGCCCTGATCCGGTCAGTCGTTGCGCTGCACGGGGATGCTCAATCTCAGGTTTTCGCGCAGGCGGACATCCACCCGGGTCTGGCCCTCGTCGACCACGTTCCAGGGCAGTGGCAAGGTGTCGGGTCGCACGGTCACGGTGCGCGAGCCGCTGGCCACGAACGGGAATTCGAAGCGGCCCTGGCTGTCGGTGCGCACGGCGTAGCGGTTGTCCAGGAACACGGTGACGTTGGGCACGCCCGTTTCGCTCGCCTCCTGGGTGCCGCTGCGGTTGGTGTCGAAGTACACCGTGCCCTCGATGCGGCCACCGCCGTCGGCGGCCTTGCCGCCCAGCGGCACGTTGCGGCTGCCACCCTCGAACTCGTAGCGCAGCACGGCATAAAACGAGCGGTCGCTGTCCGGCACCACCAGCGCCAGCGGCGCCAGCGGGTCGAGTGACGGGCTGAAGCGACTGCGGCCGGTGGAGCGGTTGTAGTTGCCCTCCACGCTCCAGCGTTGATCGATCCGCCAGTTGGCCCCCAGGTTCAGGCTGTGACGGGTCTGGCCACTGTTGCTGCGCTCGGTGTTGATGTTGCCGCGCAGGCCAGCCCGGCTGGAGAGGGGCGCCGCCACGCTCAGCGCCGCGTTCACGGTGGTTTCGGCGGGCAGGCTCTGGCCGGCGCTGTATGCGGTGGTGCCCAGGCTGGTGGAGAGTGCCCATCCCTGCGGCACCAACCACTCCTGGTCCCAGTTCAGGGCGCGGGAGGCGACCTGGTCTTCGCCGCCTGTGACTTCCACCCTCAGGCCGCTGCTGCCCCAGCTGTTCTGGATGCGCCAGTCGGCGTAAGTGCTCCAGCCGTTGCCGCTGAAGCGCCGCAGCGCCCCGCCAGCGCCGAGGGTGTGGTCGCGGTTGATGCGCCAGCGGGCAGACCCGGTGGCAAAAATGCCGCTGCTGCTGCGCCCGCTGATCGAATCGAGCCAGTCCAGCGAGCCTTCGGCCGACCACTGGCGGGTGCGCCAGTTCGAGCGCACATAGGCGCCCACGATGTCGTTGGCCAGCGGCAGGTTGGCCCAGGTGAGATCGGGCTCCAGCCGGTAAGCACCCACGCCGTGCCGGCGCGGGCCGTCGTCCCATTCGCTGTCGATCCAGAACCCGTTGCTCGCGCCGCTCAGGTTGCTCGACTGCGTGTTGACCATCTGGGCCTGGACATGGTGCTCCGCGCCTTCGTGCCGCAGGGCCAGCAGGGTCGAGTTGGCGTTGACTATGTCGCTGGCCTGCTGTGGGTTGTCGAGCGACGAAACACCGCGAGCGTCTTCGTGCTTCAGCGCGGCCGTCCAGCCCTGGCGGGACAGTGGGTCGGCACCGGATGCATTGAGGCGCCACTGTCCACCGACGGTGGTGCGCCGTCCCGGCAATGACCTGAATCCGCTGGCGGGCAAAAAGTCCAAGCGCCCGGGTTCTCCAGTAGAGGCCTGCAGCTGCAGGCCTTGTTCCGGGTTTTCCCACTCGGTGCTCAGGCCCTGCAGGATGGCCGAGGGCAGGTAGATGCGAGCTGGCAGTCGCGTGATGTCGGGCCCTGGCGCATTGATCACGCCGAGTTCGTTGCTCGCGAGCCAGCCGCCATCCAGCGGCATGTCCCGCTGGCGCAACGTGAGGGTGCCGCTGTTGTCGCGCGGCGCGTAGGTGCCATCGACCGACAGCGTGCCGTGGTTGGGTGTTTCCAGCAGGCCGAAGACGCCGTAGCCGATGCGCGCGCTTTGGGTCTGATCAAAGGGTTGTGTGCCCAACCGGGTCTCCAGCCGCAGGAAGCGAGGCCAGCCTTCCCGGTCGTATTCATAGCCACCGTTGTCGGTGGTCTCCTCGGGTGGCAGGTTCTCGATCACCCGATCAACATAGACGGGTGTCGGGGGTGCAGCAGGCGTCGTCTGTGCCCCGGCGGGCAGCAGAGGGGCACACGCGCCCAGAAGGGTCAGCACGCAACGGAACGGGTGTGCCACCCAACTCCTCATGGAGCGAAGCGCGTGTCCAGCGGCACGCTGTTCCGGCCCCACTCCAGCTTGCCACTGACCACCAGCGGGAAACGCACTTCCGGCGCGGGCTTGCCCTCTTCAACCACAGGACTGAGGGCGATGGGGCGCGTCTCGCCAGGCAGGATCGGCAAGTCCGCGGGTGCCATTTCAAAACGCCGACCGGAGGCGTCGGTGCCGTTGACGAAGCCTTCCAGCCGACCGTGTGCGTTGCCGCGGTTGCGCACATCGACCACGGCCGTTGACTTGCCTTCCACCATGACCACCCGGGTGCCGGCGATCTCCAGTTGTGGCGCCGCGTCGCCAATGGTGGCATACACAATCACGCCGATGCGGCCACCCACGGGAAAGTTCAGACTGCCTTGCACCTGGGCTGGCTCCAGACCCTCCACCATGATGGCAAAGCGGCACTCTCGCGCCGGCGTCCCGGGCGGAGGTGTGATTTCAAATCGGTAGCGGTAGCGCCCGCCAGGCTCGATCACCAGCTCGCGACGCTCGATCGCTACCCAGGGACGGCAGCTGTCGGCTGCGAGCTGGTCGCTGAACGTCACCGAGTTGTCGGCGTTGAGCGTCCAGTCGCTGGTGTAGAGGCGGTAGTTGCCTTTTTGCTGTCCAGCGTGCTGGATCTCGAGCACCTGGCGCAAGGCCTGGCCGGGCGTGGCCTGCACCTCGAAACGCGGGGGTGTGATGTAGGCCGCAAAGCCCTGGGCGTGCCCCGCCAGCGGTGCCGAAAGCAAACCGCCGGCAAACGCCCATCCCAGCAACGCATGGGCAACACGGGGCAGCGGTCTTGGAAGCTCAGTCGGCATGTTGGGCGCTCAGTCTGCGTCAAACTCAAAGTAGAAATTCAGGCGGCGGCTGTTGGAAGACCAGTCGGCGTTGGAGCGCAGGCGCACCTGCATCTGGTCTTCCAGTGTGGCGCCCGGGATGGCTCCCGCAAACACCAGGGTGCGCTCGCCCGACACCAACCGCCCGGCTTGCAGCCGCCCCTGCGTCGTCCAGACGGCCTCGATGCTGGAAGTCTCGTCGCGCGGCAACACCATGTAGATGCGTCCGCTTCGGCCGATCCAGTCACGGGTGTCGATGCGGATGTTGACGCGCACCCAGGCTTCCATGGCGCCCGCGTTCGACTGGCCCCGCGTCAGCGGCAGCCACTGCATCTGCACGTTGGGGGGCACCGTGTGGCTCAGCGAATCGTCGAGCCGGTGCGGGTTGGCCGACGCAACGCCAGCCACCAGCACGCCCAGGATCGTCAATAGAAGGCGCCTGCACAACCTCATGGGGCGGCCAGGGTGTAGGTCACCGTGCCGTTGTAGGTGCCTGCCGCTCGAACCGCGCTGTTGGCGTAGCTGAACGTGTGGCAGTTTTCGAGGTAGGTGTTGCCCGGCACGGTGGCCAGGGTCAAGGTGCCGCCGTTGAACGTGCCGGCAGAGATCACGTTGGGCACACCGCTGCCAGGGGCCGCGACCGTCCAGCTGATCTCTGAAAAGGGAATGGCGTCGCCGGCCGCATTGGTCAGGTTCGCGGGCGATGCCACGGTGAGGGTGGCGCTGGCGGTGCCGGTGTTGCGACGGAACCCTGCACCCACCATGACCTGACTCGCGGGCGTGGGGCAGGTGTTGTTGCCGTCGCCGTACAGGCTGATGTTCTGCGTGCTGTTACTGGTCATGGCCAGTGCCGTGCCGTTGCCCAACTGGGCCACCGGGACCGAAACCTCCACCCGGTTGCGGGTGGCGTTCGTGGTGGGCGATGCACCGTTGAGCGTGCCGCTGGCACCACTGACGGTCCCGTTGCCGACATGCAGAAACAGCCGGCGGGCGCCCGAGGTGACGTTCAGCGACCACGCATGGGCCGCCGCCATCTCCGCCATGCACAACAGGGCCAGACAGACGCTGGCCAATGGCCGGGCGGTGGTGTGGCGGGTCATGCGCTTCATGGGTGCATTGTGGCGTTGAGTGGTCGGTAGGGTATCGGAAGCGAGCTGTCTTGAGCGCTGGCGGACCCGCCAAAAATGGCAACGGAGGGCTGCAATGCGCAAGCCCTCCGCGACCACGGTGTGGTGGCAGCCACGCTGCCGACCTGACCTCACTCAGGGCATGGTGGCGGTGTAGGTCACACGGCTGTTGTTGGCCACGGTCGCGCCGTAGGTGCCGGCTGGCACCACGGCCGAGTTGGCAAAACTGAAGGTCCAGTTGGCGGAACGGTCGGTGGTCCGGGTGCCGTTGAGCGTCACGTTGCTGCCGGCGCCGGCGCCGGTCAGGGGAATCACCGGGCTGGGCAGTTCCGGTGCGCTGGTGACGGCGGAGATCTGGGACCAGGGAATCGTGTCGCCGCTACCGTTGGACAAAGCGCCGGTGGTGGCGGCTGTGAGCACGATCTGGCCGTTGTTGCCCACGACACGGACAGGCACCACGTTGCCGGAGACGACGCCGGGCGAGCCAACGCCAGCGCCAACTTGGCCTGGGGTGGTCGTGTAGTCGAAGGTCACCAGATCAACGTTTGTGTTGTTGGCCGGCGTGCCGGAGGCACCTTGACCCACGCCCAGGAACAGCACGCGAGGAATGATGACTCGGAAGTCCAGGCGGGCCACGGCGTTGCCGGTGGTGACCAGTTGCGATTCGGCAGACGCCAGCAGCGGGGTGGCCAAGGCCAGGGCCAGGGTGGTTTTCAGGAGCAGGGCTTTTTTCACGACGTTTCCTTCATGGGAACTGAGGAGTGTGGGCTGAGCACTTTACGGTACCTGCTCCACGGTGGTTGATGGCCCAATGGTACGAAACGGCATGACCGATGGCAAGCCAACAGTCGGAAAAAATTCACACATCTCAACAACTTACAGCGACTTCGTTACCCAAAGGTCGAAAACCATCGACGAAAGGATGCAAAAAAATTCAAGTTCTGGGCCGGTTTGCCGTGCTCGTACTTTTAGCCAACAGGTGAGACAACGGAAGTGCGCTTCCCGATTTCACCTCGCCCAGCGAAAAACTGGTGTGCAGGTCTTTCACGTTGGGCAGGTTGAGCAGCACTTCTCGGGCGAACTGGCTGAAGTGGTTGAGGTCGCGGCTGACCACCTGCAGTTCAAACGTGCCGGATCCGCTGATGTAGTGGCACGAGACGACCTCCGGAATCTCGCGGATCGCGTTTTCCAGCTTGCGCGTGACGTCGCCGCTGTTGCGGTCGGCGTCCAGACGCACGAAGGCCAGCACACCCAGGCCAATCTTTTCGCGGTCGATTTCGGCTCGGTAGCCGCGAATGAAGCCGGCCTCTTCGAGCGCGCGCACACGCCGCCAGCAGGGCGCGGCCGAGAGGCCCACCCGTTGGGCCAGTTCGGCATTGGTGAGGCGGCCATCGCTTTGCAGTTCTTGCAGGATGGCGATGTCGAACTTGTCGAGTGTTTCCATGATGAGTCGTTTCAAGAATGAATCTTGCTCAATCATCCCTAATGTGGGCATGAAACGCAAACACCTGTCGCGCGGTGGGGCATACACTGTGCGCCACACTGGAGCGGTGCGCCTACGAGGCGCGCTGCCTTGGTCCATGAAACGCCCACGAAACGCTCATGAGGCGCCCCTGCCCATCACGGAGACACAACGATGAACGCCCCCCTGCCCGACCACATCCGCCGCGCCCTGGAAACCGTGACGCTGGACGACAAATACGCCCTCGACCAGGGTCGCGCCTTCATGAGCGGTGTGCAGGCGCTGGTGAAGCTTCCCATGCTGCAGCGTCAGCGCGACGCCCTGGTGGGCAAGAACACCGCGGGTTTCATCAGTGGCTACCGTGGCTCGCCGCTGGGCGGCTACGACCAGGCCTTGCAGAAGGCCGCGCCCCACCTCAAGGCGCAGAACATCGTGTTCCAACCGGGCGTGAACGAAGAACTGGCCGCCACCGCGCTCTGGGGCACGCAGCAGCTGGGCTTTGCGCCGCCCGGCACCAACAAGTTCGACGGCGTGTTCGGCATCTGGTACGGCAAGGGTCCCGGCGTGGACCGTTGCTCCGACGTGTTCAAGCACGCCAACATGGCCGGCACCACGCCCTGGGGCGGTGTGATCGCGGTGGCCGGCGACGACCACGTCGCCAAGAGCTCGACTGCCGCGCACCAGAGCGACCACATCTTCAAGGCCTGCGGCCTGCCGGTGTTCTTCCCAACCTCAGTGCAGGACATCCTCGACCTGGGCCTGCACGCCATCGCCATGAGCCGCTTCAGCGGCGTGTGGGCCGGCATGAAGACGATCCAGGAGATCGTGGAGTCCAGCGCCACCGCCGTGATCGACCCGGATCGCGTGAACATCGTGGTGCCCGAGTTCGTCATGCCGCCCGGCGGCGTGCACATTCGCTGGCCCGACCACGCGCTGGATCAGGAGGCCCGCCTCTTTGACTACAAGTGGTATGCCGCGCTGGCCTACATCCGCGCCAACAAGCTCAACCACAACGTCATCGCCGGCCCGAACGACCGCTTTGGCCTGATCGCCAGCGGCAAGGCCTACAACGACACGCGCCAGGCCCTGCTGGACCTGGGGCTGGACGACGACACGTGCCGGCGCATCGGCCTGCGCCTGCACAAGGTGGCCGTGGTCTGGCCGCTGGAGGCGCAGACCACGCGCGAATTCGCCACCGGCCTGCGCGAGATCCTGGTGGTGGAAGAGAAGCGCCAGGTCATCGAGTACCAGCTCAAGGAAGAGCTCTACAACTGGCGCCCCGACGTGCGCCCGAACGTGTTGGGCAAGTTTGAAGAGGCCGAGGGTGATTTCAGCGGCGGCGAATGGAGCATGCCCAACCCGAGCGAGCGCACCTTGCTGCGCGCCAACGCCGACCTGTCGCCCGCGATCATCGCGCGCGCCATTGCCAAGCGCCTGAAGAAGATGGGCCAGGTGCCCGAAGACGTGATGGCGCGCATCGACGCGCAGTTGGCCATCCTGACCGCGCAGGAACAGTCCATGCAGACCCTGCTCACACAGGGCGTGGCCGGTGCCGAGCGCCAGCCCTGGTTCTGCTCGGGCTGCCCGCACAACACCAGCACCAAGGTGCCTGAGGGTTCGCGCGCCATGGCCGGCATCGGCTGCCACTTCATGACGATCTGGATGGACCGCGCCACGGTGGGCTTCACGCAGATGGGCGGCGAGGGCGTGCCTTGGGTGGGTCAGCAGCCGTTCAGCCACGACCAGCACATGTTCGCCAACCTGGGCGACGGCACCTATTTCCACAGCGGCCTGCTCGCCGTTCGCCAGAGCATCGCGGCCGGTGTGAACATCACCTACAAGATCCTCTACAACGACGCGGTGGCCATGACCGGTGGCCAGCAGGTGGGTGAACGCCCCGAAGGCCACAGCGTGGTGCAGATCGCGCAGAGCATGCGCGCCGAGGGCGCGGTCAAGATCACCATCGTCACCGACGAGCCCGAGAAGTACGACGGCGTGAAGGGTCTGCCCGAAGGCATTGCCATCCAGCACCGGGACCTGCTCGATGCGGTGCAGCGCGAGTTCCGCGAGATCCAGGGCACCACCGTCATCATTTACGACCAGACCTGCGCCACCGAAAAACGCCGCCGCCGCAAGCGGGGCACGCTCGTGGACCCAGCCAAACGCGTGGTGATTAACGAACTGGTGTGCGAGGGCTGTGGCGACTGCGGCGTGCAGTCCAACTGCTTGTCGGTCGAGCCGCTGGAGACCGAGTTCGGTCGCAAGCGCACCATCAACCAGAGCAGCTGCAACAAGGACTACTCGTGCACCAAGGGCTTCTGCCCCAGCTTCATCACGGTCGAGGGTGGGCAGCTGCGCAAGAAGGACAAAAAGGGCGCTGCGCTGGACTGGACGGGCGGTGCGCTGCCGGACCCGGTGTTGCCGGTGCTGGGCGCGGAAGCCTGGGGCGTGATCGTGGCCGGTGTCGGTGGCACGGGTGTCATCACCATTGGCCAGCTGCTCGGCGTGGCCGCGCACCTGGAGGGCAAGGGCATCGTCACGCAGGACGCGGCGGGCCTGGCTCAAAAGGGCGGCGCGACCTGGAGCCACGTGCTGATCGGTGCGCAGCAGGACGACATCCGCACCACGCGCGTGTCGGCCGCGTCGGCCGATCTGATCATCGGTTGCGACCCCATCGTCAGCGCCAACAAGGAAACCTGGGCCCGGCTGCGCGCCGGCCGGACCCATGTGGCGCTGAACGTGAGCGCCACGCCCACAGCGGCCTTCGTGAAGAACCCCGACTGGCAGAGCCCGGCGCAGGCCTGCGTGGACGCGCTGGTGCACAGCCTGGGCGCCGGGTCGGTCGGTGCGTTCGACGCCGAAACCGCCGCCACGCGCCTGATGGGCGACAGCCTGTACACCAACCCGATGATGCTGGGCTACGCTTGGCAAAAGGGCTGGCTGCCGCTCGAGCTGGCATCGCTGATGCGCGCGATCGAGCTCAACGCGGTGCAGGTGGACAAGAACAAGGCGGCCTTTGAGTGGGGCCGCCGCGCCGCCCACAACCCCCAGGCGGTGGCCGCGCTGTGGCAGAAAGCCGGCGCCGGTGAACAGGTGATCCTGTTCAAGAAACGCGATTCGCTCGACGAGCTGATTTCGCGCCGGGTGGAGTTCCTCACCGGCTACCAGAACGCCGCCTACGCCGCCGACTACCAGCGTTTCGTCACCCGCGTGCGCGCTGCCGAGGCCCCGCTGGGCAAGACCACGTTGAGCGAGGCCGTGGCGCGCTACTTGTTCAAGCTCATGGCCTACAAGGACGAGTACGAGGTGGCCCGTTTGCACAGCGACCCGGCCTTCCACGCCCGACTCGCCAGCCAGTTCGAAGGCGATTTCAAGCTCAAGGTGCACCTGGCGCCGCCGTTGATCGCCAAGAAGAACGAGCGCGGTGAGCTGGTCAAACAGCCTTTCGGGCCGTTCATGTTCACCGCGTTCAAGTGGCTGGCGCGCTTCAAGGGCCTGCGCGGTACCGCCCTGGACGTCTTCGGGCGAACCGAAGAGCGCCGCACCGAGCGTGCGCTGATCGGAGAGTACCGGGCCGACATCGAGGCGTTGCTGCCGTCGCTGACCAGCACCAACCTGGACCTGGCGGTGGAGATTGCGCGCGTTCCGGAGCACATCAAGGGCTTCGGACACGTGAAAGAGCGCAACCTGGCCGCCGCACGATCGCGCCGCGACGGCTTGCTCACGCAGTGGAACCAGCCCGCGGGAATGAATGCCCTGGCGAAGGCCGCCTGAGACAAGGGTTTCACGGGCATCGCTCTTCGACCCCCCGGCATACAATCGCCGGTTGTGTTCCAGCGCCCGGCGCCGCTTGCAGCGGGGGTCGGGCGCTCGGCCTTTTCCTGATCCCGAACCTGTTGGAGACCGCCCGTGTTCATTTCTTCTGCCTACGCCCAAGCCGCCACCGGTGGCGACACCCAATCCACCATCCTGGGCATGCTGCCGCTGGTGCTGATGTTCGTGGTGCTGTATTTCGTCATGATCCGCCCCCAGATGAAGCGCCAGAAAGAGCACAAGGCCATGGTGGAAGCCCTGGCCAAAGGCGACGAAGTCGTGACTGCCGGCGGCTTTCTCGGCAAGGTCTCCAAGATCGGTGAAATCTACGTCGGTGTGGAACTTGCCGACGGCATGGAAGTCCAGATGCAGCGCACCGCCGTGGTTCAAGTGCTGCCCAAAGGCACATTGAAGAGCGTCTGAAGAGGCAATAGGGCGGCTTGACCGCCCTTCGCGTTTTCGACCAGACCCGCAACCGATCCCGCTGACACATTTGCGGCCTCCAGGGCCGGCATCACCATGAACCGTTACCCGCTGTGGAAGTACGCGATCCTTCTGATCGTCTTGCTGATCAGTGCGATCTACGCGCTGCCCAACCTGTTTGGCGAGTCGCCTGCCGTGCAGGTCTCTGCCGCGCGGTCCACGGTGCGCATTGACAGCGGCACGGTGACCCGGGTAGAGCAGGCGTTGGCGGCCCAAGGTGTTCAAGCCGCGCTGATCCAGCTGGATGCCAATTCGGTCAAGGCCCGTTTCGAGAACACCGACGACCAGCTCAAAGCGCGTGACGCGCTCGAAAAAGCGTTCAACCCCGATCCGGCCGACGCGGGCCACGTGGTCGCGCTCAACCTGCTGCCGCGCACGCCCGCCTGGCTGATTTCGCTGGGTGCCTCGCCCATGTACCTCGGCCTGGACTTGCGCGGTGGCGTGCATTTCATGCTGCAGGTCGACATGCCCGCGGCCCTGCAGCGCCGGGCTGACGTGCTGGCGGCCGACTTGCGCAGCGCCCTGCGTGAAAAAGGGGTGCGCCACGGGGGCATCAACCGCAGCGGGCAAAGCATCGAGCTGCGCGCGCCTGACGCCCAGACCGCGCAGACGATCGAGAGGCTGATCCAGGACCAGTTTGCCGATCTGGTGGTGGCAGAAACGCCTGATGGCAGCGGCGTGAGGATGGTGGCCACCATCAAGCCCGAGGCGGCCCGCCTGGTTCAAGACCAGGCCTTGAAGCAGAACATCACCACCCTGCACAACCGCATCAACGAACTGGGCGTCGCCGAGCCGGTGATCCAGCAGCAGGGTGCTGACCGCATCGTGGTGCAGTTGCCCGGCGTGCAGGACACGGCCAAAGCCAAGGACATCCTGGGCCGCACCGCCACGCTGGAAGTGCGCATGGTCGACGAGTCCACCGACGGTCAGGCCGCCGCGCGCGGCACTGCCCCGGTGCCCTTTGGTTCCGAGCGTTACCCCGAGAGCAACGGCCAAGCCGTTGTCGTCAAGCGCGACGTGCTGCTGACCGGCGAAAACCTCACCGATGCGCAGGCCGGTTTTGACAGCCAGACCCAGGAAGCGGCGGTGCACCTGACCCTGGATGCCAAAGGCGCACGCATCTTCCGGGACGTGACCCGCGAGAACGTGGGCAAGCGCATGGCGATCATCCTGTTCGAGAAAGGCCGCGGGGAGGTCGTCACGGCCCCGGTGATCCGCGGTGAAATTGGCGGCGGCCGGGTGCAGATTTCCGGCGCCATGACCAGCGTCGAGGCCAGCGACACGGCCTTGTTGCTGCGCGCGGGTTCGTTGGCCGCGCCCATGGAAATCGTCGAAGAACGCACCATTGGTCCCAGCCTGGGCGCCGAGAACATCGCCAAAGGCTTCAACAGTGTGATCTGGGGCTTCGCGGTCATTGTGTTTTTCATGTGCGTCTACTACGCGCTGTTCGGCATGTTCTCCAGCATCGCGCTGGCGTTCAACCTGCTGTTGCTGGTGTCGCTGCTGTCCATGCTGCAGGCCACGCTCACCCTGCCCGGCATCGCCGCCATGGCGCTGGCGCTGGGCATGGCGATCGACTCCAACGTGCTGATCAACGAGCGCGTGCGCGAAGAGTTGCGCCGCGGCGCGCCGCCGCAAGTGGCGATCAACACCGGTTATGACCAGGCCTGGGGCACCATCCTGGACTCCAACATCACCTCGTTGATTGCTGGTCTGGCGTTGTTGATCTTCGGTTCAGGCCCGGTTCGCGGTTTCGCGGTCGTGCACTGCCTGGGCATCGT
>PNMH01000007.1 GCA_013823505.1 Polaromonas sp. | reverse complement strand
GAAACCGGTCAGCGTCTGAACCAGCTGTACCCCGAGCAATACGCAGCCACCCGCACTTCGGCACCCGCCGTTGAAGTGGTTGCGCAGGGCAAGACCCGCGCTGAAGTGAAGGCCGAACTGGCCGAAGCCCAGCGCAATGGCGACCTGATCGCCGACGGCGAAACGGGCCTGCGCTTCAACCAGCTGTACCCCAACCGCTACCCACAGCCGGTCGTGGCCCAGGGCAAGTCGCGTGAAGACGTGCGTGCCGAACTGGTGAACGCTCGCGCCGTGAAGTCCAACTGATCGTTTTCGCAAGCACCGTCGCCATCCCACGAGGCTGGCAACACCAACGCCCGGGTTCCTTCGCAGGACCCCGGGCGTTGTGCTGTCTGGTACAACCGTGCACCGTTTTCAGGAGCCTTTCATGATTCCGTTCCACAAGGTGGTGCTGTTCACCGACACCGATGGTCGCGCCCGGTTCCGCGAGGAGACCGTCGACCTCGACCAGGGGACGCCGGCTGCACGCCTGTCGCCGGTCTTGCCCGCGAGCGGTCTGCAATTGCGGCAGAGCCCGGTGGGGTTCCGCAGCCAGTTCCATTGCACCGATGCGCCGCAGTGGCTGTTCGTGCTCCAAGGACAGATGGAAATCGGCCTGCAGGACGGCAGCTCTCGCACCTTCGGCGCAGGCGACCACTTCTATTCGGCCGACACGCTGCCTGCAGGTGCCACCTTCGATGCCAACCTGCACGGCCACTGGAGCCGGCAGGTCGGCGACGAGCCACTGGTGACCGCGTTCGTCAAGGTCTGAAGCTCACGCGCCATCGGGCAGGCGCAGCCTGAGCAAGGCGCGCACGAAGCCGTGGTCGCTGCGGGTGCGGTCGCGGCCTTCAAAGAGGTGGTCGTTGAACACCTCCACGCGCCGCACATCGCCAATCGCGCCACGGCTGCTGGCCACAAACTCCTCGCTCACCAGCACCTGGTCGAGCACCTCGGGGTAGCCCTGGTGGATGTGGGAATACGCCACGTCACGGCGCAGCGCGGCGTCGCCCTGCACATCCCAGGCGCTGAACAGCGCGTTGTCGCGCGCGCCTTTGTCGTAAGCCACCTGCGAGGTCGCAGCGATCAGTTGCGTGGTCACGCTGTGCGGGCCGTCGTTGAGATCGCCCATGAGCACCAGCGGCAGGCGTGTGCGGTGCAGCAGCTCCACCACCTTCAGTCGCAATGCCAGCGCCTCGCCGGCGCGCATGATGAGCGAACGCAGGGACCCCAGCGCCTGCACGGCGGGGTCGTCGGTGTCTTCGATGGTCTTGCCGCTGGCGTCTTCCAGGTACTTGGGGCGTTTGCTCTTGAGGTGAGCGGTGATCACGCACACCGGCTGGCCGTGCTTCATGCGGAGCGTGGCCACCAACGGCGGACGCTCGAATCGGGTGTGGGCGCCGAGGCCCGGCACCTGCACCACCGCCGCGGCGGGAAAGTTGACGATCGACTCGACCGACTCCAGTTTCAGGCGCGTGACGATACCCACGCGCGGCGTGCCTTGGGCGCCGATCTGTCCCGGGCCGTTCTCCGCGCCGGGCACCACCACCGAGCTGTATTGCAGGCCGCTGCGTGCCACGGCGGCGCGCAGGGCGAGTTCATCCCAGACTTCCTGCACCGCGATCACGTCGGCGTTGAGCGCCTTGAAGCGGTTGCCCAGCCACTCGACCTTGCGATCGAACTCGGTGTTGGTGTACGGGTCTTGTCCATCGTAGAAATGGCGACCCGGCTGAGCCAGGTTGAGCACGTTGCAGGTGGCCACCATGAGCGTGGCCCATCGTGGCGACGCCCCGTTGCCGATGAAGGCCGACGGGGCGTCGGGTGTGGGGAGCGTGCGGTCGTTTTGCATGACCGCACTGTAGTTCAGCGACCCGTTCAGCGAATCCTGCCGTAGTTGGTGCGCAGCGGATCGGCGTTGCCGCCACCACCACCACCGCCACCGCGTGGGCCGCCTCGGCCGCCACCGCCACCGCCACCGCCCTTGCCACCGCGGTTGCTGGTGCGCATGGCGTCGATGCTGGTGCGCAGCGGATCGGGCTGGCCGCCCGGGTTGGCTGCACGTGGGCGGGGTTCCTTGATGCGCAGGCTACCCAGGTGGGCGTTCGGGCCCGGCTGGCGCTCGGCGCCGGGTTCGCGGTCTTCACGCGGGCCACGGTCTTCGCGCGGTGCGCGGTCCATGCGGTCGCCGCGATCGGCCTGCTGGCGCGGTGGGCGTGGACCCTGGCCGCCGCCGTTGCGTGGGCCGTTGTTGCTGCGTGGCTGGCCACCACCATTGCCGCCGTTGCCATTCGCACGCTGACCGCCACCACCGCGGCGGCCTTCGCCGCGCGGGCCGTCGATCTGGGCGCCGTCACCGGCCGGGCGCTGGCGCTGGCCACCACCGCCGCCGTTGCCCCGCGCCTGTTGCGGCTCACCGGCTTTTTTCTCGCGCACGCGCTGCATCATTTCCGTGCGCGCGGCCTTGGCGGCTGCAGCCATCACGTCGCGGCTCGGCGGCTTGCCGGCACCGCCCCAGATGGTCTGGCGGCCCATGGCGATCGGCTCGGCCTTCTCACCCGGCTCGGGCATGAACTCGGGGAACATCTGCACGGGGATGCGCTGCTTCGTGAAGCGCTCGATCTCCATCATGAAACCTTCTTCGTCCAGGCTCACGAGGTTGACCGCTGCGCCGTCGTTGCCCGCGCGACCGGTGCGGCCGATGCGGTGCACGTAGTCTTCGCTGACGTTCGGGATTTCGTAGTTCACCACGTGCGGCAGCTCATCGATGTCGATGCCGCGCGCTGCGATGTCGGTGGCCACCAGGGCGCGGATGTCGCCGCTCTTGAAGCCGGCCAGCGCCTGGGTGCGGGCACCCTGGCTCTTGTTGCCGTGCAGGGCCATCGCCTGGATGCCGTTTTTCGTGAGGAATTCGGCCACGTTGTTGGCGCCGAACTTGGTGCGGGTGAACACCAGCACCTGGCTCCAGTTGTGCTGGTTGATGATGTGCACCAGCAGGGCTTTTTTCTTGCCACGGCCCACGGGGTGGATCACCTGGGTGATGCGCTGCACCGTGGTGTTGCGCGGGGTCACCTGGATGTGCAGCGGGTCTTTCAACAGCGCGCTGGCCAGGTCACGGATCTCGTCGCTGAAGGTGGCGGAGAACAGCAGGCTCTGCTTCTCTTTCGGCACCAGCGCCAGGATTTTCTTCACGTCGTGGATGAAGCCCATGTCGAGCATGCGGTCGGCCTCGTCCAGCACCAGCATCTGCACGCCGGAGAGGTCCAGGAAACCTTGCTGCTGCAGGTCGAGCAAGCGGCCGGGGGTGGCCACCAGCACGTCGACGCCGCGCTTCATGGCGTTGATCTGCGGGTTCATGCCCACGCCGCCGAAGACGACGGTGGAGGTGAGCGTCAGGTGTTTGCCGTAGGTGCGCACCGACTCTTCAACCTGCGCGGCGAGTTCGCGGGTGGGGGTGAGCACCAGGGCGCGGATGGCCACGCCGCCGAAGCGGTTCTTGGCGCGCTCGCCGTCGGCCAGGCGTTGCAGCAGGGGCAGGGTGAAGGCAGCGGTCTTGCCGGTGCCCGTCTGGGCTCCACCGAGCAGGTCGCGCCCGGCCAGCACGGCGGGAATCGCCTCGGCCTGGATGGGGGTTGGGGTTTCGTAGCCATGCTCACGCACGGCTTGCACGATGGCCGGGGCCAGTTTCAGATCGTCAAAGGTCATTTTTTTGGAGGCGCCCGTCCAGGGCGCTGGGGGCATCGGCCACTCCGTGAGCCGCTTCGGTGTTGGAAGCGGCACCCGGCCAGTCTGGGGCAGATGGATTCAGGGGTTTGGTGCCACCGTGGTTGGCAAGCACCCCAGCGAAGGGCTGGTGTTGAGCCAACTGAAGTGCCCAACGAGCCGTATTGTCGCATGCTGGGATAATCAGGGGTTGCGCGGCCGTCCTGGCTGCAGATTCCTCAGGCACACAGCAATGGCTCAATACGTCTTTTCCATGAACAAGGTCGGCAAAATCGTGCCGCCCAAGCGTCAGATCCTCAAGGACATTTCGCTCTCCTTCTTCCCCGGCGCCAAGATCGGCGTGCTCGGCACCAACGGTTCGGGCAAGTCCACGCTGCTGAAGATCATGGCCGGCATCGACAAGGAAATCGAAGGCGAAGCCATCCCGATGCCGGGCATCCGCATCGGATACCTGCCGCAGGAGCCACAGCTCGACCCCGAGCAAAGCGTGCGCGAAGCG
This sequence comes from Polaromonas sp., assembly GCA_013823505.1. The sequence goes on along the minus strand of PNMH01000007.1, from coordinate 84,330 downwards.
GTGGAGAACAGCATGAGCGGCGTGCGCGCCGCGCAGAAACGACTGGAAGAGGTGTACGCCGCCTACGCCGAGGAAGACGCCGACTTCGACGCGCTGGCTGCCGAACAGGCGCAGCTCGAAGCCGTCATCTCCACCTCGGGCACCGACGGTGAACACCAGCTGGAAATCGCGGCCGACGCACTGCGCCTGCCCCCATGGGACGCCAAGGTCGGCGTGCTCTCCGGTGGTGAAAAACGCCGCGTGGCCCTGTGCTGCATGCTGCTGTCCAAGCCCGACATGCTGCTGCTTGACGAACCCACCAACCACCTGGACGCCGAGTCGGTGGACTGGCTGGAGCAGTTCTTGAAGCGTTTTCCGGGCACCGTGGTGGCCATCACCCACGACCGTTATTTCCTGGACAACGCGGCCGAGTGGATTCTTGAACTCGACCGCGGTCACGGCATTCCGTACAAGGGCAACTACTCCACCTGGCTGGAGCAGAAGGAAGCCCGCCTGGAGCAGGAGCAGCGCACCGAAGACGCGCGCACCAAGGCCATGAAGAAAGAGCTGGAGTGGGTGCGCCAGAACCCCAAGGGCCGCCAGGCCAAGAGCAAGGCGCGTCTGGCGCGCTTTGAAGAACTCAGCGACGTGGACTACCAGAAGCGCAACGAGACCAACGAGATCTTCATTCCCGTGGCCGAGCGCCTGGGCAACGAAGTGTTCGAGTTCAAGAACGTGAGCAAGAGCTTCGGCGACCGCCTGCTCATCGACAACCTGAGCTTCCAGATCCCGGCGGGTGCCATCGTCGGCATCATCGGCCCCAACGGCGCGGGCAAGTCCACGCTGTTCAAGCTGATCTCCGGCAAGGAGCAGCCCGACAGCGGCGAAGTGAAGATCGGTCAAACCGTGCGGATGGCCGTGGTGGACCAGAGCCGCGATGGCTTGGCCGGCGAGAAGACTGTCTGGGAAGACATCTCGGGTGGCCTGGACATGATCACCGTGGGCAAGTTCCAGATGCCCAGTCGTGCGTACTGCGGCCGCTTCAATTTCTCCGGTGGCGACCAGCAAAAGCGCGTGGGCAGCCTCTCGGGCGGTGAACGCGGTCGTCTGCACCTGGCCAAGACCCTGGCCGAAGGCGGCAACGTGTTGCTGCTGGACGAACCCTCGAACGATCTGGACGTGGAAACCCTGCGCGCGCTGGAAGACGCGCTGCTCGAATTCGCCGGTTGCGCGCTGGTCATCAGCCACGATCGCTGGTTCCTCGACCGTATCGCCACCCACATCCTGGCCGCCGAAGGCGACAGCCAGTGGGTGTTCTTCAACGGCAACTACCAGGAGTACGAAGCCGACAAGAAGAAGCGTTTGGGTGAAGAGGGCGCGAAACCAAAACGGATGAGATTCAAGGCATTGAAGTGATGCAGGACGTCGAAGCCGCCACGCGCCACTGGCTGGAAAAGGCCGTCATCGGCCTGAACCTGTGCCCGTTTGCTCGGGCGGTGTATGTGAAGAACCAGGTGCGCATCGTGGTGAGCCAGGCGCGCCATCTTGATGCGTTTCTCGACGACCTCGACCGCGAACTCGCGCTGCTGGTGAACACGCCGGCGGAAGAGATCGACACCACGCTGCTGGTGCACGCCACGCTGTTCCCCGACTTCGAGGTCTTCAACGATTTCCTCAATGTGGTGGACGACGTGGTCGCCGAGCACGAGCTCGAAGGTGTGATCCAGGTCGCACCTTTTCACCCTTTGTTTCAGTTCGAGGGCACGGAGCCTGGCGACGTGACCAACTGCACCAACCGCGCGCCGTTCCCGACGCTGCACCTGCTGCGCGAAGAGAGTGTCGAGCGCGCGGTGGCCAGCGAGGGTGGAGACGCCGACGCCATCGTCGAGCGCAACCTGCAAACCCTGCGCGATCTGGGGCCCGAGGGCTGGCGAGCCTTGATGCAAAAGGCTTGAACTGGCGGCGCTTTGGGCGCCATTTCGGTGTTGTGAAGCGGGTGGTGCTTCGTCACAATGGGCCAGACCTCAGTTTGTCCCACTTGAACGAAAGAGACCGCCCGCATGGATGCCCAGCCCCAGGCCTTTGACGCCTGCCTCAAGGAGGCGCTCGTCCAGACGCGCGAATGGGTGCCCCGTTGGCTGGACAAACTGCACACCTCGCTCAAGGAAAAAGAGCTGTCGGCCCGGCACCTCAACGACAAGCAAGGCCTGGTCGAGGCACGCACCGCGCTCGAAACCCACCGCGATCTGATCGCTGTCAAATTCATCGAGTCGCTGGCCGACGCGGTGAGCAACGCCTTGCCCGCGACCGACTCCCTGGCCCGTTCGCCCAAGACGGTGAGCTTCGACGAACTCGAACTCATGGGCGACGACCAGGTGCAGGAGACGGTGGAGCTCGCCCGTGTGCAGCAGATCGTCAGCATGACGGTGGACCACGAAATCGTGGACCTTACCGCCCGACTGTGCACGGCGCAGGGCATGCAGGTGGTGAATCCAGACGCCAATCCTTTGCGCGCCGATGTGGTGGTCGGCGCCTTGATCAAGACGCTCAAGGGCCTGCACGTGGGTCCTGCCATTCGCTCCCGCTGGCTCCAGACCGGCGCCATCTCGCTGGGCAACGAACTGCAGGGTCTCTACACACGGTTGAGCGCCTTGCTCGACCGCATGGGGGTGCAGGCTGCGGGGTATGCGGTGGTCCAGTCGCCCGACTCTCGCCCGTTCGCTGGCGATGCACCCCTTCGTCGCGGCGGTGTGCCGCTGGAAGAGGCGGCGCCGGGCTCGGAAGCCCTGCTGACCCTGGATCACCTGCACCAGTTGCTCGTGGGCAACCTGGACCAACCCACCGAGGAGGGCGTGCGAGCGCCTGGTGCCGCCGGTGGGGGCAACGCCATGGTGCGCACGCTGGCCAGCGAGGTGGTCTCGCTCATGCTCAAGCAGATTTCCACCGACGAGCGTTTGCTGCAGCCGGTGCGGGAGATGTTGCAGGACATGAAGCCCGCCCTGTTGCAGGTGGCACGCACCGAACCGCGCTTCTTCGCCGACCGGCAAAACCCCGCGCGCCGCCTGCTCGATGCGATCACCGAACACAGCCTGGCCTACACGCACGAACAAGACCGCGGTTACGCCGGGTTCTCGCGCCAGGTGCGGGGCATCATCGACGCGCTTCAGAAGCCCGGCGGTGATCTCACCGATCGCTTTTCCAGCTTGCTGCAAGGCTTCAACCGCTCGCAGACCGAAGCGATGGCGCCCGAGCAGGTGCAGGCGCGTGGCCTGGCTGTGAAGACGCTGGTGCGGGTGGAGCAGCGCAACCTGCTGGCCGAACGCGTGGCCGCTGAGTTTCGTGCGCGCAACGACTTCGCCCGCTCGCCCGGTGTGGTCCGGCGTTTCCTCACCGGCCCGTGGTCGCAGGTGGTGGCGCAGGCGCGGCTGGAAGTCTCCAACGCCACGGGGATGGACACGTCCGAAGTGCCGGCCTTGCGTTACAGCGACATCCTGCCCGACCTGTTGTGGTCGAGCCAGCTCGCGCTGGCCAGCCTGAACCGCCCACGCCTGGTGAAGATCATCCCCGGCGTGCTGCGCACCCTGCGCGAGGGCCTGGACTCCATCGACTACCCGAGGGAGCAGGCGGAGGCGTTTTTCCAGGCCCTGATGGGTTTGCACGAAGCCGCCTACAAGACCCAGCGCGCCGAACCGCCGCAAGACTCGCCACCCAGCCAGCAGGGCGACATCGAACTGGAACCGTGGATGCAGCCCACCGAGGCGCGCGATACCGGTTTCATGGATGACATCGCGCCTGAGTCCCAGCCCGACACCCAGCCCTCGTTTGTCGACACGCAGCCCCTGCAGCGTGACTGGGTGGAGCTCAAGGCCGAGATGGCGGCTCAGCAGCCGGTGTCGCAGCTGAGTGTGGGCACCTGGGTCGACATGTGGCAAGAGGGTCAGGCTGTGCGTTGCCAGATCACCTGGGCCAGCCCGCACGGCACGCTGTTCCTGTTCTCGGGGCCCCACGGCCGGTCGCTGTCCATGACCCGCCGCGGGCTGGACCGCCTGATCGAGCAGGACAAGTTGCGCGTGGTGACGGACCAAGGCGTGGTCAACGAAGCACTGGACGAAGTGACGCGCCAAGCCTGGCTGAACAGCCTCAAGGCAGACGGAATCTGAACGACCCCGAAGCTGCGCTGCTTCGCGGGTCAGGCCCTCCTCAGCAATTTCTTGCGCACCAGGTGGATGTTGTTGCGCAGGGCATAGAGCTCGTCGGTGTAAGACAGCGGCACCACCACCTTTTCCACTTTCGACTCCATCGCGTCGAGCTGCTCCACCAGGTCGGCGGCTTGGTCGGCGTTGGCTTCGAAGCGTTGTTCCACGTCGCGCAACTCGGCGTACCAGCGGAACACGCGCTTGCGGATGCGGAAGGTGTAGAGCGGGGGCACGATGCGCGAGAGCGGCAGCGCCAGCGCCAGGATCAGACCCATGGCCAGCCACATGCGCTCGATCAGGTTGGCCAGCCAGAACGGCAGGTAACGCTGCAGAAAGGGCGCACCGTTCTTGATGGCGCGTGCGGCCTCGGGCGAGATCGGCACCTCGCTGTGTTCCAGGCTGGGGTACTCGCCCGCCTTGCTGAACCAGCCCGAGCCGCCGTGCAGGCCGGTGGCCGTTTGTGCGAAGAGCTGCTGGATGGCGGGGTGGGTGTCGCTGTGCGCCAGCAGGCTGGTGGTGGAGGCGACCAGGCGCGCGTCGCGGGTCGGGATGTTGCGCGCCAGATCCACCACGCCTTGTGGCATCACCACCGGTGTGAGGTAGCCAAAGCGCCTCGAATAGGCCTCGCTTTGCGCAAAGTCCAGCAGCTTCACGCCCGGCGTCTGAAGCAGCATCTGCACCATCAGCGATTCCGGCGCCGAGGCGAACACCACGGCGTCGATCTCGCCGCCGAGGAAGGCCACCGTCGCCGGGGTCTGCTCGAGTTCGCTCAAGCGCAGCTGTTTCGGGTCCACCCGGTTCACGTCGAGCAGGGTGGCGAACAGGCGCGGCACGCCGCTGCCGGCCGTGCCCACGTTGACCCGCCAGCCGTTCAGCTCCGAGAGGTTGCTGATCACCGGCGATTTGCGCAGGCGCCTGGCCGAGTCCTCGCGGTAGAACAGCCAGAGCGGCTCGACGAACAGGCTGCCCAGCGAGGTGAGGGTGTCCTCCTCGTCATAGGCGATGTCGGCCGTGCCACCCTGCACAAAGCCGAGATCGGCCTTGCCCTGTCGCAGCAGTTCGAGGTTGGCCGACGAGCCTTCGGACGACAGCAACTCCACCGAGATGCCGTAGCGCTTGAGCGCCTCGGCGTAGCGCTTGCCGAACTCCGCGTAGGCGCTCTGGTCCGGGCCGGTGGCCAGCACCACCCGCTGGGGCGGGTTGGGGTCGAGCCACCAGTAGGCCAGGCCCAGCAGGGCGATGGTGAGCAGTGCGAAGGGGCCGAATGACATCACCATCTCGCGCAGCGAGATGAGGGTGTAGCGAAGGGTTTTGGGCATGGCGGCACATTAGCACGCCACCCTGTAAAAACCTGTAGCAGCGCCCGTTCGCAGAGGTCTCAGGGCATGGGCTCGATGCTCGTCACGGTGTAGGCGCCGTTGACCTGGATGGCGGTGAAGCGCACCTTGTCACCGGCCTTCACCTTGCCCAGCAGGGCCGGGTCGCTCACCTGGAACACCATGGTCATGGGGGGCATGTCGAGGTTCTTGATCTCGCCGTGCTTGAGCGAAATCTTGCCGGCGGCCGTGTCCACGCGGCGCACCTCGCCCTCGGCCTTGGGCAAGGCCTCGTCCGTGGTGGCGGTGCGCTTGAAGCCCGCAGCGTTGCCGGCGTAGTGCTGGTACACGCGGCCCGTGCCGTCGGGCTGCACCAGCACCACGTCGTAAGCGTCGCGGCGATCGCCATACACAGCGCCGTCCATGCCCGGGCTGCCCACCGGCATGCCCGGTACCGCCAGGCCGATGGCCTTGGGCTTTTCGGTCAGCAGTCGGCGGATCTCGCGCGCGTTCACATGACCTTCGATCGCGTATCCACCGATCAGGCCGGTGTGGCACGAGCCAAACTTCTCGGGCAGGCCCAAGCGCTTGCGCACGGCGGCGTTGCCGGTGTCGAACACCTGGACCTGGAAGCCATCGGCCTGCAGGTACTTCACCCAGTCCTGGCAGCAACCGCAGTTGGGGTCTTTCCAGACCTGCAGCACCGGCAGGGCGGCGGGTGTTTGTGCCCAGGCGGGCACGCTTGCTGCGGCGGCGAAGGCGGCGGCTGCGCTGATGAGGGAACGTCGTTGCATGGTGATCTCCAGTGGAATCAGGCTTTGGGGGCGACGCGGATGGTGCCGCGCATGCCGGCTTCAAAATGGCCCGCGATCAGGCAGGCGAATTCGAAGTCGCCGGGGCGGTTGAAGGTCCACACGATCTCGCCGCGTTGGCCGGCCGGCACGTGCGCCATGTAGGGCTCTTCATGCTCCATGTTGGGAAACTTCTTCATCATCTCGGCGTGGGCCTTGAGCTCGTCGCCGGTGCCGATCACGATCTCGTGCAGCACCCGACCCACGTTGATGGCGCGGATGCGCAGCGTGTCGCCCTCGCGCACGTCGATGTGGTTCGGGCTCATCTTCATGTCGTCGCTCATGCGGATGTCGACCGTGCGGCGGACGCGGGCTGGTTCGCCGGCGATGCCCCACGGTTTCTGCTCTTTCACCACCGGGCCGGCGGCCTTGCCGTGTTGTTCGCCATGGGCGAAGGCGCGCGGCAAGGCCAGCAGCCAGGGCAGGGCGAGCAGGGAGCGTCTTGTCTTGAAGGTCATGCGTGTTCTCCGAAGGGGGTTCAGTGGTTGCCGTGGCCGCCTGCGGGCTTGCGCACGGTGGCCGCGGGTGCTGTCGTCGAGGCGGGTGCGGCGGGCCGGGTGGCCGCGGGCGCGGTGCCGGTGTCCACCAGCCGCGCCTGCGTGCCGGGCGGCATTTGGTAGACACCGGGGTCGGTGTAGTCGCCGGCCTTCTGGTCGGCGCGCACCTTCAGCGTGGTGAACATGCCACCCATCTCGATGGGGCCATACGGGCCGGTGCCGGTCATCATGGGGAATGTGTTGGCGGGCAGCTCCATCTGCATCTCGCCCATGTCGGCCATGCCGCGCTCGCCCATCACCATGTAGTCGGGCACGGCGCGCTGCAACGGCGCCACCAGGCCCCGGTGGTCTACACCGATCATGGTGGGCACGCCGTGGCCCATGGCGCCCATGGTGTGGTGGCTCTTGTGGCAGTGCATGGCCCAGTCGCCCGGTTCGTCGGCGATGAACTCCAGCTGGCGCATCTGGCCCACGGCCACGTCGGTCGTCACCTCGGGCCAGCGCGAGCCTTTGGGCGTGGGACCGCCGTCGGTGCCGCTCACTTCAAATTCGATGCCGTGGATGTGGATCGGGTGGTTGGTCATGGTGAGGTTGCCCACGCGCACGCGCACCCGCTCGCCCAGTCGCGCCACCAGCGGCGTGATGCCGGGGAACACGCGGCTGTTCCAGCTCCAGATGTTCTGGTCGAGCATGGTGTTGACCTGCGGTGTCATGCTGCCGGGCTCCACGTCGAAGGCGTTGAGCAGGAAGCAGTAGTCGCGCTGCACGTCTTCAATCAGCGGGTGCTTCGCCTTCGGGTGCGTGACCCAGAAGCCCATCATGCCCATGGCCATCTGCGTCATTTCGTCGGCGTGCGGGTGGTACATGAAGGTGCCTGGGCGGCGCGCCGTGAACTCGTAGACGAAGGTCTTGCCTACCGGAATTTGCGGTTGGTTCAGCCCGCCCACGCCGTCCATGCCGTTGGGCAGGCGCTGGCCATGCCAGTGGATGGTGGTGTGCTCGGGCAAGCGGTTGGTCACATAGATGCGCACCGCATCGCCTTCAACCACCTCGATGGTGGGACCCGGGCTCTGGCCGTTGTAGCCCCACATGTTCACCATGAAGCCTGGCGCCATTTCGCGCACCACCGGTTCGGCGACCAGGTGGAATTCCTTGACGCCAGCGTTCATGCGCCAGGGCGTGGTCCAGCCATTGAGCGTGACCACCGGGTTGTAGGGTCGGCCCGCGCCGGTGACGCCGGGGGGCGTCCAGGGTGGGGCGGTGTTGGCTGAAGTTTGCTGCACCGGCTCGGGGATGGCGGCCAGGGCCACGCGGCTCACGCTGGTGGCCGCGACGGCGCCCACGGCCGCACCGGCGAGCCAGTTTCTGCGGTTCATTGTCTTGTTCATGTCAGTGTCCTGCCGGTGCTTTGGCCGCGCCGGTGCCGGCTTGGGAAGATGGGTCGGGGCTTGCATAGTCAGCGCCGCTCAGGAGGGCTTGCAGGTCCGCTTGGGCCAGCCAGAAATCGCGCCGGGCCTGCGAGGCGGCGTCGAGCGACTGCATGCGTTCACGCGCGCTGGCCAGCAGGTCCCAGCTGCTTTGCAGCATGCCGTTGTAGCGAAGCAAGGTTTCCTGCTCCAGCGCGGCTTGCAGCTGGGCCACCACGTTTTGCGCATGCACGGCGCTGGCGTGGCGCGCTTGCAGGTTGGCCCATGCCTGGCGCGCCATGGAGCGTCGCTCGCTGGCTGCGCGCAGCAAGGCGCTCTCGGCCTCGATGGCCCGTTCCAGCGGGTGGTCGCGCAGCAGCGGCAGGTTGGCGATGTGGGGCGGGGTTGCCGTGGCACCCGGCTCGGGCATGACCGCCAGTGCGGCGTCCACCGCGGCGGTCCACGCGGCTCGGCTGCCGGGGCTCACGGCAACGAGCTCGCGCTGGGTCCTGGTCCGTTGCAGGTCCAGCAGGGGATGACCGCGCAGCACCGCAGACTCCAGCGTGGCGGGTGTGATGCCCTCGCCGGGTGTGGGCCGCGCCGGCACGGCGGGCAAGCTGGCCGGCAGGCGCTCTCCCATCTGTGAAACAGCCTCGGCATCCCACAGGCCGAGCATCTGCGCCAGCCGCTCCTGCGACTGTAGGGCCGCGCTCTGGGCATCCACTGCCATTTGCCACGCGCTGGCTTGTGTGAGCTGCTCGCGCATGAGCTTGGCCTTGCTCCAGTTGCCGGCCACCACCATGCGCCGCCCGAGCTCGCTGCCGGTGCGGGTGGCGTCCCACACCTCCCTGGCGTGGCGCCAGCTCTGGCGCGCGCTCACCGCGTCGATCCAGGTGCGCTGCACCTCGCGCACGTGCCGGGCATATTCCACCTGCACGGCGGCTTTTTCCACGGCATTCATGTCGGCACGGGTGAACAGGTCGGGCCGCTGGCGCAGCGACAGCCTCAGGGCTTGCGCCAGATCCAGTGGCGCCGGGTGGGCGTTGCCGCCGGTGACGGGCGTCGCATCACCCGGGTTTTTTGCCTCCCAGCGCAGCAGGTCGACATGGCCACGCGGAAACTCGGCCACGCGCTCGTTGGCGCGCTGCCAGATTTCCCTGGCTTGGGCGAGGTCGGCCGGGCGATCCTGCGGGGGTGCCGAACCAGTGGGGGGCAGCGCCAGCGGGATGCCGGTGGACGGGGCGTCGGGGTTGGCGGCCTGCAGCGCGCTGGACGTTTGTGCCAGCGCCGGCCAGCAGGCGACCGACAGGGCCAGGGCCAGCAAGTGGCCCGGGGTGCTCTTCAAAGGCGGTGACAACCGCCGAAAAACCATCATGGGAATCTCCTGAAATCACGAACCGTCGCCCGCTGACGCAGCCCGATCGGGCCACAGCGGACGCACCTGTGGTGTGTGAACTCAGGAAATGGGCGGTTTGACGCTCCGCTGGGCCTCGCTGCTGGCGAAAGCTTCGGCCGGTTGCGCGAGATCGCGGTGAGCCGTGGGTGGGGTCTGCACGTCCAGCACGGCCATGGCCAGGGCGGGAAGGTTGCAGACGTCGCAGGCGCTGTGCTGGTGCTCGGCGCCGTCCTGCGAGGCTGAGGCGTGCTCGTCGCAGGCGCAGCGGTCGTCGCTCATGGTGTGGTGATCGGCATGATCCCCGCCGTGCCCGCCCATCGCGATGCTGGCGTGTGCGGGCTGGGCCAGCATCTCCACCGCCATGGCATCACCCACCCAGCCGCGCAGGGGCAGCAGGGCGATCATGAGGATGAGGAGCCAGTGGCGCATGGGTTGAGATGATACGGATCGGTCCGGGTTGGTTCCATCAGCGGGGTTGAATGCCGCGTTTTCAGGCGGGGCACTGCAGCACCAGGGCTTGCACCGGCTGGGTCAGCCCTGCGTTGGTCACCACGAAGGCCACGCGCTGCGTGGAGCCGGCGGGCAGGGTGAGCCGGGCACTGCCGCCCTGCGCGGCAGACCAGGGCGCCACCGGCTGGTACAGGCTCACCACGTGGTCGTGGCGCAGGTTTTCACCTGCGTTTTCACCGCGCGTGACCTTGCTCTCCAGGCCGTCCTGCAGCACTGCCCAATACCCCGCCAGTTCGCCAGCCATCCCGGTGCCCGGGGCCGCTTCGATCTGTGCGGTGACCAGAGCACCCTGGCGGCTCAGGCGCAACGCCGGCGCAGTCGCAGCAGGCAGGCCGGCCAGGCTGCCCGCGCTCTGGCCTGGCCATTCGCGGTGGTCCCGCCCGTTGAGCACCACCTGGGGTGTGTAGACGTATTTCCCGCGCAGCGCTTCCTTCAGCCGGTACTGGCGGGCGGTGGTCTCGGGGGTGGCGAATGGGTCCCGCCAGCCCAGGTGATTCCAGTAGTTCACATGGAACGAGAGGGCCAGCACCTTGTCCTGGGTCTTGAGGGTGGAGAGCCAACGGTCGGCTGGCGGGCAGGAGCTGCAGCCCTCCGAGGTGTAGAGCTCCACCACGGCCGGTGGTCGGGGGCCGGATCGAACCTCGCAGGTCTGGGCCACAACGGACCCCGACGTCAGCAGGACGCCGGCCAGGGCAGCGAGGCGGGGCAGGGTGGTGGGCATGGCCATCTCCAGACGGTGGAAATGGACGTTGGTCGACCGCCGAGGGGCGTCCTTACAGCGGCGCCGACCAGAGGTCGCCGGGCACTTCAGCGCAGGTCGGGCGCCACGCCGAAGCGCACCGGCTGGGGTCTGGCGTCGGGCAGGGCCACGCCGGCGTTGGGCGCGGGCGTGGTCACGGTGGGTGGCAGCACCATGCCGCGCGCCTGCATGACGCTGCGCAAGCGTTCGGGGTGGTCGGTGATCAGGCCGTCGACGCCCCAGTCGATGAGGCGGGCCATGTCGGCGGGCTCGTTCACCGTCCACGGGATCACCCGCAGGCTCAGCGCGCGCGCCCGCGACAGCGCGGCCTGGCTCAGGTCGTTGAAATGGGGCGACCAGAGCTTGCCGCCGGCAGCGGCCACCATGCCCGGCGCGTCCTCAAAGTCGCCCAGCTTCAGGCCCGCGGTCCATTCGCCATCGGCCAAGGTGTTGCGGGTCGACAGAAACGACAGCGGCAGGCCGGGAGCCATGGTCTGGCTGGCCTTGAGCACCCGCCAGTCGAAGCTCTGCAGGGTCGTGCGAGAGGCCATGCCGTGGCTGTTGATGACGGCCGCCACGGCGCGCACAAAAGCGTCTGGCGCGGGCGACTCGTCCGGGCGCTTGGGGTTGAGCTTGAGTTCGATGTTGAAGCGCACGTGGTTCGCCCCCAGGCGCTTGATGCGCTCGAACACGGCGGCCAGGGTGGGGATGCGCTCACCGTCCACCGGTGCCTGGTTCGCGAAGTCGCGGGCGTAGCGGCTCGACGGGTTGATGCGGCCGACGTCGAGGCTTGCAATCTCGTCCAGGCTCAGCTGGTTGAAGGGCTTGCCACGCGCTTGCAGCCACCGGCCGCTGGCGTCGCGCGTGATGTCGGGGTTGGGCGCGGTGTCGTGCGAGACCACCGGCACGCCCTCGGCGCTGAGCACCACGTCGAATTCGAGGGTGGTCACACCGATGGACAGCGCCTGCTCGATACCGGCCAGCGTGTTTTCGGGCGCCAGACCACGGGCTCCGCGGTGGCCCTGCGCGTCAAAGGCCAGCGCTGCCCCGGCGCACCACACCGACAGGCCCAGCGCGGTGGTGCAACTCCAGCGCAGCCAGGAGAGCCGCTGAACGGTGAACGGGGGGGGTGTGGACATGGGGCCTCCTTGAGAACCCGCGCATTGTGTCAGCGCCAAATGACCCTCACAAGTCAAAAACCCCGCCCCCAAAAGAACCCTTTTGAATCAATGGCCGAGGATCTTGGACAGGAAGTCCCGGCTGCGTTCGTTCTGAGGGTGGTTGAAGAATTCGGTGGGCGTGTTCTGCTCCACGATCTGGCCCTGGTCCATGAAGATCACGCGGTCGGCCACGGCCTTGGCAAAGCCCATCTCGTGCGTCACGCAGATCATGGTGATGCCCTGGTTGGCCAGTTCCACCATGACGTCGAGCACCTCCTTGATCATCTCCGGGTCGAGCGCCGAGGTGGGCTCGTCAAACAGCATGATCTTGGGCGTGAGGCACAGCGCGCGCGCGATCGCCACGCGCTGCTGCTGCCCACCCGAGAGCTGCAGCGGGTACTTGCCCGCCTGCTCGGCGATGCGCACGCGCTGCAGTTGCACCATGGCCTTTTCCTCGGCCTCCTTTTTCGGCATCTTGCCCACCCACATGGGCGAGAGCGTGAGGTTCTCCAACACGGTGAGGTGCGGGAACAGGTTGAACTGCTGGAACACCATGCCCACGTTCTTGCGCACCTGATCAATCGCCTTGATGTCGTCGGTGAGTTCGATGCCGTCGACGGTCAGGTGGCCCTGCTGGTGTTCTTCAAGCCGGTTGATGCAGCGGATCAGCGTGGACTTGCCCGAGCCCGAGGGGCCGCAGACCACGATGCGCTCGCCCTTGGCCACATCGAGGTCGATGTCGCGCAGCACGTGGAAGTCGTTGCCGTACCACTTGTTGACCTTGTCGAAACGGATGATGGGATCGGACATGCAGCTTTCCTTCAACGCGCCTTGCTGGCGCTGAGTTGTTTTTCGACCCACAGGCTGTAACGCGACATCGAGAAACAGAACGTGAAGTACACGAGGGTGATGAAAATGTAGGCCTCGATCTTGAAGGGCCGCCAGTTCACGTCGGAGTTCAGCGCGAGCGCGAGCGCGCCGGTGAGCTCGTAGAGCGAGACGATGGTGACCAGCGAGGTGTCCTTGAACACCGAGATGAAGTTGTTCATCATGCTGGGCACCACCATGGCCAGGGCCTGCGGCAGCACGATCTTGCGCTGCGTCTGCCAGTAGGACAGGCCCAGTGTGTCGGCCGCTTCCAGTTGCCCTTTGGGAATCGCCTGCAGGCCGCCGCGGATGATCTCGGCCATGTAGGCCGCAGCAAACAGCGTGATGCCCACGATCACCCGCACCAGCACGTCCAGCGTCACGCCCTGCGGCATGAAGAGCGGAAACATGAACGAGGCCATGAACAGCACCGAGATCAGCGGCACGCCGCGGATCAGTTCGATGTAGATGATGCAGGCCGAGCGGATCGCGGGCAGGTGGCTGCGCCGGCCGAGCGCCACCACGATGGACAGCGGAAACGCCATGAAGATCGAGAGCGTGGCCAGCATCACGGTGAGCGGCAGGCCGCCCCAGAGGTCGGTGCGCACCTCGCTGAGGCCGAACACGCCGCCGCTCATGAGCACGAAGAACACGGCCAGCACGCCCATCCACAGCAGCACCAGCCAGGGCTTCCAGAAGGCGCGCATGCAGCTGAGCACCAGGCCACCGAGCATCACCGAGGTGGCGATCAGCGGGCGCCACTGTTCTTCATACGGGTAACGGCCGAACAGGATGATGCGGTACTTCTCGGTCACCACGCCCCAGCACGCGCCGATGCCGCGCGCGGCCTGGCAGGCATCCGCGTCGTTGACGAAAACGGCGCGCAAAAAGCCCCAGTTGACCAGGCCCGGCAGCACGTAGAGCAGGAGGGCGCCGACGAACAGTGTGGTGATGGTGTTGCGCCAGCCGGCGAACAGGTTGCGCCGCGCCCAGTGCACGAAGCCCGAGGTCTTGACCGGCGAGGGCCGGGGCGCGATGGGGATGAAGGTGTCGGCCATGCTCAGCGCTCCTTGATGGCCATGCGCTGGTTGTACCAGTTCATGAAGGCCGAGGTGGACAGCGAGGTGGTGAGGTACACCAGCATGATGATGGCGATGCACTCGACCGCGCGGCCGCTCTGGTTGATGGTGGTGTTGGCGATCGAGACCACGTCCGGATAGCCCACCGCCACCGCCAGCGACGAGTTCTTGGTGAGGTTGAGGTATTGGTTGGTCAGTGGCGGAATGATCACGCGCATGGCCTGCGGCAGGATCACCTGGTTCATCTTCTGCTTCTGGTTCAGGCCCAGCGCCGCCGCGGCCTCGTCCTGCCCGCGGCTGACCGACTGGATGCCGCCGCGCACCACCTCGGCCACGAAGGCCGCGGTGTAGATCACCAGGCCGATCAGGATCGCCATGAACTCGGGCGTGGCGCTCACGCCGCCTTCCACCATGAAGGGCAACTGCTCGGGGATGTTCCACGCCATCGGCATGCCAGCGACCAGCCAGCCCACCAGCGCGAACACAACGATCAGCGCGATCGGGCCCCAGACGCGGTCACCTTGCTGGCCGGTGAGCTCGAAGCGCTTCTGCATGCGCTGGCGCCACAGCCAGCCCGCGATCAGGCCCACGCCCGCTCCCGCGAGCACCTGGCCCACACCGGCTGAAGGGAAGGGAAAGGAGAACCCGCCCTTGCTCAGGTAGAACAGGTTGGCCGAGTTCCAGGCCTCGTTCGACGCGGGCAGCACCTCGATGAACACCAAGTACCACATCAGCAGCTGCAGCAGGATGGGCACGTTGCGGAAGGTCTCCACATAGCCGTAACACAGGCCCCGCACCAGCGCGTTGCGCGAGAAGCGGCCCACGCCGATCAGCACGCCCAGAAGGGTGGTCAGCACGATGCCGATGACGGCCACCTTGAGCGTGTTGAGCACGCCGATCCAGATGGCCTTGCCGTAGCTCTCGCTCGGGTCGTAGGGCACCAGGGTCTCGCCGATGTCGAAACCGGCAGCGGCACCCAGGAAATCAAAGCCGCTCTGGATGCCGCGGATGCGCATGTTTTCCTGCGTGTTGTGCGCGAGGAACCACACGCCGGCGGCGATCAGGATGAGAGCGATCAGCTGGAAGATGAGTCCGCGCGTGGCCCGGCTGTTGAGCGACCACGTGCGTTTTTTCGGGGGGGGTTGCGTGTTCAATGCGGCCTCGCCATCCGGTGTTCAGGGGTCGTTTGCGCCACAGGCCCGGGGTGCGCGACCCAGGGCCTGTGGAACGAAGGAGCATCGTGGTCGCCGGCCCCGCGGGGAGCCGGCGACGGTTCACGCAGATCAGCGCACCGGTGGGGCGTACATCAGGCCGCCGTTGGTCCACAGGTTGTTGGTGCCGCGGGGCAGGCCGATCGGGGTCTTGGGGCCGACGTGGCGTTCGAACTGTTCGCCGTAGTTGCCGCCAGCCTTGATCGCGCGCAGCGCCCATTCCTTGTCCAGACCGAGCACCTTGCCGGTGTCCTCGGTGCCCGCACCGACCAGCCGCATGATGTTCGGGTTGGTGCTGGTCTTCATCGAGTCGGCATTGGCCTGCGTGACGCCGTATTCCTCGGCTTCGATCAGCGCATAGCCGACCCACTTCACGATGCCGAAGAACTCGTCATCGCCGCGGCGCACGGCCGGGCCGAGGGGTTCCTTGGAGATCAGCTCGGGCAGGATCACGTGTTCTTCGGGCTTGGGCGTTTCCTTCGCGCGGATCGAAGCCAGGCCCGAGGCGTCGGTGGTGTAAGCCTGGCAGCGGCCCGCCACGTAGGCGGCGGTGGCGGCTTCGACTTTTTCGAACACCACGGGCTTGAGGTTGAGCTTGTTGGCGCGCGAGAAGTCGGTGAGGTTCAGTTCGGTGGTGGTGCCGGATTGCACGCACACAGTGGCGCCCTTGAGCGCCTTGGCGCTCTTCACGTTGAGCTTCTTGGGCACCATGAAGGCTTGGCCGTCGTAGAAGTTCACGCCGGTGAAGTGCATGCCCAGCGAGGCGTCGCGGGTCAAGGTCCAGGTGGTGTTGCGGGCGAGCATGTCGACCTCGCCGGACTGCAGGGCGGTGAAGCGCTGCTGGGCGGTCAGGGGCACGTAGCGCACCTTGTCGGCGTTCGACAGGATGGCGGCGGCCACGGCACGGCACACATCCACGTCCATGCCGCTCCACTTGCCCTGGCTGTCGGCAGCGGAGAAGCCCGCCAGGCCGGTGTTCACGCCGCAGATCAGTTCGCCCCGTTTCTTGATGGCGTCCAGGTCCTTGCCTGCGTGGGCTGGCATGCTGGCCAGGGTGGCTGCAGCGCTCAGGCCCAAGGCCGCCAGTTTCAAGGTAGTCATCTTCATCAGCTCTCTCCGTTGTGTTTGAAAGGATGTCCGTCGGCGCTGGACGTGCACCTGTTGGGTGCACTTCGCGGCCGCAACCGAATGTATCCCTGGCCTTTTGGACCCGGGATCGGGGTTTACGTGGGAAAGTCATGCAAAAAGAACATGCCTGCACGGGCGTGTGCGCACGCTGTCGCCCCACCGGCAACGCTTGCAGGTTCCGTGCCATTGAGCAGGTGTTCGGCGGTCTCTGGTGCGACAAGCCGTGTTTTCATCCTGACGGGGGGACCCGTATCCTGTGGGCCAAACAAAGAACCCTGGAGACAAGCGCATGAACAACAGCAACACGGCTGAGGGGCGCGCGCCCGCGCCGCACCACCGTTTCTGGCCCCGGCGCCTGCCGCACCGGATCACGCCGCCGGCGACCTCGCTCTGGCACAACCTGGCGGTGAGCGCGCTGCGTTACCCCGACAAGACCGCGTTGGTGTTCTTCGATCAGGTGCTCACGTGGCGCCAGGTGTTCGATCAGGCCGAGCGCCTGGCCGCCCACCTGCGAGAGCAGGGTGTGCAGGACGGCGACCGCGTGATCCTGCTGATGCAGAACTGCCCGCAGTGGGTGGTAGCGCACTTCGCGATCCTTCGCGCCAACGCGGTGGTCGTGCCGGTGAACCCGATGAATCGCAGCGATGAGCTGCAGCACTACATCACCGACCCCGATGCACGCGTGGCCATTGCCGCCGCCGATCTGGCGGGCGAACTCGTCAAGGCCAATGCCGAGGTGCCCGAGGCCGCGCGCCTGCGCCACCTGGTCGTGTCGCACTACAGCGATGCTTTCGGTGCGCAGGCCGAGGTGCCGCCGGCCTGGGCCGACTGGCTGGGCGCGCACCATGCGGTGCCATCGCTGCCCGGCGGATCGGTGAGCGACTGGGCCGACGCACTGGCCTGCACTGGCACCGCTCCCGCCCACAACCGCGGCCCCGATGATCTGGCGGTGTTGCCCTACACCAGTGGCACCACCGGCCTGCCCAAGGGCTGCATGCACCCGCACCGCACGGTGATGCACAACGCGGTGGCCGTGGGCCTGTGGACCAACAGCACGGTGGAAAACGTGGGCCTGCTGGTGGTGCCCATGTTCCACATCACCGGCATGGTGGCGGGCATGCACGCGGCCGTGTACGCCGGCGCGACCATGGTGGTGATGCCGCGCTGGGACCGCGACCTGGCCGGCCAGCTGATCTCGCGCTGGCGAGTGACGCACTGGACCAACATCCCCACCATGATCATCGACCTCCTGGCCAGCCCGCGCTTCGACCAGTACGACCTCTCCAGCCTGGTGCTGGTGGGCGGCGGTGGCGCAGCGATGCCACAGGCGGTGGCGCAGCGGCTGCTGGAGCAGTACGGCCTGCGTTACTCAGAGGGCTATGGTCTGACCGAGACCGCCGCGCCCTCGCACAACAACCCGCCCGACCACCCCAAGCAGCAATGCCTGGGCATCCCCTTTCTCAGCACCGAAGCGCGCGTGGTCGACCCGATCACGCTGGAAGAGATGCCGCAGGGCGAAGCCGGCGAAATCATCATCCATGGGCCCGAGGTGTTCGACGGCTACTGGAAACGTCCCGAAGCCACCGAGGCCGCCTTCACGACCATCGAGGGCAAGCGCTTCTTCCGCTCGGGCGACCTCGGCCGCATCGACGAGGACGGTTACTACTTCATCACCGACCGCCTCAAACGCATGATCAATGCGAGCGGCTTCAAGGTCTGGCCGGCCGAGGTGGAGGTGTTGATGTTCAAGCACCCAGCCATTGCCGAAGCCTGCGTGATCGCCACCACCGATGCCTACCGCGGTGAAAGCGTGAAGGCGGTGGTGGTGCTGCGCGAGTCGCACCGCGCCACCACCAGCGAGCAGGACATCCTGGACTGGTGCCGCGAGCACATGGCGGTCTACAAATGCCCGCGCACGGTGGAATTCGTGCCGGCCCTGCCCAAGAGCGGCAGTGGCAAGGTCATGTGGCGCCTGCTGCAGGAGCAAGAGGCGGGCAAGGCGGCCCCTGCACAATGACGCCATGCCTTCGATCTCCCACATCTTTCACCGCCTCTGGCAACCCCGCCGCAGCCTGTTCTGGCTCATGCTCGGGTTCAACGGGCTCTCCAGCTTCATGGTCGGTTTCCTGCAGCTCAACGACCCGCCCATGGGCATCCGCCTGATCGTGAGCGTGTTCGCGCTCATCAATTCCCTCATCGGCTGGTGGCTCACTGTTCGCCTGTGGCGCGAGACCGATCCGAACCGGCCCCCCGACACCCCTGTTTAGGAAATCCCATGTTCAAGGCGCTCGTCATCACCAAACCCGAGACCGGCTACCGCTGCGACCTCACCGAGCTGGACGAGGCGCAACTGCCCGCCAGCGGCGACGTGACGGTGCGCGTCGACTACTCCACCCTCAACTACAAGGACGGCCTGGCCATCACCGGCCAATCGCCAGTGGTGCGCAGTTTCCCCATGGTGCCGGGCATCGACTTCGCGGGCTCGGTCACGTACAGCGACCACCCGAAGTGGAAAGCGGGTGACCGCGTGCTGCTCAACGGCTTTGGGGTGGGTGAAACCCATTGCGGCGGCTTCGCGCAAATGGCACGCGTCAAGGGCGACTGGCTGGTGGCTCTGCCCCCCACCCTGAGTGAACGCGACGCCATGGCGGTGGGCACGGCGGGCTACACCGCCATGCTGTGCGTGATGGCGCTGCAACGGCACTGGGCCGATGCAGGCATGGCCCCGGGCAGCGGCGAAGTGCTGGTGACCGGCGCCAACGGTGGCGTGGGCAGCGTGGCGATCTCGCTGCTCGCGGGTCTGGGCCACACGGTGGTGGCGTCGACCGGGCGTCCGCAAGAGGTGGATTATTTGAAGTCGCTGGGGGCGGCCGTCGTGATCGACCGCAAGGAACTGGGTGCGCCGGGCAAGCCGCTGCAGAAAGAGCGCTGGATCGGTGTGGTGGATTCGGTGGGCAGCCACACGCTGGCCAACGCCTGCGCGAGCACGCGCTACGGCGGCGCCGTTGCTGCCTGTGGTCTGGCGCAGGGCATGGATCTGCCGGCCAGCGTGGCACCTTTCATCTTGCGCGGCGTCACGCTGTACGGCATCGACAGCGTGATGGCACCGATGGTCCGGCGCGAAGCCGCCTGGGAAAATCTGGCGAAAACCCTCAACCGCGAACAGCTCGCAGCCATCACCACCGAGATCGGCCTGGCCGAAGCCGTGGCCGCAGCCAGCGAAATTCTGGCCGGTCGGGTGCGCGGGCGGCTGGTTGTCGATGTGAACCGCTGAAAAAAGTTCCTCCGGCGTGTTACAAACCCGGGGGGTAAGGCGGAATACACGCCTCTGTCATGCGTTGTGTTGGTCAATGGCAATCTCGCCGAGGAAGCATCCGGAATCCATGCGCATCTTCACCACCATCTTCGACACGGTCGCACAGCGACTGATGAACGAGCCCACGCGCCACGACCCGGCGGCCCTGTCGCGCATCCGCCGCGCCATGATCGACCTCCTGCCCGGCGATGCGGGTTGGGAAGACGAGCGCTTGCGGCACCGGCTGCTGGTGGCCGTGGACCCGAAAAGCCTGTGGTTCCTTCGGGTGGAACTGCACCAGCGCCTGTGCCGTTCCATGGGTGAAGAGGCCGCGCTGGAGAGCGTGCAGTCGCTGTGTCCGCTGTTCGAGGACAGCATCGAACCCGCGTTGCTGGGCAAACGCCCCGGCCGTCGCGGCGGCAGTCAGCGCGGCGACACACCGCCCGGCCGCTGAGCCCTGTCAGATCGGGCCGCTCACCGTGCCCTGGTAAGCGTGCCAGGTGGCGTGACCCAGCACCGGTCCCGCCACCAGCAGACCCACGAAGTACGGCAGCATCGCCAAGCCCACCAGCAGCGTGATCAGCGCGCCCCACAGCAGCATCACGCCCGGGTTCTGCAGACAGGCGCGGATGCTGGTCAGACCCGCCGAAATAGCATCGACGCGGCGGTCCAGGATCATCGGGATCGAGATCACGCTGGTGACGAAGATCAGACCGGCAAAGACACCGCCCACCACCATGTAGGTGATCAGAAACGTCAGGTTGTCGAGGTTGAGCAGCTGGGCCACCAGGTTGGTGGTGGACGGCATGGTGTTGAAGGTCACGGCGAACACCACCAGCGAGGCCCGGCCCCACAGCATCTCCAGGATCAGCAGCACACCCGCAAAGATGGCCATGGTGCCCTGGGTGGGCCGCCACGCCAGCAGTGAGGCGCGCAGCGATGGCCGCTCGCCGGCCTGCAATGCGCGGCTGGCCTCGTACAGGCCCAGACAGAGAAACGGCCCCATCAGCAGAAAGCCCGCGCTCAGCGCCAGCACATAGGCCGGCGCGGCGCGAAACACCGCCAGCAAGGCGTGACCCATGAGAAAAAAGCACACGCCGTAAAACAGCCCGATGCGCGGGCACCGCGCGAAGTCGGCCCAGCCCAGGCGCAACCAGCGCAGCGGCTCGCCAGCGCGCAGGTCGGTGATGCGCAGGTCGAACACCGACGGCGGGCGTGGCGGCTCGGTCGGGCTGTCATTGGCGGGCGTGGCGTCGGCCATGGCGGTCTCCTCTGTGGCTGTTCATTGAACCACCAACCGACCGGTCAGGTCGCTGTGGTGGCGGGTGTCGTGATGCGGCGCATGTGCAGGGCCAGCGCAGCGTCCAGCGACTGCGTGTGCCGGCTGAACCACGCCCCCAGCTCGGCTGCCATCTGCCGCACCGGCGCCAGGTCACCGTGCTGCGCCTGGCCCAGGCCTTCGCGCAGCAGGTTGAGCACCACCCGGTGTTCCAGCGTGTGCTGGTCGGCGGTGGCAAACGCCTCGCTGCGCATCCAGCGGTCTTCGGTGCCGAAATGCGCCGCCGCGTGCTGCACCAGCGCCTGCCAGGCGTCGAGCAACCCGCTGTCGGGCGCCGTCTGTGCGCAGCCCAGCAGTTCCATGAATTCCCGGTTCATCCCGTCCATGGGCTCAAAGCCCAGCCACAGCGCAGGTGTCCATTTCAAGGCTTGCATGGTGTTGTCTCCATCACCCGTTTCCGACGGGTGTGAACGCAGCTTGCACCGCGAGGGCCGAGGGCGTTTTGATCCAGCGCATGAAAACACGTCTGGCGGTCTGAAGTCCGTCGGACCCGGCCGGTAAACTGCCGCTCCATGACCAGCGAATTCCAGCCACCGTACGTTCCCCTCCAGCAGCTCGACGCTTCCCTCAAGACCACGGGCTTTGCGCTGCTCAGCGCCGCCAGCGTGGCGCAGTGGCTGCCCGCCAGCGTGGCTGAACTGCAGGCCTTGCACGCCGGCTGGGACCACCTGCCGGCCGATGCGTACCTCAAGGACGGTGGGCGCTACCGCAGCCGGCGGCACAGCTGCTTTGTGGTGGACGGTGATCAGGTGCAGCAGTCGCCCCACCGCGCGCACTGGCAGCCGCTGGAATACAACGCCCTGCACGGCGGCATGCAGCGCTGGTTCGAGCCCATGGAGCCGGCGGTGGTGGCGCAGCTGGCGTGGGGTCGCTTGCTCACGCGCCTGGGCGAAGCGGCCAGCGCACTGCGCGGCCCACAGCAGTGGTTTGTGGAGGCACACCCGTTTCGCATCGACACCACCGACGGCATCGGCCGGCCCACGCCGGAAGGCGCGCACCGGGACGGTGTGGACCTGGTGGCCGTGTTCATGGTGGGCCGCCACGGCATCAAGGGCGGCGAGAGCCGCGTGTTCGAGGCCAACGGCCCGGGAGGCCAGCGCTTCACGCTGCGGGAGCCTTGGTCGCTGCTCTTGCTGGACGACGCGCGCGTGATCCACGAGAGCACGCCGATCCAGCCGCTGGAGGGCGATGCCCTGGGCTGGCGCGACACGCTGGTGGTGACCTGCCGCGCCGGGGGATTTCAGGGCGACTGAGCCGGCGCCGTGGCGGTGCCCGCTGGCGACAGCGGCTGGCCCGGTGACGGTGAGGCCCAAGGGCCCTGCGGCACCACCTGCGGCTCGGGTGGGTCGGACCGGTAGTGCGGCGACATGATCTGCACGCCGTTTTCGTTGAACACATCCAGGATGTTGGCGTGCAGCTGGTTGAGCGCTTCGGCGCGACGCCGCGGCGCGTTCTTGTTGCTTTGCGCGCAGAGGCGGTACTCCACATAAAAGTCCGACAGGGCCGTTTGCACCACATACGGTCTGGGCTCCGCGGCCACGCCGGGCGTGCGTTCGGCGGCCTCGAGCAGCATGGCGTGCACCTGCCGCCAGGGCGTGCTGTAGCCGATGGTCACACCCGTTTGCAGCATGAACTGACCGTCCTCCACGAGGCGCGAGAAGTTGCGGATCGGCTGGCTGAAGGTCACGCTGTTGGGCAGGCTCACCTCTTCGCCCATCCCGGTGTGCACCTTGGTGGTGAACATCCCCAGGCTGGTCACCGTGCCTTCGGTGTCACCGATCTTCACGTATTCGCCGACGCGCAGCGAGCGGGAATACATGAGGCTCAGGCCGGAGAGCGCCTGTCCCACCACGCTGGAGGCCCCGAGCGACAGCATGAGGCCAGCCATGACCGACAGGGCCTTGAACGCTTCGGTGTTGGCCCCGGGCAGGTAGGGGTAGGCCATGGCCAGCGCGAACAACCAGATCACGAAGCTGCTCAGCCGTCGGGTGGGGGAGGCGGTGTCCCTGTCGAGCCAGGCCAGCGCGATGTCCCCGCTTTCCACCCGGCGCAGGAAAGCCGCATTGGCCTGCGAGACCATGCGCGCGATCACAAAGATCAGGGCCGCCACCACCAGGCCGGGCACCGCGGACGCGATGGAGCCGGCGAACTGGCGCAACACCTCCAGCAGCCACGCGGTCGAGCGCTCGCCCCAGGGCCGCGTCCAGGCGAACTGGTGCAGCACGAAGGTGACCCAGGCGTCGACGATCAACACCACCACCGTCCACGCCACGGCACCCATCAACAGCCGGGAGGCCACCCGCGCGTGTTCGGCGTAGGTGGACACCAGGGCGGCCGAAGTGCCCGGCTCGTTGGGCGTCAGCAGCGCGTCGCGCACCCGTCTGGCCAGGCGACGGCGCAGGCGGAAGATGCCGCGCACCAGCAGCCAGGCCGCCAGCGTGGCCACGAGCGACAACGCCAGACCCAGCGCGATGCGGCGCGGGTCGCGCACCTCGGCCGATTCCGCCACCGCGGTCTCCAGCCGCAGCATCACATCGCGCGCCAGCGGCTCCAGCGAGGCCTCGGGCCGTGGCGCGTCCGAATCACCGGCCGTGAGGAAAAAAACCGTGCGACCGTCCACCTCGAAGCGCACCGAATCGCCCGTGGATGTCTGGCTCACCGCCCGTGGCCCCGGGGCCTTCAAGGCCAGCGACAGTGCTACTTCGGCCAACCGCACGCGCTCGGCTGGCGCGTCGCCCAGCAAGGTGGCCCGAAAGGTGGCAATGCGACGGTTGTGGAGATACAGGGTGTCGGGACCCTCGGCGGTTTGCGCTGTAGCGCCCGGCCGGTTCGCGGTGACTGGAAGGTCCAGGGGCTGTGCACCCAGCCAGGGGGGCAACAGGCCGACACACAGAAAGAACAGGACCCGCCACCAGGCGGCACATCGGACAGCGAGTCGTTGGTTGGGCAAGTGAACCCCCGGGATCAGGACGATGCCCGAGAGCTTTCCACATCCGGCGAAGGCCGTCGAGTTGAACCCGTATCGGATGCCCGGCCCGTTGCGGCCGAGCCACCCCGGGGGAAAAGCCGGCGCACGGGCTCAGTGCACGACCTTGCCTGACGGTTCGCCGCGGTCTTCGTTCGCTTCCGGCAGCAGGTGGCGGATCGGCAGGCCGAAGATCAGTTTGTTGGGCAGGCTCACGTCTTCGCCCGCGGCGTTGCGCAGCCGCGTGGTGAACATGCCCAGCGCGACCACGGTGCCCTCGGTCTCGCCGATTTTCTCCTGTTGGCCCACGCGCAGCGAGCGGGAGTACATGAGGCTCAGGCCCGACAGGGCCTGGCCCACGGCGCTGGAGGCGCCCAGCGAGAGCATGAGGCCGGCCATGACCGAGAGCGCCCTGAAGGCTTCGGTTTCGGCACCCGGCAGATAGGGGTAGGCCATGGCCGCGGCGAACAGCCAGAGCACGACATCGCACACGCGCCGCGTTGGCTGGGCGGTGTGCGCGTCAAGCCAGGCCAGCTGGATGTCACCGCTTTGCACCCGGTGCATGAAGGCCGCGTTGGCCCGGGACACCATGCGCGCGATCACGACGATGAAACAGGCCACCACCAGACCGGGCACCGCAGCGGCGGTGGAACTCGCGAAGTGGCGCAGCACCTCCAGCAACCAGGTGGATGACTGCTCACCCCAGGGCCGGGTCCAGGCAAACTGCAGCAGCACGAAGCTGGCCCAGGTGTCCAGGATCAGCAGCACAAGCGCCAGGGCCACCACATTGGTCAACAGCCGGCAGGCCACATGCGTGTGCTCCGCAAAGGTGCCAGCCAGGCGGGAGGCGAGGGCGGCCGCCGGCCGATGCAAAGCCGCATGCAACCACTGGGCCATGCGCACGCGCATCAGCAGGGTGCAACGCACCAGCAGCCAGGCCAGCAAGCTCGCACCGAGGCAGATCGAGAGATCGGTCGCGACGCGCACACGATCGCGCAGCTCCAACGCCTCCGCCACCGCTTTCTGCAGCTGCGCCTGCACCTCGCGCGATCGGGTCTCCAGCACAGTTTCGGGCCGTGCCCCGCCCATGTCGGCCGCCACGAGAAAAAACACCGTGCGTCCGTTCAGCTCGAAACGCACCGAATCCGGCGTGGCGCTTTGCGTCACCGTGGCGCGCTCGCCCTGCAGGGCGTTGGACAGCGCGGCGCTGGCCAATTCCACCCGGTCGGCGGGGGAGTCCCCCAGCAGCGTGGCGCGAAAGGTGACGATGTGGCGGTTGTGCAGGTACAGCGCGTTCGGCGGCCGTGCGCTGTGGGGCGAACCGCTGGGGCGAGGCACAAACACACTTGGCGCCTGGGCAGGCGCATCCCCATGGGCCAGCAAGGGCCAGCCCAGGAGCACGGCGCTGAGGACTGGATGGCAGGAAAAGAAACAGCGGCGGTGGCGCAACACGGACTCCTTGCAAGACGCATCTTGCGAGGGTGTCACGGCAGCCCACCGTGACACCAGCCGGTGCTGGCCTTAGGCCGCCGGCCGCAGTCGGTGTCGGAACGTCAGATGCGTTCGAAGATCGCCGCGATGCCCTGGCCACCGCCGATGCACATCGTGACCAGCGCGTAGCGGCCCTGCACCCGGTGCAGTTCGTGGATGGCCTTGACCGTGATCAGCGCGCCGGTGGCACCGATGGGGTGGCCCAGCGAAATGCCCGAGCCGTTGGGGTTGACCTTGGCCGGGTCGAGGCCGAGGTCGCGCGTGACGGCGCAGGCCTGCGCGGCGAAGGCTTCGTTAGCCTCGATCACGTCCAGGTCCTTCACGGTCAGGCCGGCTTTTTCCAGCGCGATCTTCGTGGCCGGGACCGGGCCGATGCCCATGTACTTGGGGTCCACGCCGGCATGGGCGTAGGCCACCAGACGCGCCAGCGGCCTGGCGCCGCGCGCCTTGGCCGCACCGGCTTCCATCAGCACCACCGCCGCGGCCGCGTCGTTCAGGCCCGAGGCGTTGCCGGCGGTCACGGTGCCGTTTTCCTTCAGGAACACGGGCTTGAGCTTGGCCATGTCGTCCAGCGTGCAGTCGGCGCGGAAGTGTTCATCGGTCGCCCAGGACACATCGCCCTTGCGGCTCTTGAGCACCACCGGCACGATCTGGTCCTTGAAGCGGCCCTCGGCCGTGGCGCGCTGCGCGCGGTTGTGGCTTTCCACCGCGAGCTTGTCCTGGTCATCGCGCGTGATGCCCCATTTGGCGGCGATGTTCTCGGCCGTCACGCCCATGTGGATGGTGTGGAAGGGGTCGTGCAGCGCGCCCACCATCATGTCGACCATCTTGGTGTCGCCCATGCGGGCTCCCCAGCGCATGTTCAGGCTGGCGAACGGTGCGCGGCTCATGCTCTCGGCTCCGCCGCCGATGGCCACGTCGGTGTCGCCCAGCAAGATGCTTTGCGAAGCCGAGACGATGGCCTGCAGGCCCGAACCGCACAGGCGGTTGACGTTGAAAGCGGGCGTGCCCTCGGCGCAACCGCCGTTGATGGCGGCCACCCGCGAGAGGTACATGTCTTTGGGCTCGGTGTTGACCACGTGGCCGAACACCACATGGCCCACGTCCTTGCCCTCCACACCGGCGCGGGCGAGCGATTCGCGCACCACGAGCGCGCCGAGTTCGGTGGGCGGCTGGTCTTTCAGGCTGCCGCCAAAGGTGCCAATGGCGGTGCGCACGGCGCTGACGACAACAACTTCTCTGCTCATGGGATGTCTCCTGGGGTTGGTTTGCCCGATATCGTAGCCCCCGAACCTGACCCGTCCTTGACCTGCGTCAGAAGGTCTGGCGGGCGAGCACGCGCAGGCGCGTGGCGTCTTTGTCTTGCGCGGCGGGTCGTGTCACGACGACCTCGCCCATGGCCAGAAACTCGCCCGTCAGCGCCGTCACATTCACCTGGTGCGTCACCAGCATCAGGTTGCGCGGCGCCTGCCAGCCCTGCACCGCGGCCAGCACCGCGCGGGTCTGTTCGTCCTGCCCGCCCGCACCAAAGAACGAGTTGATCGGCGGCCACACGGTGTGCTGTTTGAAGGCCAGCATGGCGGTGTCCACGCAGCGGCACCAGGCGCTGGAGCGCACCTGGTCGAGCTTCACGCGTTCGCGCACGAACGCCGCGCCCACGCGCCGCGCCTGCTCCCGTCCGGCCTCGCTCAGGTTGCGCTGGGTGCTGCACTCACCCAGCTTGAAGTTCGGCGGATCCCCCACGCCGGGGTCGGTTTGCGCGTGGCGCATGAGCACCACGCAGCCGCCTTCGCGCAGCAGCTCCCAGAAGCCCGGGGCCTGGGCTCGGGCGGGCAGGGCGATGCCGCCCAGGCTCAGGGTGGTGGTGAGGGCAAATTCACGTCGGTTCATGGGGTGTTCCGGTTGAACAAACAATCAGCCGCGCACGTCGGCCACCGGCTGCTCGCCGAAGTCGGCGCGGTCCAGATAAGCCAGGATGCGCGCGGCCGCGGCGTCGGGCGATGTGAGCTGGCCCTGGCGCTGGAGTTCCACAAACCGGCTGCGGTCGGGGAAGGCCGCCGGGTCGCCTGCGCGCAGCTGCACCTGCATGTCAGTGTCGATCACGCCAGGCGCCAGCGAGACCAGGCGCGCGCCGTGCTCGCGGTGGGCTTCGTCGAGCGCACTGCACCGGGTGAAGTGGTCCATGCCGGCCTTGGCGGCGCAGTAAGGGGCCTGCGCGGCCATGGCGCTGCGGCCCAGGCCCGAAGAGATGTTGAGCACCTTGCGGGGCCCGCGCCAGCCCGCGTCCACCCAAGCGGTTGTGATGCGCAAAAAGGCCGCAGTGAGTTGCATCGGTGCTTCCAGGCCCACGCGCAGCGCGTTGGCCAGGTCGTCGGGCGGGCACTGGTCCAGCGGTCCGATGCGCGGGATCACACCGGCGTTGTTGATCAGCGTGGCGCTGGACCATGCGCTGGCGGGCACGCTTTCAAGAAACGCCTGCAGGCGGTGGGCGGCGCCGGTGGTGTCGGCGAGGTCCTGCGACCACTGGGTGAGTGGAGCGCCGAGGGCCTTGGCTTCTTCGGTCAGGGCGTCGTTGACCTGGCGCGAGATGCACAGCAGGTGGCGTGTGGGGTCGAGCAGCTGGCGGGCCATGGCCAGGCCCATGCCGCGCGAGGCGCCGGTGAGGATGGTGAGGTGTTGTGGCGTCATGGTGGGCTCAGAAAGGGCAGGGACTGTGGAACGCCATGGTCTGGCCATGGAAGGGGTGTGGCAACGAGAGCCAGTGGGCGTGCAGCAGTAGGCGGTTGGCCATGGCAACGACGTCGGGCGCAGCGTACAGCGCATCGCCAACCATGGGGTGTCCAAGGGCTTGCAGGTGCACGCGCAGCTGGTGGGTGCGCCCGGTCACGGGTTCAAGTTCGAGGCGGGTGGTGCCGGGGGGTGTTTGGCCCGGAGCGATGCGCCAGCGGGTGATGCTGGGTTTGCCGTGTGCGTGGTCCACCTTTTGCAGCGGCCGGTTGGGCCAGTCGGCCATCAGCGGCAGGTCGATGGTGTTCCAGCCGTTGTCTGCTTGGGGGTTGACGAGTTCACCGGCGACCACGGCGGTGTAGCGTTTGTGCACGCGGCGTTCTTCAAATGCGAGGCTGAGCGTGCGTT
The DNA here is from genome assembly GCA_013823505.1 of Polaromonas sp. Next base: position 55,770 of record PNMH01000007.1, on the reverse strand, counting down.
GTGCTTCGATGCCTCGTGCCACGACCACGAGGCCGGAGGTGGCCATGTCGAGCCGGTGGACGACGAGGGCGTCGGCCCATCGGGCTTGGGCTCTGGTGCTCAGGCAGTCTTGTTTGTCGGGACCTTTGCCTGGGACGGCCAGCAAGCCTGCGGGTTTTTCCAGTACGAGGAATTTTGGGTCTTCGTGGACCAGAAGGACATTGCTCACAGCGACCTCGCGGGCTCGAGGACGCACGGCGCTCTGCTCCGCGAATGTCCCCCGGCGGCTGGTGCCGCCTCCTCCTTTATTTCGCTGCGCAGAGCGCCGTGCGCCCGCGAGCCTGAAGTGATGGAGGCATGCAACCGTTCGCGCTCCAACGAGGTCATCGGCGATCGGGTGGAACGCCGCAGCGAAATAAAGGAGGAGGGGCGGCAAAGCCGCCCCGGGGGACATTCGCGGAGGCGTTCCGCCCGGTCGCCGATGACCGGACCCGCCGGAGAAAGAAAGCAAGCCATGAAGGCGATTGTCCAAGCAAAGGACAATACCCCCATGCTGTTGCTCGCCCCCATGGAAGGTTTGCTCGACGCCACCCTGCGCGATGTGCTCACGCGCACCGGTGGCATCGACCGATGCGTGAGCGAATTCATCCGCGTCACCGACATGCTCCTGCCCGAGCGCGTGTTCGTGCGCGTCGTGCCCGAACTGCTCAACGGTGGCCGCACCCGCGCGGGCGTGCCGGTTCGTGCGCAACTGCTGGGCTCCGACCCGGGCTGCCTCGCTGAAAACGCCGAGCGACTCGCCGGCCTCGGCCCGCACGGCATCGACCTCAACTTTGGCTGCCCCGCCAAAACCGTCAACCAGAGCCGCGGCGGCGCCGTGCTGCTCGACGAGCCCGAACTCATCGGCCGCATCGTGGCCGCCGTGCGCCGCGCCGTGCCGGCCCATGTTCCCGTGTCGGCCAAGATGCGGCTGGGCTTCAACGACGATCTGCGCGCTGAAGAGTGCGCCCACGCCATTGCCGAAGCCGGTGCCGACGAACTCGTGATCCACGCGCGCACCAAGGCCCACGGCTACCGGCCGCCGGCCTACTGGGACCGGCTCGCCGAGGTGCGCCAGTCATTGCCACCCCACTTGCGCCTGCCGGTCATCGCCAACGGCGAGATCTGGACCGTGGCCGACGCCGCGCGCTGCCGCGAAGTGACCGGCTGCGAACACCTCATGATCGGGCGCGGCATGGTCACCGACCCCGGTCTGGCGCTCGCCATCAAGGGGCAGGGTGGCGTGGCTTGGGAGGTGTTGCCCCCACTGCTTCAGATCTTCTGGCAGCAGGTGAGCGCACATGTGGAGCGCCGCCACCGCGCCGGACGCCTCAAACAATGGCTCAACTACCTGCGCAAGCGTTACCCCGAAGCGCAACAGGCCTACGACGATCTGCGCCTCTTCAACGAGCCAGCGCATATCGAAGCCTGGCTGCATCGGCAGACAGAGCCTCAGGCCTGCACAGCCTGAGGCCGATCAATCCCAGGCCGGCGCCAGGCTCTCGGGGTTGATCAGTCGTTTGCCCTTGTCCAGTGCGGCGATGCGCGCCATCTGATCGTCGCTCAGCCGCAGGCGGGTGGAGAGCAGGTTGCTCTTCAGATTTTCGCGTTTCGTCGACGAGGGAATCACCGCGTGCCCCAGCTGCATGGCCCACGCAAGCGCCACCTGCGCGGGGGTGGCGTCGAGTTCCTTTGCGATGTCCTGCACCACCGGGTCCTTCAGCACCTCGCCGTAGGCCAGCGTCATGTAGGAGGTGGTGTGAATGCCCTCGGCGTTGGCGAATGCCACCAGCTTTCGGTTTTGAAAGTGGGGGTGCAGTTCGATCTGGTTGGTGGCAATCTCGCCGGCACCCACCGCGCTCATGGCCTCGCGCAGCAGCGCGATGGTGAAGTTCGACACGCCGATCAGACGCGTCAGGCCCTGGGCCTTGGCCTGGGCCAGCGCGCCCATGAACTCGGCCACCGGCACGGCGCCCTTGGGCGATGGCCAGTGGATCAGCGTGAGGTCCACGTGGTCGGTGCGCAGCTTGACCAAGCTCTCCTTGAGGCTGGGTACAAGCTTGTCCTGCGCAAAGTTGTCGGTCCAGACCTTGGTGGTGATGAACAAGTCGCTTCTCGGCACGCCGCTCTCGGCGATGGCCCGGCCAACCTCGGCTTCGTTGCCATAGATTTGTGCGGTGTCGATCAGGCGGTAGCCCAGGTCGAGGCCGTTTTTCACCGAGTCGATCACGACCTGATCCTTGAGTCGGAAGGTGCCCAGGCCGAAGGCGGGGATGTTGTTGGGCATGGTGTGCTTTCGTGGTTGGGCATCGATCATGAGTCTCATGCCCGGTCTTGGTCGGTCCCCCAGCGCACGGTCGCCAGCAGAAATGGCGCAGCCGTGTTAACTTCCGCCCCCGGACCTGCAACACGACCCCTGTATGACCTCTCTGAATCACCGGCTGGACGCCCTCTCGGGTGAGCGCCTGCGCGGCATGCGCCGCGGCCTTGAAAAAGAGAGCCTGCGCTCGCAGCCCGACGGCAAGTTGGCGCTCACGCCGCACCCTGCTGCCCTGGGCAGTGCCTTGACGCACCCGCACATCACCACCGACTACAGCGAGTCCCAACTCGAACTCATCACCGGCGTGCACGAATCGGTGGAGTCTTGCCTGGCCGAACTCACCGAGGTGCACCAGTACACGGTGCGCAGCTTGCGCGCCGTGGGCGACGAAATGATGTGGGCCTCCAGCATGCCCTGCGGCCTGCCGACCGACGAGACCATTCCGCTGGGCCGCTACGGCTCGTCCAACGTGGGTCGCGCCAAGAGCGTCTACCGCATGGGCCTGGGCCACCGATATGGCCGGCGCATGCAGACCATTTCGGGCATCCACTACAACTGGTCGCTGCCCGGTGTGACCAGCGACGAGTATTTCGCCACCATCCGCAATTTCCGCCGCCACGCCTTTTTGCTGCTTACCTTGTTCGGCGCATCGCCGGCGGTGTGTTCATCGTTCGTCGAAGGTCGCGAGCACGAACTGCAGAAGCTCAGCGATCGCACGCTGTACATGCCGCACGGCACCTCGCTGCGCATGGGCCGCCTCGGTTACCAGAGCGAAGCCCAGGCCACGCTGGCCGTGAGCTACAACGGGCTGGAAGGCTACGCAGCCTCGCTGCACGACGCGCTCACGCGCCCCTGGCCGGCGTACGAAGCGGTGGGCATCCGCAACCCGGGTGGCGACTACAACCAGCTCGCCACCACGCTGCTGCAGATCGAGAACGAGTTCTACGGCACCATCCGCCCCAAGCGCGTGATCTACCCCGGCGAGCGCCCGCTGCACGCCTTGCGCGAACGCGGCGTGGAGTACATCGAGGTGCGTTTGATGGACCTCAACCCGTTCGAGCCCATCGGCATTGGCGCGAGCACGCTGCGCTTCCTGGACGTGTTCCTGCTGCACTGCTTGCTCTCCGAGAGCCCGCCCGACACGCCGGCCGAGATCCGCGAACTCGCGCACAACCAGCACCTCACGGCCGCGCGCGGTCGCGAGCCAGGCCTGAACCTCATGCGCGAGGGCCAGGCCGTGCCGCTCATGCAATGGGCCGACGAGATCCTCGCCGAGCTCGTGCCGATTGCCGAGGCGCTGGACCTGGCGCACGGCGGTATCGATCACGCCAACGCTGTGGCATTGGCCATCGCCCACCTGCAGTCACCCGAGCTGCTGCCGTCGGCCCGGGTGCTGCAGGCCATGCACGCGCACCACGACGATTCGTTTGTCGGCTTCGCACGTGCCCAGTCGCGTGTCACGCACCAGCACCTGCTCTCGCTCGAATGGAGCACCAAGCAGCAGGCCCGCTTCGAGGCCATGGCGGCCAAGTCGGTCGAAGACCAGCGGGCCATCGAGGCGGCGGACACCATGCCGTTCGAGATCTACCGGCAGGAATACACCTCGCCCACACGCCTGGGCCGGCCGCAGGCACAAGCCAACCCGGTCACGGCTTGAAGCACGGGCAGTCGCCCGCTGCTGCTTTACAAATCCAAACCCGCACGCCCGGGTCGTGAATGCGCATTCGGCGCGGGTCGCGTCTATCCTGCACGTTTTCCAATGGAGACGCCGCCATGACACGACTCACCGCCGCCGACTTTGACCAGGAACTGCTTATCCTTTTTGATGCCTACGTGCACGGCGACCTGGACCGCCGGGGTTTCCTGGACCGGGCCAGCAAGTTTGCGGTGGGCGGCATGACGGCCGTGGGCCTGCTGGCCGCGCTCAGCCCCGACTTTGCCGCCGCGCAGATGATCCCCAAGGATGACGCGCGCCTGAAGACCGAGCTGGTGGACGTGCCTTCACCGTCGGGCTACGGCACCATCAAGGCCTACGTGGCCAAGCCGGCCAACGCCACCGGCAAGCTGCCCAGCGTGCTCGTGATCCATGAGAACCGCGGCCTGAACCCGCACATCGAAGACATCACGCGCCGCATCGCACTCGATGGGTACCTGGCCCTGGCGCCCGACGCGCTCAGCCCGCTGGGCGGCTACCCCGGGGACGAAGACAAGGCGCGCACGCTGTTCGCCACGCTCGACCAGACCAAGACCCGGCAAGACATGCTGGCTGCCGCCGCCACGCTCAAGGCACGCACTGACAGCAACGGCCGCGTGGGCGTGGTGGGGTTTTGTTATGGCGGCGGCATCGCCCACATGCTGTCGACGCAGTTGCCCGACCTGGCCGCGGCCGTGCCGTTCTACGGCAACCACCCGCCGGTGGAAGATGCGGCCAAGGTGAAGGCACCGCTGTTGATCCATTTTGCGGCGGTCGACGAACGCATCAACGCCGCCTGGCCTGCCTATGAAACGGCCTTGAAAGCCGCCGGTGCCCGCTACACCGCCCACCAGTACCCGGGCACGCAGCACGGCTTCAACAACGACACCACGCCGCGCTTCGATGCGGCCGCCGCGAAGCTGTCGTGGGACCGCACCATGGCGTTTTTCAAGGAACTTCTGACGGCCTGAAGGCCCGCCGGTGGCAGGCCTTCAGGCCTCGCCGCCGAAGCGTTTGATGAGGTTGTCGATGTATTTTTCGACGAGCTTTTCAAACTCGCCTTCGACCACCGGCGCCACCACCATCTTCATGAGGCCGGGCAGCGGCACCTCGATCTCGCCCTGAATCGCCAGGGTCACGTTGGTGGATTTCTTGTTGTCCACAATCTTCCAGTTCCCGCCCACCAGCGCGTTGCCGATGCCCTTGACCGGCGTCCACTTCACTGTGCCCTTGGCCTTGTCGTTCACGTACTTGCTGGCGTAGATGGTCTGGATGTTGACCTGCGCGGTGCCGACTTTCTCCATCTCCCACTGGTAGACGCCGCCACCCAGATCGGTGAGCTTCTCGACCTTGGGGAAATGGCTCACCGACTCGGGCACGTCGGAGAGCACCTCGAACACCTCGGCCGCCTTGGCCTTGACGTCGAATTCGTAGCCCAGATCGATTTTGACGGTGATGGCCATGGGTCTCCTCGGGGGGTGTTGTGTTGGAAATTCATTGTAGGGACGCGCCCGCCCGGCGGCCCCCGGGAGTTACACCAAGGCACAATCCCCGCTCCCCACCTCTCTTCGAGACCGTTTTCCCATGAGCATCCAGTGGTTCCCCGGGCACATGCACCTCACGCGCAAGGCCATCACCGAGCGCGCAAAGGAGATCGACGTTGTGATCGAGATGCTCGACGCGCGCCTGCCTGGGTCCAGTGCCAACCCGCTGCTGGCCGAGCTCACGGCCGGTCGGCCCACGCTCAAGGTGGTCAACAAGCAGGACATGGCCGACCCCGAGCGCACCGCGCTCTGGCTCGCGCACTACAACGCACAGCCCAACACGCGCGCCATCGCGCTGGACGCCAGCATCACCGCGCCGGCGCGCGCCATCATCGCGTCGTGCTTCGAACTCGCCCCTTTGCGCGGCGGCATGGTCAAGCCCATGCGGGTGCTCATCTGCGGCATTCCCAACGTGGGCAAGAGCACGCTGATCAACACCCTGCTGGGCAAACGCTCGGCCAAGACCGGCGACGAGGCCGGCATCACCCGCACCGAACAACGCCTGGTGCTGGCCGATGACTTTTATTTGTTTGACACCCCCGGCATGCTGTGGCCGCGCATCGTGGTGCCCGAGAGCGGCTACAACCTCGCGGCCAGCGGCGCGGTGGGCCGCAACGCCTACGACGACCAGGAAGTCGCGCTGGAGCTGCTGTCCAAGCTCAAGGTCGCCTACGGCGCACAACTCGAAGCGCGCTACAAGCTCGGGTTGCCGCTGGACACCGTGGCCAGCCTGCCCGACGAGGAGGTGATGGCGGCCATCGCGCGCAAGCGCGGCGCCATCGGCACGGGTGGCAGCATCCACTGGCAGAAGGTCGCCGAACTGCTGATCGCCGATTTCCGCAGCGGCGTGCTCGGTCGCATCACGCTGGAAACGCCCGAGCAGTTCCTGCAATGGCTCGCGGCGGGCCAGCTGGCCGATGCCGAGCGCCAGAACAAGAAAAAGGAACGCGCCAACAAGCCCAAGGTGCGCAAGCCGGACCGGCGATGAGAATCCCGCGGGCTTGATCCGCGTCAAGGCAGGTGGCGCGCCCGGGCTTCAGGATGGAACTCCCCGTTTCGATGGAGCCCGCCATGACACCCCCCGTCACCACCTCGCGCCGCATCCTGCTGATTGAAGGCCACCCCGACCCGCGTGCCGAGCGACTCAACCACGCCTTGGTCACCGCCTATGCCGAAGGCGCGATGGGCGCGGGCCATCAGGTGCGCCGCATCGCCGTGGGCGCACTCGACTTTCCCTGGCTCAAGACCGCCGAGGCCTGGCACCATGGCGCGCTGCCGCCGGCCCTGCAGCCCGCGCAGGACAGCATTTCATGGGCCGAACACGTGGTGATCTTTTTTCCGCTGTGGCTGGGCGACATGCCGGCGCTGCTCAAGGCCTTTCTGGAGCAGGTGGCGCGTCCGGGCTTTGCGGTGGGCCCCGAGGGCGCCCAACCGTTTGGCCGCAAGCCGCTGAGCGGGCGTTCGGCGCGGGTGGTGGTCACCATGGGCATGCCGGCGCTGGCCTACCGCTGGTACTTCCGCGCGCACAGCGTCAAATCGCTGGAGCGCAACATCCTGGGCTTTGTGGGCTTTGGGCCCATTCACGAAACCCTGATCGGTTCGGTGGAGGGCCTGGGCTCGGCCGGTGTGGCGCGCTGGTTGAACAAGATCCGGAAGCTGGGCGCACAGGCCGCCTGAACCCGGCTCCACAGGGAAACCGTCAAGGCAGCAAGGTGATCCGCAGGACGCGGCCATCGGCCAGCCATGCGCATGCGCCGCCGGGGCTGGGTATGAGCCGTTCGACCGTCCCGGGCAAGGGCTGGAGATCGGCCAGTTCGTGCCACTGCCCCGGTGCTTCCCAGCGCAGGGCATGCAGCGCCCGTCGCGCCATGTCGGGCACGATGATGGTGGGTCGCAAGCCGGGCTGCTGCACGATCACCGCCAGTTGCTGCTCCAGCGCGCCCATGCGGTGGTTGGACACGTCGAGCGCGCGGGCGAAAGGCACCAACGCCGGTGGTTGCAGGTGGTGCAGCGTGAGCACACCGCCGATGTGGGGCGTGGTCACGCTGGCCACATCCAGCCGGCCGTCACCGTCAAAGTCGGCAAAACCCACCGGGTTCAGCCAGCGAAAGGTCGAACCGGCGTGGGGCCCACGGGCGCGCTCCACCAGGCTGGGCTGGCCGTCGCGCTCTGCGAGTCCCAGCACCACCAGCGAAGCGCCTCGCAGCGCATCGGCTTCGATCAGCACGATTTCGTCGCGGCCGTCGCCGTCGAGGTCCACGAGTCGGGGAACCCGGTCCTCGAAAACGCGATGAATCGGCAGGGACATGCTCACCACCAGCGAAGCGCCTCGAGGTGCCCGGGTCAGCACATGAACGCTGCCGGCGTGCACCGGAGCGCCCAGGGCGCCGTGCGGATAGCGGCGGGTGGGAGAGCCCAGCCAGACCCAGGCAATGTCTTTCGAGCCCGCCACCGCCTGGCTGTCGGGGATTCGGCTGGACGCTTCCGCTGGAGCGGGGGGCGGGCTGGTGGGCGGCGCGCAAGTGGCGCCGGCGGGCTCCACCGACAAGCCCATGGACAGAGCCCAGGCTGGCAAACAGCCAAGCACCAGCCCGAGCCACGCGCGCATCGGCAGGCGCCTGGTTACTTCACCGTGATGGTGATGCGCTCGCTGATCACCACCGGGTGGTGCGGGATGTGGTTCTGGTCGCCCAACACGAGTTGAAGCGTGTGGGTCCCGGGCTTGAGCTCCACCGTGGCTTCGGTCTGGCCCAGGCCGAAGTGGCGGAACTGGTCGTTGGCCGGCAGGGGTGCGTTGGCGTCCACTTCGGCCACGTCGATCAAAAGGTGGTGGTGGCCGGTGCCGGCCTTCTCCACGCCAGCCGGCGCCACGCCCATGCCGCTCAGGCCAAAGCCCACTTTCACCGGATTGGAGACCACAGAGCCGTTGCGCAGGTTGGTGAAGTACACCTTTGCCTCGGCCGGAGCCGCCACCTTCTTGTAGCCCGACGACAGGGTGGGTGAGCTCGCGGTGAGCATGGCGGGGGTGGTGGGCGCAGCGGTGCCCATCATCCCGCTGTGCTGCATGCCGCCATGGTGCATGGCGTGCATGGCCGCGTGGTCGTGGCGGGCGCAGCCGGTGAGCACGAGCACGGCGGCGGATATCACGCCGAGTTGGGCAAAGCGCAGGGAAGTGTTCATGGGGGTCTCCTGAAGGGGTTGTTGTGCCCTCAGGATACGCCCCGGGTCAAGTCAGCGAGGCCAGTCGCCCAGTGCCCACCGGGGTCATTGCGACCCCGGTTCGCGAGAAGGTCAGGGCTCGATCTTCACGCCTTTCCAGAAGGCCACGCGCCCCCGGATTTCGTCGGCTTCGGGTTTGGGGTCCGGGTAGTACCAGGCCGCGTCGGTGTTGAGCTCACCGTTGACCAGCAGCGAGTAGTAGCTCGCCTGGCCCTTCCAGGGGCAGCTGGTGCGGTGGTTGCTGAAGGTCACGTGGTCGCGGTTGAGCGAGCTCTCGGGGAAGTAGTGGTTGCCTTCCAGCACCACGGTGTCGTCGCTCTGCGCGATCACGGCGCCGTTCCAGGTGGCCTTCATGCCAGGCTCACTTGTTCTTGTCCTTGCCGCGCGGCACCACCGCCGTCACAGGCGGCATGGGTCGGTCGGACGTGACCGGGCCCTTGGGCGCGGAGGTGTCCTTCTTGGGTTTCTTGGACAGTTTTTCGTTGCGCTGCTCTTTGCCCATGGGGGCCTCCGTTAAACAGCCGCGAAGGCGGCTCGACTGCGCGATGGTAAGCCACAAAACAGCGCTTCAAGGCTGTCCCAGGCCGAGGAAATTCGCCAGGGCCTCGGTGTCGTTGGCACCGGCCTGCATCACCACCTGGCCGCTGCGCTGGTGACGCGCCACGATGTAGGGCACCGAGGTGGCACCCAGGCGCTCCAGCAAGGCGGTGTTGGTCTTGATCGCGGTCAGCACGTCGGGCGCGATGTCGGCCGAGGCCGCGGTGCCACCGCTGCCGGCCAGCAGCGAGGTTTCGTGCGCGGCCATGGCCTGCACCGGGTTGGTGGCGGTCATGATGGCCGCGCCCTGCGGCGCGCTCTTGGCGTTCATGATGGCCACCGGCAACCAGACAAACTTGACGCTGCCATGCAGCGGCATCGAGGCTTCCCACAGGCGCGCACAGTGCGGGCACTGAGGGTCGAACAGCACATAGACGGCGTTGGCGCTGAGGATCTTCCCGGCGGCAAATCCCTTGCCTTGGGCGGCGAGCACGTCCAGCGCCTGCGCGGCTTCGATCGGGGTGGTGGCGACGGAAGCGGTCGCAGGTGCACCGGTGTCTCCTTTGGAGCAGGCGGACAGCAGGGCCAGCGAGGCGAGCAGGGGCAGGACGAGGTGGCGGAGTTTCATGGTGGGCGAGGACGAGATCAGTTGTTCAGGACCAGGTTGACGATCAGGCCGGTGGCGATGGCGACCAGCACATAGTCGCTGCCCACCTGCACCCACTGCTGGCCGCGCGGTGGCGCGTACAGGCGGTGCTGGTACGGGTTCACGACCACGTACTGGCGGCTGCGGTACTCAACGGGGATGTAGCGCCCGCGCTGGAAATGCGGCCCGCGCGCCTGGTAGTAGCGCACCTGCGGGCCATGGCGGTGATCGTGTCGGTACTCATGGCGGTCGGCGCGGCGCTCTTGCCTGAAATCGCGGCGGTCTTCGCGGCGCTCCTCGCGGAAATCTCGCCGGTCGTCGCGGCGGTCTTCACGGAAATCCCGGCGGTCGTCGCGCCGATCGTCCACGCGCTCCAGGGTGGGCTTTTCGAAGCGACCACCGTTGGGGTTGCCCTGTGCGAAGGACAGGGTGCTGATGCTCAGCGTGGCGGCGGCGATGGCATAGACAACGAGGTTTCGGGGTTTCATGGAGTGGACTCCTTGGGGGTTGGTGAGCTTTGATGGTGTGCCGGCCATGTATCTGCGCGGTGAACGCGCGGCGCGAAGCAGGCAAAGTTCGGTAGCCGGTTGTGCGGATTGCGGGGGCGTCAGTCCTGCGCTGCGGCCTGGGCGTGCAACTTGGCGGCAATGTACTCGCCGTGGGTCACGTGCAGCAGGCCGGCCACCTTGCTGATCACGTGGTGCTCGTTGGCGTCCAGGTGGTGATCGGCAAAGGCCACCTCCCACATCGCCTCGACCACGCTGATTTTTTGCGCCTGGGTGAAACGCTCGTTCATCAAGCCGGTGAAGCGCTGGTAGTCGTAGGCGGTGCGGGCGGTCTCGTGGGCCAGCTCCATCAGCCGGTCGAGTTCGTCGTCGCTCAGGTCAAACTTGCGGCGCAGCGCGGTGATGACCGCGTCGCGTTCGCTGTCCTTGAGGTCGGGTTCGGCCCGCATCACCTCCACCAGCAAGACCGCGGTGGAGAGCTGCAGGGTGTGTGCCTGCTCGGCGGGCAGCTGCGCGCCGGCCGGTGCGCTGAGGCTGGCGGCCAGGTTGTCGAACAGGTCTTTGAGATTTCGAAGCATGGGGCGTGTGTTCAGCGAGAGCGGATGGACGGGGATGGAGTTCAGGCCGTTGCTGGTGGTTCCCGGCACCACACCAGCAGCAGGTTGTTGGCCGGCATGGCGTGGCGTTCGCGCAGGGTCAGGCCGGCGCGCTGCGCTTCGGCTGCCACGGCCGCCAGTTGCCGGATGCCCCACTCGGGATGGGTGTTGCGCAGGCTTTCGTCAAACGCAAGGTTGCCGGGCGAGGTGGGCACGCTGTCTTCGAAGTAAGGGCCGTAAGTCACCAGCACGCCATCGGGAGTGAGCACCCGGGATGCGCCCTGCATGAGCCCGGCGCAGGCCTCCCAGGGCGCGATGTGCAGCATGTTGGCGCAATACACCGCATCGAAGGTCTCGCCAAAGGCCTCGCCGAACAGATCGCTTTCGTCGGGCCACTGCGCCGAGGTCACGTCCAGCCGCATGGGCGGCAGCACATTGCCCACACCCGATTGTTCGGTCCAGGCAGCGATGGTGGCCATGGCGCTGGCCTGCATGTCGGTGGGTTGCCACTGCCAGCCGGGCAGGCCGGCGGCGAACCAGGTGGCGTGCTGGCCGGTGCCGGAGGCGATCTCCAGCGCCATGCCGCGATCGGGCAGCACCCGCTGCAGGGTCTCCAGGATCGGCTGCTTGTTGCGGTCGGCGGCGGGGCTGGCGGGCAAGGCGGTCATGGGGGCATTGTGGTCCAGAGCGGACCCGATCCCGGCATGCCTGGGGGTTATCGGTGTCACGCCCCTCGATCCGGGTGGTCGCGTGATAAATTGGGTCACCGTTCGGCGTGGGAGACCAGTGCCTCAGAGCACTGCATCCTTCGCCGACATGTCCCATCTTCCCGCCCCCGCCGACACCTGCATCGACATCGTTTACCTCTGGGTGGATGGCAACGATCCGCAATGGCGCGCCAAACGCCACCGGGCTGCACGCCAGCGCGGTGCAATCGACCCCGGCGCCATGGCGCTGTATGGCAATGTCGAAGGGCGCTTTCGCGACAACGATGAGCTGCGCTACAGCCTTCGTGCGCTGGAGCGCCACTTCCCCGGGCACGCTCATGTGTACGTCGTCACCGACGGCCAGACGCCATCGTGGCTGCGGCCTTCCAGCGGCCTCACGCTGGTGGACCACCGCGAACTGATCCCCGAGAGCCAACTGCCCACGTTTGATTCGGCCCACATCGAGTCGTATGTGCACCGCATCCCCGAACTGTCGGAGCGCTTTTTCTATTTCAACGACGACGTGTTCTTCGGCGCGCCGGTGCAGATCGATGACTGGTTCTGGCCCGGCGGTGTGTTTGCGACCTGGTCCGACGACCCGGTAGTGGAAGGCACCACCCTGCGTTCCGATGAAAACGCGCTGGAGAACGCGAGCCGGCTCTCGGCGCAGTGGCTGAGCCGCCTGCCCGGCTACCGGCACACGCCGCGAACCTTTGCCCATTCGCCCCGGCCGCTGCTCAAATCGCTGCTGCAAGCCGCCGAGGCCGAAGCGCCTGAGCTGTTCGAGCGGGTGCGCTCCACCACGTTCCGCACCTGGGCCAGCCCGACACTGGTGTCGGACTTCGTGCTGCGCCGGGCGCTCGCGCATGGTCAGGTGCAGATGCGCGAATGCGCACACCTGCACGTGACGACCGGCTGCGACGACCAGGCGCAACAGCTCGATGCGCTGATCGGTGCTGCGGGCGAGCTGGATTTTTTCTGCGTCAACGACACGACCGACGACGCCCACGGCCACGACCCCCGCTTGGCCAAGGTGCGCGCGGCGCTGCAGCGGCTGTTTCCCCTGGCTTCGCGCTTCGAGCAGGAGCCCACCACGGCGGCGCACAACCCGGCGCATGCGCCGCACCGCCACCCCGGCAGGCTGCGCGGCACCCATCAGCTAGCATGAGTCGATGAGCACCCAATTCGAGAGCCTTCAGCTCGCCAGCCACTACCCCGACGCCTTCAACGTGCCCGCACCCGAGAAACCGGCCGGGCGCGACGTGTGGCCACGCAAGCCCGGCGTCTTTGTGCGCCTGGTGGCCACCCCACCGACGGCCGAAGGGGCCGAGCCCGAGAAGCCAGGCTTTGAACTCGCCAGCGGCCAGTTCGGCCTGGTGCCCACGTGGGTCAAGTCGGCGTCTGACGCCAAGCTGCGCTCGACCAAGCTGGTCAACGCGCGCAACGAGATCGTGACCACGTCCAACAACTTTCGTGACGCCTGGCTGGGCGCACAGCGCTGCATCGTGCCCATGATGTCGTTTCAGGAAGACGACCTGCGCAGCGGCAAAGCCGTGCCCACGCGCATCACGCGGGTGGACGGCAAGCCCATGGGCGTGGCGGGTTTGTGGGAACGCTGGAGAGGCGCGGGCGATGAGGAGATCGTGAGCTTCTGCCTGCTCACGGTGAACGCCAACAGCCACGCACTCATGCACCGCTACGGCCAACCCGGCAGCGAAAAGCGCATGCCGGCGATCTTGAACGAGGGTGCCTACAGCGCCTGGCTCACCGCGCCCCACCCGGAGAAGGCACGCGAGTTCATGCGGGCCTACTCGGCCGCGCTGCTGACCGCGAACCCGATCCAGAAGTGAACTCGGGTCAGTCGTTCAATCGACGCTGACCGGGGCCGGGCGCTTGGCGGGCGCCACGGGTCCGATGGCGTCGCGTTTTGGCAGGGTGAGCACAGGCGGCATGGGCTCGTGAAACTGGGAATGCTGGCGCAGCAGCATGGCGGCTTCAAAGCGGGTGCGCCGTTTGATGACCACGTGCAGCAAGAGCAGTGCCGCTCCCACCGCCAGCGCCATCCAGGCCGGTGCCAGGAGCGCCCGGGCCGCCATCTTGAAGATGGCCTGGTGGTCCATCACCAGCGACAGCATCCACAAGCCGCCACCCGCCAGCATCGCGCTCATCCCGTTGATGAGCAACGGGTCGTGCTTGCGGCGGCCGGGTTTGCGGGGCGAGGACTTCGCCTTGCGCAGGAGATCCTGTTCTTTTGACATGCCTGCGTATGGTGCCCTCCAGGCGGTCCGGGCGGTGTCTCGGACCGACGAAACCGACGACTGGGCTGCTGACCGTGCGGGCCGCGCAACGCGTGGAGTTGCTTTGGCCTAACCCACCTGCGCGGGTTAGGACTTATGGGTGAAGTGCCTGTGTGCGCCAGCGCTCAGTTGAGCGAGGCGGGGGTGGTCACGATGTCGTGTTCCGACATCGGGTGCTGCTCACCCACCGAGGCCAGGGCGCGCCGCTCGGCCTGGTTGATCACCTCCATCGGGGTGGCGCTGTCTGGTTCCAGCGTCACCACGCCCATGCCCACCTGCGGCGTGAACGGCTGGTAAGCCTGCTGTGCGTCCATCACACTCAAAGGCATGGGCACCGTGGCTCGCAAACGAGTCACCACCTCCATCATGGCCTCAGTGAGTTTGTCGCTGGTCATCACCACCACAAAACAGCGCGGGTGGTACAGGCCCACCACGCACCGGAACCCCGCCGCACGCCGCACCCGCGCGGCCAGCGTGGTGAGGATCTGGTGCTCGGTGCCTTGGCCCGGCGCATCGGTCAGTTCGTACAGGTTGCTCACGTGCAGGCACACCACCGTGCACACCCCGCCCCGGCGCGCCGTGCGCCAGAACACATGCTCCACCTCACTCAGCAGCGCGGCGCCCGTGGGCAGGCCGGTGGCCGGCTCGGCGCCCTGGTCCAGGCGGGAGAGGCGCGCGAGCTGGCGGTTGTGCCGGTTGCGCAGCAAGCCCAGCACCGAAGCAATGAGGAAATAAGACACCGTGAAGACGGCGGTGGCCACCCAGGTGCCTGCGCCCAGACCGGGCAGATTCAGGCCCCTCGCATACAGGCCCGCTGTGGTGGCTGCCAGGCACACAATGCCCACCGCCATCCAGCGCGCCAGCGGGTCCCCCAGCTGGTGGGCGCGGCGCACGGCCAGCATGGCCAGCAGCACCGGCACCATGTTCACCGCCGCAGCCAGCGCCAGCAGGTGGCGAAAGTCCGCTGGTGCGACGCGCGTCGCGACCGCTGCGAGTGCCAGGGTGGCGAGCAAGAGCACGGCGCCCCCCATCACGGTGAGGCGGTGCACCAGCGAGTCTTCGCGCACACCACCCAGCCAGTTGCTCAGGTAGTACAGGCCCATGACGCCGGCCAGCGGCCCCAGGCCCGCCTTGATCACCATCATCAGGCGTTCGGGCAGGGCGGGAAAGAATTGCTCGGGCAAGCCCGTCATCACCACGCAGCTGGTGCCAGCGATCAGCAGAAAGAGGGCGTTGCGCGCCGAGGCGAGGGTGCGGCTGGTCAGCGCGTCGCCCAGCGCGACGGCCGACAGTGTCAACAAGCCTCCCAGCATCGCCGACCAGATTGCAATTTCAAAAACGGGCATGCGGCGGATTGTGGTGGGCCGGTGGCGAAAGCCCTGCGACATTTGTCACGCTGCACTCCCATGCGGTGCGATGCCGGGCCCGCGTGTCTCGCGGGCACCACCCCGCAGGCCACGCCGTGCGATGCGCCTACAGTCCCCCTGATGAATTCCGTGATCACCTCGCCAGCCGCCACCGCGCCCGACCATGCCGTTTCGCGTCTGCGCCTGGCGCGCCTGGCTGCCAGCGCCAAGCCCTTTGTGGCCCGGGGCTCGGGCGGCGGGCGCTGCGCGGGCTGCCGTCTGGTGGCCAGCCATTGCGTGTGTGCCCTGCGCCCGAGGGTGGCCACCCAGGCCGGCATGTGCCTGGTCATGGGCGACATCGAAGCGCTCAAGCCCAGCAACACCGGCTGGCTGGTGGCCGACGTGGTGGCCGACACCTGGGCCTTTGGCTGGTCCCGCACCGCGGTGGACCCAAGCCTGCTGGCCTTGCTGGCCGATCCGCAGTGGCAGCCCGTGCTGGTGTTTCCGGGTGAGTTCGTGGCGCCCGAGCGGGTGGTGACCGCGTTGCCACCCATGGGATCCGGCGGCAGGAAGCCCTTGTTCGTGTTGCTCGATGGCACCTGGTCTGAAGCCCGAAAGATGTTCCGCAAGAGCCCCTATCTCGACGCACTGCCCGTGCTCAGCCTGCACCCCGACCAGGTGTCCAACTACCGGCTGCGCCGATCGGCGCGCGAGACACACTTCTGCACCTCGGAGGTGGCGGCGCTCTGCCTGGCACTGGCGGGCGAAACCCACGCCGCCGAAAGCCTCGCCGCCTGGCTCGACGTGTTCACCACGCATTACCTCAGCGCCAAACGCAGTGTGGTGCTCGACCGCGACGATGAGCCTCACCAGCGGTTGCTCGCGCTGGCGTCAGACCCCTTGCCTGACACGCAGAGCCGGTGAGTCAGCCGCCGCTCAGCCGAAGCAGTTTGCCGCTGCCACCATCGGTGAGCAGGTACAGCCGGCCATCGGGGCCTTGTCGCACATCGCGAATGCGCTCATTGCGGTTGGCCAGCAGGCGCTCGCGCCCCACCACGGTGGCGCCGTCCATCTGCAGGCGCCACAAAGCCTGACCCGCCAGCGCCCCCACGAAGAGGCTGCCCGTCCAGTGCGCGGGCTGGCTGCCGGTGAAGAAGGCCATGCCGCTGGGCGCGGTCGACGATTTCTGGCTGCCGGTCCAGGCGACGCCGTTGATGGTTTCCCACACCGACACGGGCTGCTCCATGCCGGCCTTTGCGGTGCCTTCGCCCAGCTGTGTGGTGGTGCCGTATTCCTGTCCGTGGCTGATCACCGGCCAGCCAAAGTTGCGCCCCGCCAGTGTGCGGTTGACTTCGTCGCCGCCTTGCGGGCCGTGCTCGCTGGTCCACAGTTCGCCCGTGGTGGGGTGCAGCGCGGCGCCTTGCGGGTTGCGGTGGCCGTAGCTCCACAGGCCGGCCTGTGCGCCCGCGAGCACCGGGTTGCCCGGCGCCGCTGCACCCGCCGTGGTGATGCGCACGACCTTGCCGTTGCCGCGCGTGAGGTCTTGCGCAAAGCCGCGCTGGTCGTTGTTTTGCCGATCGCCCAGGGTCACGAACAGGTGACCGCTCTGGTCGAACACCAGGCGCGAACCAAAGTGCCCGCTGCTGGCCACCTTGGGCGTCTGTCGGTAGATCACCACCAGGTTCACCAGGGCCATGGCGGTGGTGTCGAGCTCGGCGCGCGCAACCGCCGTGCCGTTGAGCGAAGCATTGCCGCTGTCGACCTCCGAGAAGCTGAGGTAGACCCGGCGGTTGGTGGCGAATGCGGGGTCGATCACCACATCGAGCAAGCCACCCTGGCCGCCTGTGTAAAGGGCGGGCAGGCCCGTGATGTTGCTGAACGACGAGCCGTTGGCCGCATACAGGCGCAGGGTGCCCAGGCGGCCCGTGATCAGCATGCGCGCATCGGGCAAAAAGGCCAGGCTCCACGGGTTGGGCAGGCCGGTGGCCAACTCGGTCACGGTCACTGCGTTGGTGGTGGGCACAAAGCCTGGTCCGTTCGCGGTCGGTGCGGGGCTGTTCGAGGTGGTGGGCGCATCGCCACCGCCGCCGCCACAGGCCGACAGCACGGCAGCAGACAACAGCATGGCGAACAGGGGGAGGGGTGTGTGGGCGGGGCGCGACATGCGCAAATGCTGGCGCGTTGTTGAAGCGACAGGTGAAAGCAAATGTGCCGTGCGCCGGGCGGGCCGGTGTCCAACACGCGAAAATGCACGCAGCATGCCTGCCTCCCCCACGCCCCCAGCCTCCCGCCTGATCTGCTTCAACAAGCCCTACGGCGTGTTGAGCCAGTTCACGCCCGAGGGCCGCTGGCGCGGCCTCAAGGACTTCATCGACATCCCCGGCGTGTACGTGGCCGGCCGGCTCGATGCCGACAGCGAAGGCCTGTTGCTGCTGACCAACGACGGCCGGTTGCAGGCCCGCATCAGCGACCCGCGCCACAAGATGGAAAAAACCTACTGGGTGCAGGTGGAAGGCCTGCCCGACGAGGCGGCCTTGCAAGCGCTTCGCCGGGGCGTGCAACTCAACGACGGCCCCACCCGCCCGGCGCGTGCGCGTCTCATGCCGGAACCTTCCCCCCTGTGGGAACGCGAGCCCCCCGTGCGTGTGCGCCAGTCCATCCCCACGAGCTGGCTGGAGCTGGTGATTGCCGAGGGACGCAACCGCCAGGTGCGCCGCATGACCGCCGCTGTGGGCCACCCCACGCTGCGGCTCATTCGTGCGGCCATCGGCCCACACACGCTGCAAGACCTCGCGCCCGGCGCGTTGCGCGGCTGACTTCGACGCCTCGCCGATGTCCAACAAGATCCTGCTCACCGGCTTTGACGCCTTCGGCGGCGCAACGCTCAACCCCAGCTGGCTCGCCGTGAAAGCGCTGCACGGTCGGCAGATCCTCGGCCACACCGTGGTGTCCGCGCAGTTGCCCACCGTGTTTGACGCCTCGCTGCATGAGCTGGACACACTGCTGAAAAAACACCGGCCCTCGCTCGTGGTGTGCGTGGGCCAGGCCGGCGGGCGCAGCGCGCTGTCGCTCGAGCGCGTGGCCATCAACGTGAACGACGCACCCATCCCCGACAACGCGGGTGGTCAGCCGGTGGACACGCCGGTCAAGCAAGGCGCGCCTGCCGCTTACTTCACGAGCCTTCCCATCAAGGCCATGCTGGCCGAGCTGCAGGCGCAAGGTGTAGCCGCCGAGGTGTCCCAGACCGCCGGCACCTTCGTCTGCAACCACGTGTTTTTCGGGCTCATGCACGCGCTGGCCACGCGGCGCGAACTCAAGCACACGCGTGGCGGATTCGTTCACGTGCCTTGGTTGCCCGAGCAGGGCACACCCAGCATGCCGCTGGACGAGATCGTGCGCGGTCTTCGACTGGCCTTGCGCTGCGCGCTGCAGGTGGACACCGATGCCACGCTGGGCGCGGGCACCACGAACTGATCAGGCCTGCCAGACGCCGAAGCCGGCCGAACGCAAGTCGATCCCGACCTCGATCTCCTTGTCCACCGCGTCGGCGTACTTCATCGGGTTGAAGCCCTCGTACAGATCGGGCAGCAGGCGCAGGCCGTACTTCATCACATACGCGTTCGACTGAATCCCCGCCTTGTGCTTGTCGAAGCGCACATCCGGGTCCAGCCCGGTCATGCCCACGTACACACAAGGCTTGCCGTCGATGTAGCCCGGGTTGTTCTTGCGGAAGCGGGGCTCGAGCAGCACGTCTTTGTGCAGCTCGATGACGTAGACGTGGTGGTGGGGGCGGCGGGCCATGGCGGGTGGTAGTGTGCCCTGCTGCACAGCTGGCGTCTGACGACATCCAACTCGCCCGGGCGGCGGTCTGCGCGCTGTTCGCGTCGATCGGCCACAGCTCCACGCGCCGCCACGCCCAGACGTTGTGTGCCACCACCAAGGCCAAGCCTGCCAGCGCCACCCCCAGAGAACGGGTGAGCAACGCAATGCAACCTGCTGCCACCAGCAACACGAACCCCACGACCCAGATACCGCTGGACGTGCTGGTGCATGTTGGAAGCTTTTCACTCACTCGCCCAGCTGGCCTTCTGCCAGTGGGAACGAACGCAATGCCACCTCCGCATCGGTCAGCACACGGCCTGTCCAAACAAAGACCTCCGACGCTCCCACGGAGTGCCCCATCTCTCGAAATGCGCGGAATTCAACCTGGGTGAACCCACCGTCCGGAGAGCCCAGCGGATGGATCACCACCGCGGGCGCGATGGCCAGGATCGACTGGCCATGGACTTGACGCACCAGCGTCTTGAGCACGAGCTCCGCGCAGGTGAAGTCCGACACCATTGACCGGGGATGTGCAAACGGATTGATCACACGGGCGTTTTGCGAAGCCGCTGCAAGCCGCGCCTGGCTGCCGACCGCCAGGACCGTGGGTTTGACGTCGACGCTGATCGCGATGTCAGGCACGTCCGCAACGGATGCACCTGACCTCACGTTTTTCACCACGACGCGATCGGGCGAGATCTGAATGTAGAGCTGCGGTCTCAGAAAGTTCAGCATGTTTCGGTGGAGTTTTTTTTCCTTCGGCATGATGCGCCATGCATCCGAAGAACAGGGGGGGCGAGGTGCCAATGAATGCAACCAGCAGCCGTTTCAACGGCCAGCTCAAAAAGTGGAACGCCGATCGTGGCTTTGGTTTTGTGGTGGCTGAGCATGGCGACCAGGAAATCTTTGTGCACGTGTCCGCCTTTGCGCGCGATGGCCGTGTGCCCACCGTGGGCGAGGCGCTGTCGTTTGAAATCGAACGCGACAAGGAGGGCCGCAAGCGCGCTGTGCATGTGCGCCGCGCGAGCGCAGAACGCCACACCGCCACGCACCGGGACCGCCATGTGCCGCACAGCCGGCGCAGTGCAGGCAGCGGTGCGGGCGGCTCCTCGTGGAGCACGCGCCTTGTTGGATTGCTCATGGCGGCGGGTTTGGGTTGGTATGCCTATGCCCAATATGGCGACCGGCAGGCAGCAGCGCCACCCATCCAACGGAGCACCATCGGCGTTTCGGCGCCCGTGGCAGTTCAACCGCCACCCAATGAATTCCAGTGCGATGGCCGCCAGCACTGTTCTCAAATGACTTCGTGCCAGGAAGCCAAGCTGTTTTTGAAGAACTGCCCCGGCATGAAGATGGACGGCGATGGCGACGGGATTCCGTGTGAAGAGCAGTGGTGCTCCGTCCCGTTTGGTGGGTGACGCGCCAACCTGTATTGATCACCCAGCGCCACAGCATTGGCCTTTGCTGCGTCTCTGGCACCCAAACGGAACAAGGGGCGCCAACCCCCCGGTTGGCGCCCCTTGTTCAAGGCCGATTCATTTGCGCCGGCTGTGCCGGCGCAAGGTCTCAGGCTGCGCGGCGGCGACGGGCCAGACCCAGGCCACCGAGGGCCAGGGCGATCAGGGCCAGGCTGCCTGGCTCAGGCACTTTGACCGGGGTGTAGTCAAACTTGATCGAGGTGATCTTGAACCAGTCGTCGTCCGAATAGATGTCGGCACCGAAGAGCAGGCTGTTGGCCAGACCGCTGACGATGCTCACGTCACGGGCGTTGGTGCTCTTGGTGCTGTCGTCGTTGACCTGCGAACCAAAACCCAGGGCTGCCAGGTTGTTCAGGGTCTTGCCGTCCAGGTTCAGCGGGTTGGCGGCCGTGCCGGTCCAGTAGCTGACGTCACGGTCGTAGTTGCCGGCTGGATCGATGCGCACGCTCAGTGGGTCGATGGCAGCGCTGAACTGGAACAGCACGAAGTCGAGGTAGCCGACGTTGTCCACCTGGTGTTCAGGGGAGTCGCATCGGCTGCCGCCTTCGCCACGGTTGCAAACGCCGAGGCCGGAGCTGTACTGGCCGAGGTTGGAGCTCTGCAGCGTGTTTTTGTTGCCGGTGAGCGACCAGGCGGTGGCCGTGACCGTGACGCCACCTTGGGTGAAGGTGCGCACGTTGCCGTAGTTGCTGCCGCCGACGTTGCTGCCGCCAGAGGTCAGGTCCAGGGTCACCGTGGCTGCGGTGGCCGAGAAGGCCGCCATCACCAGGGCAGCTGCCATTGCCAAATTTTTTGCTTTCAAGGGTTTTCCTTTGTTGTGAGGATCAAGCGAATGCAACAGGTGGTTACCTGTTTTCTTTTACATTCCGACCTTCATAAAGCAGCTTCCATGCCTGGCAAATGATTCGATCTAAGTTTTTGATATGTTTGGGTTTATGGAGTTTTTTTCCCGTCAACTCGGTAAGATTTGTAAAGATGTCCGACACCCTGGTCGAGCCTCGAAGCGGATCGTTTCAGCGAGTTGTGACATTTCGCACGGGCCTCGTCAGCCCGGCGCAAACGCGCTCTTCTGCGCCCCTGCGGCGGCTCAGCCTGGCTGGTTCAACACTGCGCGCAAACCGTCGCCCACCACCGACATCGCCCGACCGAAGCCCGCCACCCAGCGCAGCGAATCGGGCTCGATGACGAAGAGCGAGAAGTCGCCGAACGAGAACAGCGGTTCGGCGTCGGGCAGTTTGGTCAGATAAGCCTGACGCGCCTTCTCGTACCCCGGCGACTCGGGTGGGCACTGCCGCGCCTGGCCTTGTACGCTCGCGCGGGGCAAGGCCAGCGGTGAGTCCGCGGCGGTCAGCGGTGCCGTCACCAGCAGCGCCACGGCGGGGTTGTGAAGCATGTCCTGCGTGTGGGTGGCCAGCTGGCTCACGTGAATGACGAAGCCTGCGCCATCGGGCAGCAACACGAACGGCACCATGGACACCGCAGGCGCGCCCTTGTGCAGCGTGGCCAGCGAGGCCACGGGCTGCGTGCGCAGCAAAGACATGAGTGCGGCGGATTCGGAGGCGTCCATGGGGCTGGTCAAGATGGGGGGTTGCCAGGCCGCGAAGCCAGCGGCGCATGCACCGCCATCAGCTCCACTACCCAGTCGATGAAGGCCCGCAGTTTCGCACTCACATGGCGGTTCGGCGGGAAGGCCACGTACATCGGCATGGCATCGACGTGCCAGCCGTCGAACAGCGGCACCAGCTCACCGCGCGCTGCGTGGTCGCGGGCCATGTACTGCGGCAGCCACAGCACGCCCATGCCCGCCACGCCGGCCGCGAGGTAGGCGTTGCCGTCGTCCACCGCCACCACATGGCGGCCCTGCGCCGTGAAGCGTTCGCCATCGCGTTGCATGCTCATGGGCGCCACCGTGCCGCTGCGCGCGCGCAGGTAGCCCACCGTGCGGTGGTGGGTGTCTTCCAGCTCAGCTGGGTGCAGCGGCGTGCCGGCGCGCTGCAGGTAGCTTGGTGCCGCGTACACGCCGATTGGCAAGTCGCCCACGTGGCGGGCGATCAACGACGGGTCGGTGATCTCGCCGCCGCGCAGCACGCAGTCCACGTTGTCGCCGATCAGGTCCACCATGCGGTCGCTCACGCCCATGTGCAGTTCTATGTCGGGGTAGCGCGCGTGAAACGCCGGCAGCGCCGGCATCAGGATCAGGCGGGCCAGCGGGCTGGGCACGTCCACCCGCAGACGCCCGCGCGGCGAGGCCACGGCGCTGGAGAGGCTGGTGTCCGCGTCCTCCATGTCGGCCAGCAGGCGCACCACGCGCTCGTAATACGCGGCGCCATCGGCCGTCACCTTCACCTGCCGCGTGGTGCGGTTCAGCAGCTTCACGCGCAGCCGCGCCTCCAGTTGCTGCACCAGTTGCGTCACCGTGGTCTTGCTCATGTGCAGCGTCTGTGCCGCCTTGGTGAAGCTGCCGGCTTCCACCACGCGGGCAAAGGCCTGCATCGCATCGAAACGGTCCATGTCGGCTCCTCGCACCGGTTTGATTGTTTGGAAATGCCAAACAGTCATTGTGCGACTGGCCTGTTTATCCGCAGGCCGTGAATGCCTAGAGTGAACCCACTCCCCACCCACCCAGAGGTATTTGCATGTCTGCACGTGATGTTGTGTTCCCGGCCGGGCGCCAGACGCTCTATGAAAAAAACCGCTACTCGCCCGCGATCCGCTCCAACGGTTTCCTGTTCGTCTCGGGCCAGGTGGGCAGCCGCCCCGATGGTTCACCCGAACCCGACCTGCAAGCCCAGGTGAAGCTGGCGTTCGACAACCTCAACGCCATCCTCTCGGCCGCCGGCTGTACGTTCAAGGACGTCGTCGACGTGACCGTGTTCATCGTCGACCCCGAGCCCAAGTTTGAAACCATCTGGACAGAGCTCACCCAGCACTGGGGCGACGCCCCGTACCCCACGCTCACCGGCGTGGGCGTGACCTGGCTCTACGGCTTTGATGTCGAGATCAAGGTGATTGCGAAGCTGCCGGAGGCCGTGGCGGCCTGATCTGCGTGGCCAGAGCCGTTTCCCGCACGTCCCACAGGAAGGCGCGCGGATCACGCTGCATAAATGGCTTCGCGGTGGCGGTTGATGTTGGCCAGCACGTAGGGATTGCGCACCGCGCCGGGTTCGACCAAGTCCACACCCCGGCCCAGCAATTGCTCCAGATCTGACTTGGCGCCAAAGAAGGAATTCAGATCGGGGTAGACGCCCGGGGCGAACTCCACCAGAAAGTCCGCGTCGCTGCTGTCGGGGTTGAAGTCATCGGCACGCGCAGCCGAGCCGAACACTTCCAGCCGGCGAATGCCGTGGCGCTGGCAGATGGCAGCGATGCCTGAGCGGTGTTGGGCGATGGCGGGATGCATGGAGCCGAGTGTATCGACGGGCCGCGCGTGTCAGCAATGCCGGGGCATCAAGCTGCCGCGCCCAAGCCTCACAGCCACACCGACCCCGGCGCCGGGCTGGTCTCGATGGTGAAGTCGGGCGAGCCGCCCAGCACGAAGGCGCCGAGCACCAGGCTGAGCAGCGAGATGAACAGGCTGGCCCAGAAGGCCGTCCAGAACCCGTCGACCTTGAACCCGTCCACCAGCTTGGCCACCAGCAACAGCATCAGCGCGTTGATCACCAGCAGGAACAGGCCAAAGCTCAGCAGCGTCAAGGGCAGCGTGAGCACCACCAGCAGCGGCCTCACCACCGCGTTGGCCAGCCCCAGCAGCAGGGCCGAGACCACCAGCGCCGAGGTGCTGCCGAACCGTATGCCCTTGAACAAATGGCTCGCCACCCACAGGGCGAGGGCGGTGATGGCCCAGTGGAGGAGGAAGGGGGTGAGGTTGGCGAGCATGGAGCGTGAAGTCTCGGGTGGAGGAGGTGGTAGGGCGCCGGGCGAGTGTAGGTTGCACCCACTGGCGGGCTTTCGCTTGCGGGCGAGGTGATTGCGTGCATCATGCGGCCAGGGACGCAATCACTTACAACTACATGGCCACACTCATACCAGCACTCGGCGCTTGCTTGTCGCGCATGACCAATGGCGAGAAACGTCTCGCCGAACGTCTGGAGCAAAAGCTCGAAGACGACTACCTGCTCTGGTACGACGTGCCCGTCGGCCCCAAACAATCGCACCCCGACTTTGTGATCCTTCATCCGCGGCGCGGGCTGCTGATTCTGGAGACCAAAGACTGGAAGCTGGAGACCATCAAGAGCGCCACGCGCCAAGCCTGGGAAATCATTCCTGACGGGCATGTCAAGGTGGTCATCAACCCGCTGGCGCAAGCGCGGCATTGCGCCATTCAAGTGGTTAACGCGCTGGAGCGCGACGAACAGCTGGTGCAGCCCAGCGGCCCCCACCAGGGCAAGCTGGCTTTTCCGTGGGGCCATGGCGTGGTGTTCACCCGCATCACGCGCAAACAGTTTGAGGCGGCCGGCCTAGGCGAAGCGATTGAGCCGCACTACGTCATTTGCTCCGACGAGATGACCGAGTCCACCGACCCGGAGCAGTTTCAGCAACGCCTGTGGAACATGTTTCCGCACGCGTTCGGCAACGTCATGTCGCTCCCGCAGCTCGACCGCGTGCGCTGGATCATGTTTCCCGAGGTGCGCGTGCAGGTGCAAGGCGCCCTGTTTGACGACAGCGACGAGGCCGCCGAGATGCCCAGTGTGATGCGGGTGATGGACATCCAGCAGGAGCAGTTGGCCCGCAGCCTGGGCGACGGGCACCGCGTGATTCACGGTGTGGCCGGCTCGGGCAAGACCATGCTGCTGGGCTACCGCGCCGAGCACCTGGCCAAGGCCCACACATCGACAAGCAAACCCATCCTCATGCTTTGCTACAACGAGCCGCTGGCCAAGCAGCTCGCCCGCGTGATGGCCGCCAAAGGCATTGCCGACCGCGTGCACGCCGTGCACTTTCACAAGTGGTGCCGCGACCAGCTGGTGGCCTTTGGCCAGACCCTGCCCGACCCCCGCATGCCCGTGGGCGCCAAGATGGCCGACATGGTGCAACGCGTGATCCACGGGGTTGACCGCCAGCAGATACCCAGCGGGCAATACCAGGCCGTGCTCATTGACGAAGGCCACGACTTCGCGCCCGAGTGGCTCAGGCTCATCACGCAGATGGTGGACCCCGCCACCAACAGCCTGCTGGTGCTGTACGACGACGCGCAGAGCATTTACGAGCGCAGCCGCAGCAAGCAGTTCAGCTTCAAGAGCGTGGGCATACAGGCGCAGGGGCGCACCACCATCCTCAAGATCAACTACCGCAACACGCGGCAGATCTTGCAGACCGCCAGCTTGGTCGCCGCCGATCTTCTGACGGCTGAGGACAAGGACGAAGACGGCATCCCCATGCTCAAGCCCGTGAGCTGCGGGCGCGACGGCGAAGCGCCGCTGATCATCCGCCTGCCCAGCCTGCGGGCCGAAGCCACGCGCGTGGCCGAGCTGCTGGGTGCCGCCCACCAGGAAGGCCACGCCTGGGGCGACATGGCCATCATCTGCCGGCACTACAGCGAGATGGACGAATGCGCCGGCGTGCTGCGCCAGCGCGGCCTGCCGCACCAGGTGCGCAAAGGCGCGGGCAGCTTCGACCCGGCCGCCGACACCATCAAGGTGCTGACCATGCACGCCAGCAAAGGGCTGGAGTTCCCGGTGGTGGCGCTGGTGGGCGCGGGCAACATGCCCGCGAAGGGTGAAGACGAGCGCGAAGAAGCCAAGTTGTTTTATGTGGGGGCCACGCGGGCGACGCAGCGGTTGATGATTGGGGCGAGTGGGGGCGGGAAGTTCGCTTCTCGCCTTTAGGCAAATGGCAAGACTTGACTCTATTGCTTGCCAGAATTTTTTTATGAGAGATTGTTATGGTAATCAGGGATTATTGCGAATGCAAAGTATGTGGTCAGATTTACTGTATTCGTGCAGGTGTTGGTTTGGAAACAAAGTGTGAGCATCAATTTGATTGTCCAAACTGTCACAGCCCTATTGTTCTGTTTGTCTGCATGGGGACTCCCCCTGCTGCATGGATAGAGTATCAGGAGAACTCGGACAAGGCTCAATATAAGGAAGATGCAATCGTAATAAACCTGCATCCATCGATAGCATTTGATTTTCAGGATTACCACTCGCCAATCGTCTTCGCCTCAATGAAGTTGACGAATTTGGTGGCGCCGTATATGAGGGTTCCAGAAGACTCGCGAACGCGCGACGTTGCGCAGGATTTTGAATTGCCTGAGACGAAGCAGCTTTGGGAGGTTGTGCGTAATGTACTCCGCTTGTACCAAGTTGGTGATCCTGCCGGCGTTATTTCTTCTCAGATTGCTCGGTATCAAAAAAATCGTCAGAAGTATCACGAGTGGTTTCGGTGCTCGACAGTATTTAAGTGCGTGGCATCATTTTTTGACGACTTGATGTACCCTGCTATTGGAAATCTTCGTCAGCCGCTTCGGGTGTTAATCACCCATGTTAGGCAGAGTAATTCGGCTGAGTTGAATAGATTTCAAACTTATTATCGCTCTGAACTTGAGAAAGAAAATCTCGCTAGATATCTTTCTCTTTTCGATGACTATATATCGAATTTTGATCAGTTTCGACAGTTGTATGTTCATGCGCGAGTAGCGGATGATAATGTCGATGACCTTATTGTGGGGGCGAAAAGTTTTGAGAAAGTGAAACTTTTTTATGGTCAGGCTTACGAAACATTGACTTCTTCTTATGTTACTTTGGCCTGTCTAAATAATATCAAGCAGGGGCGTCCGTTCGATGTTTTTCAGTCGATGACTTTGACGAAATATATTAAAGATTTAGATAAATCAAAAAAATCCAACGCGTTTTTGATGGAGCCTTGCTTAGCGAGCTTCACAAAATGGGATGATAGCGGGTTAAGAAACGGTTCTCATCATGCATCCATAGTCCGAGACGGTGAGAAGGTCAAATACAGGAGTGGCGGAACGGGTGCTGAGCGTGAACTTACATATGCCAGATATCTACACATCTGCAATGGTGTCGCAATTACGTGCGCAGCTCTGATGCTTGTTGAGTTGCAAGAATTCAGTTCTATGGCCACTTAATTTAGGAGGCCCTTTTTTTGTATTAGGCTATTCGCAATTAATATGCCAGTTTAAGTTTGCTAAGAATGGCCTGCGCAATATGCGCCGAAGCGTGTGTTGGGCAGGCCATTCTTTTTTTGGGTGTCTAGCTAAAGTCAGGTTCAGGTGGCTGTTGATTGGCAGTTGGCTGCACTATTTGAAAATGATTTATACGGGTCATGCGACACTTCGTTCGAAGCTGGGTTGCCATTCCATCTACATGGACGATCCGATTGTTTGTGTGTGCTGAGGCGGCTTCCCTATATTGATCACTCGTTAGATAAAGTGCTAAGTCCTGAGTATGATCAATGGAGCGTCGGATGAGTACGTAGTTTCGATCACTTCCAGGATCTGATGATCTAAGTTCGACAATGTATCCTTGGGCTGTGACAGGGAATTCAGCAGATGTGTTCTCTTTTACGAACTCAATAAACCTATCCATGTCGCGCAACTTTTCATCAGTTAAGGCGCCAGTAGTCGTTCTGGAGACTTTGTCAAGTGATTTCAATGAGAATTCAATCTCTTCTGAGTCGGTTCGTTTTACAATTGCACCTATATCTCTAAGTATTTCATAAGAAATGAGTTCTGAATTCTCAATCAAAAACTCTTCTGTAAGAATTTCTCGCTGACCAGTAAGGACTTTGTTATTAACGAACTTGAGAATGGAGAAAAGTCGATTTGCTATCATCTTTGAGGACACTTCATCGCGATCAAATCCTTGATGCTGAACGATGAAATCGGGGACCTCGAAGCTAGTGATAAAACTACCTCTCTCTGTTTGAAGAAACCTGCACGACTCTAGGAAATTCTCGGCCTCAATCGGTCGTGCTTCCAGTTTGGGTGAGCTTGTTACGACAAAAGCTGCTGAGTCAAGCAGTAGGCGTTTCGCTTCACCGATAAATTGCTCGAATGTGCGGAGTGATATTGATCCATCTTCGGTATTCCGACCGATGATGCGGGTCGATAGGACGCTAGTCCCGCCTAGGGTGGCTTGCGGAGAATCTTGACGGTTGCCTGCCAGTAGAACTGAGATCTCGGATGGGCTTATGTCATAAAGTGTTGCGATTCCTTGAATCGCCTTTTCAATAACTGATGCGTCGTCGGCGGAGGTCTGTTGAATCGGTAAGGTAAAGCGAAAACTTTCGGGCAAACCAAGTTGCGGAGGTGCTGAATAGTTTTCAAATACTTTGCCTTTTGCTGTTGCGGTCCATCCTCTTGAGACTAGGAACTGCTTTGTTGCAAGAAGGCTGATTGAGGTTCTAGAATTCATTCAAACAGCTCCTCAAATTGATTTTCTAGGAAGTTTAAGTCAACGCGCTGTTCTATTGGAATTTCTATTCTTTTTGTTGCAACGTTTTCGGTTAGCTGTGCATGGATTGGCGGTCGAAACCAGAAAAGTTGCGTTTTTTGCTTTATTTCGTCATTTGAACATGTCACCCAATCGATTTCGAAATCTGGCAAAATCGCAAGTACCAATGTCAGCGGATAATTGTTTTGCAGGCGATGAACAAGATCGTTGTACGTTTTTGCTTCGAGATCGAACTTTATCGATTGTTCAAGTAGTTCGATATTGTGCGAGGTTGTTGCCTTTAGTTGGAATTGGAGAGTTCTTCCAGTATCTAAAAGTCTAGGTCCACTTGGCATATTGACAAAGGTGACCTCATCTACTTTGAAGTCAACCCCATGGTCTCCATCTGATGGGCGTTCGCACTTGTAGCCGCATCTGTTTGCAATCGTTTTGAACTGATTGCGAGACATGTGTTCTTTGATTTCGTTCAATGTCATCGATTCCTCCCTGAGCTTTTTGCCGCATTTCAAGCTTTCTATTGGGGTATGTCATTGCCGCAGATTTGCTGCAAAGATCACTTACCCCAAGAATCCTTTAATCCCGTCACCCGGTTGAACACTGGCATAGATGCAGCCTCGTGATCCACCCGATCCGCCACAAAGTACCCAAACCGCTCGAACTGAAACTTCTCATCCGGTTTCGCCGCAGCCAGTGACGGCTCCACGTAAGCCGTCACCACCTTCAAGCTGTTCGGGTTTAACGCTTCGATGAAGTCTTTGCCGCCCGCGTCGGGCTGGGGGTCGCTGAACAGGCGGTCGTACAGGCGCACTTCGGCGGGCACGCCGTCGGCCACGCTCACCCAGGTGATGGCGGCTTTGGCTTTCACGCTGTCGGCGCCGGGGGTACCGCTCTTGGTGCCGGGGATCACCTTGGCGTGCACGGCGGTCACGGTGCCGCTCGCGTCTTTTTCGCAGCCGGTGCACTCGATCACGTAGCCGCCTTTGAGGCGCACCACGTTCCCAGGGAACAGGCGCTTGTAGCCCTTGGGTGGCACTTCTTCAAAGTCTTCGCGTTCGATCCACACCTCGTTGCCGATCTTGAACACGCGCTCGGGCGGCGGGGTCTGGCCCTCGGGCACGGCGTGGTGGGGTAGGGCGGGCTGGGTGCAGTCTTCGGTGTAGCTGTCTGAGCCGAAGGCCTCAGCCCAGTTGGTGAGCACCAGCTTGACGGGGTCGAGCACGGCCATGCCGCGGTGGGCCTTGTTTTCCAGGTCTTCGCGCAGGCAGCCTTCGAGCGTGCTGTAGTCGATCCAGCTGTCGCTCTTGGTCACGCCGATGCGCTCGGCAAACATCTGGATGCTCTCGGGCGTGTAGCCGCGCCGGCGCAGGCCGACGATGGTCGGCATGCGCGGGTCGTCCCAGCCGCTGACCTTGTGGTCGTACACCAGCTGCGCGAGCTTGCGTTTGCTGGTGATCACATAGGTGAGGTTGAGCCGGGCAAATTCGTACTGGTGCGGCGCGGGGTGCGCGAGCAGGCCGCCTTCGCACAAGCGGTCCATCAGCCAGTCGTAAAACGGGCGCTGATCTTCAAACTCCAGCGTGCAGATGCTGTGGGTGATCTGCTCCAGTGCGTCCTCAATGGGGTGCGCAAAGGTGTACATGGGGTAGATGCACCAGGTGTCGCCCGTGTTGTGGTGCGTGGCGCGGCGAATGCGGTAAATGGCGGGGTCGCGCAGGTTGATGTTGGGCGAGGCCATGTCGATCTTGGCGCGCAGCACCATGCTGCCGTCTTCGTGCTGGCCGTCGCGCATTTCGCGAAACCGCGCCAGGTTCTCGGCGGGCGTGCGGCTGCGGAAAGGGCTGTCCACACCGGGCCTGCCGAAGTCGCCGCGCGCTAGGCGCATTTGTTCGGCGGTCTGCTCGTCCACATACGCGTGGCCGGCTTCAATGAGGTACTCGGCCGCGCGGTACATGAAGCCAAAGTAATCGCTCGCTTGGAACAAATGGCTCTGGCCATTGGCTTCCCAGTTGAAGCCCAGCCACTTCACGGCGTCGAGGATGCTGTTGACGTACTCCGTGTCTTCCTTCTCGGGGTTGGTGTCGTCAAAGCGCATGTGGCACACGCCGCCGTAGTCGCGCGCCAGGCCAAAGTTGAGGCAGATGCTCTTGGCGTGGCCCACGTGCAAATAGCCGTTGGGCTCGGGCGGGAAGCGGGTGCGGATCTTGGCGGGGTCGGGCTGGCCGGCGGCGTGGTGCGCGGCGTCGCCCGGGGTGCCGGCCCAGCGGCGGGCGGCGTAGGTGCCTTTGTCCAGGTCGTTTTCAATGATCTGGCGCAGGAAGTTGCTGACCTTGTGTTCGCCCTCTGCGGGGGCGTTTTCGGTGGGGCTGTTGTGCTTGCTGGGGGGGGTGTTGGAGCTCATCAAGGCATTCTAGGGGCGCGTTGCGTTTCCCCTCGGTGCCAGCGGTCTGTGGCGCGGGCTGAATGGTCGTACCGCACAACTTCAATTCGGGGGCTTTCCGTTATGGTTGCTGCGAAGCGGAGGAACCCCCCGGGGCACACACAACATGACCAACGAACACCCTGAAACCATCCCCAACGAAGAGCCCACGCAATGGGAGATCACGCAGACCGAAGACGTGTTCTTGCCGTCGGTGCGCGTGCGCCTGGGCTGGGCCGACATTGAAGCCGCGGTCGAGCGCGGCGCCATCGTGCCGAGCGAAGCGCATGCCTTGTGGTCTTCTTGGGCGTCGCCGGGCAGCAGCCAGCGCGTGAGCGCTGACGAACTGGCGCCACCCGCTGCGCAGCCAGTGCCCTCGGGTGTTGCCATGTCGCCCATGCCGCGCATGGCGTCGGGCCCGGTCTTTTCGTTCACCAACACGCTCTATTACTTTGGCGGCATGCTGGCCATCGGCGCCATGACGCTGTTCATGACGCTGGGCTGGGAGCTGTTTGGCGCGTGGGGCGTGTTCGCCTTGTCGATGGGCTACCTGGTGGGCGCGCTGCTGGTGGCGCGCAACCTCATGAAACAGCGCCTGCGCACACCCGCCGGTGTGCTGGCCACGCTGGCGGTGTGCCTCGTGCCGTTGGCCACCTGGGCGCTGCAGGCCGGGTTGGGCCTGTGGCCCGATGGCGCGCACGACAGCTACCGCGATTACCACCGCTACATCGACTGGCGCTGGCTCACGCTGGAGTTCGCCACGCTGGCGGCGGCCGTGGTCATGCTGTGGCGCTTCCGTTTGCCCTTCATGGTGATGCCGGTGGCCGTGACGCTCTGGTACCTCAACATGGACGTGGCTCACATGCTCATGCAAAAAGACGGCTTCGACTGGGAATTCACGCGCGACGTGTCGCTGGTGTTTGGCCTGGCCACCTGCGCCATTGCGGTGTGGGTCGACCTGCGCAGCCGCACCGCCACCCACCCGCTGAACCGGCAAGACTTCGCCTTCTGGCTCTACCTCTTCGGCGCCATCATGTTCCGGGGCGGCCTGAGCCTGAGAGACAGCGACTCCGAGCTCAACAAGTTCCTCTACGCGCTCATCAACGTGGGCCTGGTGTTCCTGGGCGCGGCCATCGGCCGGCGCGTGTTCACCGTGCTGGGTGCCATCGGCGTGGCGGCCTACCTGGGCTACCTTTCACATCGCGTGTTTGAAGACAGCCTGCTGTTCCCGTTTGCGCTCACGCTGCTGGGGCTGGCAGTGGTGGCGCTGGGCATCTGGTGGCAGCGGCGCGAGGCCGCCATTCATGCCCGGCTGGCCAGCTGGCTGCCAGCGGCGTTGAAGCCGCTGGCAGCAGGCTGAGTGGGCTCAATACGAGAGGTTGAGCTGGAACACGGCCGTGGTGCCGCTGGTTTCGTTGCCCACCACCAGCAGCGGTTTGCCGTTGGGTGACTGCGCCGCCTTGATCAGCGTCAGGCCCTCTGGTCCGCGGTCGCCGGTGAGGCCGGTGCGGGTGTTGAGGTAGGTGGTGTAGACGGGCGCGTTGGGGTTGGTCACGTCGTACACCATCACGCCGCCCACGCGCTCCAGGCCAATGAACGCAAAGGTCTTGCTGCCGAAAGTGCCCACGGTCACGCCTTCGGGCTCCGGGCCTTTGCTGGCGCTGCGGCCGTCGAGGTCGTTGTTGTCGTGGCTGGCGTTGAAGTTCACATTGGGCAATGCCTTCGTGCGCTGCTCGATGTCGTCGCCCGAATCAAACACGCGGTTCACGCTGGTGCTCCAGATGGAGAACGAGCGGCCGCCGAAGCTGTAGAGCTCGTTGCACTGGCCAGCACTGTTCTTGCCGGCGCTGCCGCCGTTGGGGGTGGTGGTGATGCGCAGGCGGCCGAGGTTGCTGTCGAAGATCTGGTTGGCAGCGTCGCTGAACACCGTGGGGTCCAGGCCCAGCGAGCAGTGCGCGCGCACCCGCGTTTCTTCGTTGAAGCCCGGCCAGTCAGCGCGTGCGTCACCCTCGTTGGCGGTGATCAGCCAGGTCTGGCCATTGGCGGTGTAGCTGGCAATGGCGTCGGGCAGGTACATGCCCTTCACCGGCACCGGGCCGATCTTGATCAGTGGCGTGCCGCTGTTGGTGTTGGTTCCGCCGTCTTCGTCGCTCACGTCCATGCCCATGCCGGCCAGGCTGTGGTCCTTGAAGCCCAGGGGCTTGATGGAGGTGACGGTCCTGCTGGCGATGTCCACGGTGGCAATCGCGTTGTTCTCTTGCAGCGTGACGTAAGCGGTCTTGCTGTCGGCCGAGATGGTGATGTACTCGGGCTCCAGGTCTTGTTCCACGGTGGCGTTGGGGCCGTAGATGCGCACACCGGCTGTGCGCAACACAGCCTCTTGCCCATTGAAGGCGGCGAAACCGGCGGTGTGCACCGTGCGGGAGATGCTGGAAGCGGTGGGTGTGAGGCCGCTGACCGCAATGACGCTGACGGAGCCGACGGGATCAACCGACGTCACGGTGACGTCGTTGTAGCTGTTGGGCTCACCCTCATTGGCCACCAGCAGGTGGCTGCCATCGGGCGTGAAGGTGAGCATGTCGGGCAGGGCGCCCACGGTGTCCGTGCCCAGAATGGTCAGATCGCTCGCACGCACCCAGGCGACCACGCCGGCGCTGGTCTTGGGGTTGGCTTCCACAGCCAGCGCCACGACGCCGTTGAACACGGCCACGCTGTTCACTGCCGCCAGGTTGGCGCCGATGCTGGCTGCGGTGATGTTGCCCAACAGCACCGGGTTGGTCGGGTCGGCCAGGTTCAACACGTCCACTGAAGCGTTGGCTCCGTTGACGACAAACAGGCGTTTGCTCAGTGGGTCGTACGCGGTGATCTCGGCGGACGAGAGGCCACCCGCGTGGGCGTAGCCGCCGATCTTCTCCAGCGTGAGGCCGGCCGGCGTGGCTTCCACCACCGGGGTGGTCGGGGTGGATGCGTCGCTGCCGCCACCGCACGCGGCGAGCGCAGCGGCCATGACGAGCGAGGTGGCAAACAAACGGGCGCGTGGCTGCTGGGGCAGGAGTCTCATGGTGGTCTTGTCGTTGGGGTTGAAACCCACGGTTGTAGGTAACCGCCATGAAACGCTTGTGACGAAGCCGTGACGAAGTTGTGACGCGCAGGCTACTGGCCGAAGCGCGGGCCGTCTTTCAGGAACGCGTCTTCTTCGGGCGTGGTGGTGCGCCCGAGCACGGCGTTGCGGTGCGGGAAGCGGCCGTACTGCGCCACGATGTCGCGGTGCAGCACCGCAAAGCGCAGGTTGCTGGCGAGCTTGTCGCGCAGGGTGTCGGGGCTGCTGTCCACCAGCCGCTGGAAGCGCGCCACGCACTCGTCCTGCAGCGCCAGGTTTTCGGCGTGCATGAGCGGCATGTAGAGAAACACGCGGCCGGCGGGCGTGAGCGTGGCGTCCATGCCCTCGTCGATGGACAGCTGGCTCAGGCGCTGCGCGCGGGCGTCGCCGTCAAAAGCGCGGCGCTGGCCCCGGTGCACGTTGCGCGAGAGCTGGTCCAGCAGCACGATGAGCGCCAGCCGCGAGCGGGGATCGGCTTCCCAATCGGTCAGGCCGCCGTCCAGGGCTTCGTCCACCAGCGGGCCAAAGCGCTGGCGGATGGCCTCGTCCTGCTCGGGCCGGGCGCCAAACCACAGGTCGTTGAGATTTTGCGAAGGCCAGTCGCGCTGCAAGCCGTCGCCGAACCAGAAATTCAGGACTTCAAGCGCAGCAGGGGCGGTGTCGGGTGAGGTGGAGGTGTTCATGGGTTACGTCTGGCAACGACTTTGACGGGGCATGCGGTACAGGGGAACGGAGAATTCCCTGTAATGCAGGCACAGGGTAACCAACAAGCCCTGACAACCAACCCACGTGAATCCAGGAGCCCGTCATGAAAACCGCATCACTCCAAGCCCATTGGGCCCGCACCTCGGCACTGGCCCGGGGTCTCACGCTGGCCGCCCTGGCCGCTGGTGCGTGGGCCATGTCCACCATTGCCACGCAAGCCCATGCGCGTGACAACAACATTTCCTGGTCCATCGGCATCGGCTCTCCCGGCGTGGCGGTGGGCGTGTCCAACTACCCCGTGTATGTGAACCGTTATCCGGTTTACGAAGAGCGCTACCCCGTCTACGAAGAGCGTCGCCCGATCTACCAGCGCCCCATCATCGTGCAGCCGCGCCCGGTGGTGGTGTACCCGCAGCCGGTGTATGTGCAACCGCGCCCCTACTACCGCTCGGGTTGGGGCCATGGCCCCCGCTGGGATGACCGCCGCTACGGCCACGGTCACCGCGGTCATGGTCATCGGGGCGGGCGAGATTGGGACGACGACGGCCGCCGCGGTCACCGCTGAGATTTCCTCCTCTGTCGTTCAAAGCCGGGCCCGAGTGCCCGGCTTTTTGCTGGGCGAGCGTTCTTTACCGAAGCGAAACGCCGCAGATACCCCCCGAGCGACGAAGTCAAGACCCCGGTTCCTACAATGGACCAATGAAAAAGACGACTTGGATTTCGGGTGCCGTGGTGCTGGCCTTGGTGGCTGGCGGCGCGTGGTGGTGGACGCAGCGCAGCACCCAATCGGCCGTGCAGTACCGCACCGCCGCGATCGAGCGGGGGCCCTTGCAGGCCAGTGTTTCCGCCAGTGGCACGGTCAATCCGGTCACGCAGGTGTCGGTGGGCACCCAGGTGTCGGGGCAGGTGCGTGCGGTCTATGTGGACTTCAACACCGAGGTCAAGGCCGGTCAGCTGATCGCCGAGATCGACCCCCAGACCTTTGAGTACCGCGTGAGTTCGGCGCAAGCCGATGTGGATGCGGTGCGCGCTGCGGTGCAGATCGCGGTGGCCAACTCGGCGTCGAGCCGGGCCAATGTGTCCCGCGCGCAGTCGGATCTGGCCGAGGCGCAGCGCACGCACGAGCGCAACGTGAGCCTGGTGGCGCAGGGCTTCATTGCCCAGAGCGAGGCCGACCGCACACGAGCCGTGCTCACCTCGGCGCAGGAGTCGCTCAAGGCGGTGCAGGCGCTGGTGGGCGTGAGCGAGGCGCAGATCAGGAGCGCGCAGGCCAATGTGGCGCAGCGCGAAGCGGCGCTGGCGCAGGCGCGTATCGACCTCTCGCGCACCCGCATCACCTCGCCGGTCAACGGCATCGTGATCAAGCGCACCGTGGAAAAAGGCCAGACCGTGGCCGCCAGCCTGCAGGCGCCCGAGCTGTTCGTGATCGCGCAAAACCTCTCCGACATGCAGGTGGACGCCAACATTGACGAGGCCGACGTGGGCCGCATCCAGCCCGGGCTGAAGGCCACTTTCACGGTGGATGCGTTCCCCGGGCAGAAATTTGCAGGCGAGGTGCGCCAGGTTCGCAAGGCCGCCACCAACGTCTCCAGTGTCGTGACCTACGTGGCCGTGGTGGGCTTCTCCAACGCCGATGGGCGCCTGCTGCCGGGCATGACGGCCAATGTGCGTGTGGTCACCGAGTCGCGCGATTCGGTGCTGAAGGTGCCCAACGCGGCCTTGCGGGTGCGCATCTCGGGTGTCGAGCCCGCGCCAGCGCCCGAGAGCCCCGCCGATGCGCCCGCAACGGCGGGCGCCCCGCCACGGACCGGCGCAGCGAGCACCGCCAGCGCCCCGCCCAATGCCCGACCGCCGGGTGCGGGTGCACCCGGTGCTGGTCGCGGGGGTGTGTCTTCGCGAGGCCGTATCTATGTGCTGAACGCCAAGGGCGAGCCATCGGCCTACAACGTTCGGCTGGGCGTGACCGACGGCACCTCGACCGAGATCATGGTGAGACCCGACGGACCGGCCGCACAAGCGGTGGTGGAGGGCGCGACGGTGGTCACGGGTGTGACTGCTGCCACCACGCCCGCGCGCGGGAGCGGCCCGCGCATGTCTTTCTGAACCCGTGACAGCACACACCGACATGAACCACCCCATGGCACTGATCGAAACCAAGGACCTGACGAAGGCCTACACCATGGGTGACCAGACGGTGCACGCCCTGGCCGGCGTGTCCCTGACCATCGAAGCGGGGGAGTTCGTTGCGATCATGGGTGCATCCGGATCGGGCAAGTCCACGCTGATGAACATCCTGGGTTGCCTGGACCTGCCCGATGGCGGCGAATACCGGCTGGCGGGCGAGGCGGTACAGACCATGAGTTCGGACGCGCTGGCGGCTGTGCGCAATCGCCGGATCGGGTTTGTGTTTCAGCAGTTCAACCTGTTGCCACGCACCACCGCCCTGGAGAATGTGGAGCTGCCCATGGTTTACGCGGGCGTGTCCAACGAAGAGCGCCACCGGCGCGCTCGCGAAGCGCTCCAGCGCGTGGGCCTGGGCGAGCGCGGCGATCACACGCCCGCCGAACTGTCGGGTGGTCAGCAGCAGCGCGTGGCCATCGCCCGTGCCCTCGTCAACCTGCCCCAGCTGATCCTGGCCGATGAACCCACTGGCGCACTGGACACGCGCACGAGCGAGGACATCATGGGGCTGCTGACCGAGCTCAACGCGCAGGGCATCACCGTGGTGCTGGTCACGCACGAGCACGATGTGGCGGCCTGGGCGCGGCGCAGGCTGGTGTTTCGCGATGGGCAGGTGGTCGAGGACGCTGTGCAGCCCGGACGCCGTGCGCAAGGAGCTCACGCATGAACACACTGTCTGCCATGCGCAGTGCGTGGCGAGCTTTGCTGGCCAATCCGCTGCGCAGTTTGTTGACCATGCTCGGCATCATCATTGGCGTGGCCGCCGTCATCACCATGATCGCGATCGGCCAGGGCGCCACCGAGCGTGTGCAGGAGCACATGAAAGTGCTCGGCGCCAATGTGATGCTGGTGTTGCCCGGCAGCTCCAACAGCGGCGGTGTGCGCCAGGGCGCCCAGAGCAGTCAGGCATTGACCGAGGTCGACGCACAGGCCATTGCGCTGGAAGTGCCCGAGGTGCAGGTGGCAGCGCCGAGCTCACGCGCCACCGTTCAGGCGGTCTACGGCGGCACCAACTGGAGCACACCGGTTTTTGGTGCGACCAACGACTACCTGGAAGCGCGCGATTGGCCCTTGGCCAGTGGCCGGCTGTTCGAAGTGGCCGAGGCGCAAGGTGCGGCCAAGGTCGTGATCCTGGGGCAGACGGTGGCGCGCGAACTGTTCGGTGACCAGGACCCGGTGGATCAGGTGATCCGGCTGCGCAATGTGCCCGTGACCGTGATCGGGGTGCTTGCACTCAAGGGACAGAACTCCTGGGGCTCGGACCAGGACGACATCGCCATCGTGCCGCTGAACACCTTTCGAAACCGCATTCAGGGCGACGCCGCCGGGCGGGTGAAGCGGGTGGCGAGCATTTCGGTCAAGGTGCGCGATGGCAACGACATGAAAGTGGCCGAGGACAACATCCGCGAACTGCTGTTGCAGCGCATGCGGGTGCAGCCGGGAGCAGATGAGCCTTTCAGGGTGCGCAATCTCACCGAGATGCTGCAGGCACAGGAAGCCTCCAGCCGCACCATGACGCTGCTGCTGTCGGCCGTAGCCGGCGTGAGCCTGATCGTGGGCGGCATCGGCATCATGAACATCATGCTGGTGAGCGTGACCGAGCGGACCCGCGAGATCGGCTTGCGCATGGCGGTGGGCGCGCGAGGGCGCGACATCCTCACGCAGTTCCTGATCGAGGCCGTCACGCTGAGCCTGATCGGGGGTGCCCTCGGCGTGTTGCTGGGGGCCATCGCCACCTGGGCGGTGGGTCAGTTTGCCGGCTGGCAAGTGAGCATGACGCTCAACTCCATCGTGCTGGCGGCCGGTTTCTCGGCGCTGGTGGGCGTGTTCTTTGGCTTCTACCCGGCCAAGCGGGCCTCGCAGCTGCTGCCGATTCAGGCGTTGCGCCACGAGTGAGCGCGCCGGGCCCGCGGGTGGCCAGCAGGTACGATACCGGCCTGCCTGTCGGGCCCTCGGTGGGCCCGCGCACCACCTGAGAAACTGTCCCCATGGATTTTGTGTTGTTGTTCAAGGCCGCCATCATGGGCGTGGTGGAAGGCCTCACCGAGTTCATCCCGGTGTCCTCCACCGGCCACCTCATCCTCGCGGCCTCGTTGTTGAACATGCCGGGCGAGAAGATCAAGCTGTTTGAAGTGGTGATCCAGACCGGCGCCATGATGGCCATCATCTCGCTCTACGCCGGCAAGCTGTGGGAGACGCTCGTGGGCCTGCCGCGAGAGCAGAAGGCGCAGCGCTTCACAATCAACGTGCTGGTGGGTTTTTTCCCCGCCGCCTTGCTCGGCTTCCTGTTCATTGGCGTCATCAAGAGTGTGTTGTTCAACCCGCTGGTGGTGGCCCTGGGTTTCATTGTGGGTGGCGTGGTGATCCTGTGGGCCGAGCGCCGCCAGGCGCGCGGTGCCGTGCCGCGCATCCAGTCGGTGGACGATGTGCGCTGGACCGATGCGCTCAAGGTGGGCCTGGTGCAGTGCGCCGCGCTGGTGCCCGGCGTGAGCCGTTCGGGCGCCACCATCATCGGCGGCATGCTGCTGGGTTTCAGCCGCAAGGCCGCCACCGAGTTCAGCTTTTTCCTGGCGATTCCGGTGCTGTTTGGTGCCGCCGCTTACGACCTCTACAAGAGCCGCGATCTGCTGAGCACGGCCGACATCCCGCTGTTCGCGGTTGGGCTGTTTTTCTCCTGGCTGTCTGCCTGGGTGTGCGTGCGCTGGTTGCTGCGCTTTGTGGCCACCCACACCTTTGCGCCGTTCGCCTGGTACCGCATTGCCTTCGGTGCCCTGATCCTGCTCACCGCGGCCATGGGTTGGGTGGATTGGGTGGCTTGACGGTTGACTACGCAGCCAGAGGCGCCAGGGATGTTGACTACGCAGCCAGTGGTGCGTAGAGACTGAAGCAGAAGGTTGCGCCTTTGCCGGGTTCGCCCGTGGCCGCCATGCCGCCGCCGTGGCGCTGCACGATGCGCAGTGAGGTGGCCAGCCCGATGCCCAGACCGGCGAACTCGTGCGGCATGTGCAGGCGCTGAAACGGCTGGAACAACTTGCTCGCGCGCGCCATGTCGAAGCCCGCACCGTTGTCGCTCACGCAGAAGCGCGTCTGGCCCTGGACCCCTTGCGCATAGACCCGGATCAAGGCCTGCGGCGTTTTGGCGGTGTATTTCCAGGCGTTGTTCAGCAGGTTCTGCATCAGCGCTTCAACCAGCGGCGGATCGGCCATGGCGTTGAGGTCGGGCTCAATCTCCCACGTCACGTTGCGCTGTGGGTCGGCGCTGGCGAACTCTTCGAGCAGCCGGCTGGCGATGTTGCTGATGTTGACTGGCTTGCGTTGCAGTTCACCGCGCGAGAACTGCGACAGCGTGAGCAGGCCATCGATGAGTTCACCCATCTTCTTGCTGGCGCCCATGATGCGCTCCAGGTGCGCCAGGTTGCCTTCATCGAGCTTGGGACTGTCTTCGCGCAAGGCCTGGGCAAAGCCGTTGATGATGCGCAGCGGCGAGCGCAGATCGTGTGCCACGGCGTAGGAGTAGCTCTCCAGCTCGTCGTAAGCGGCCTTGAGGGCGCGCGTGCGTTCGTCGATGCGGTGCTCCAGCGAGGCGTTGAGTTGCTGGATCTCCACCTCGTTGCGCTTGCGCTCGGTCACATCTCGCGTCACGCCCAGGGCACGCACAGCGCGCCCTTGGGCATCGCGCTCGAACTCGGCGCGCACGGTGAACCAGCGCCATTCGCCGCCGAACTTCATGCGGTACTCGATGTCATACACCGCCTTGCCCTGCACCGCCAAGGCCCATTGGCGCATCACGCGGGGCTTGTCGTCGGGGTGGGTGAGGTCCAGCAGCTCGGTGTCGGCGAACTCGGCCTGTGGCAGGCCCAATGTTTCGTGCGAGCCCGACAGCGTGATGAAGCGGCGCGTGGCCACATCGGCCTGCCAGCTGGCCAGACCCGCGAGTTCGTGCGCCTGGCGCAGCAGCTGCTCGCTGGTGCGCAGGGCCTGCTCGGTGTTTTTGAGGGCGGAGATGTCCTGCACCACGGCGATCAC
This sequence comes from Polaromonas sp., assembly GCA_013823505.1. The sequence goes on along the minus strand of PNMH01000007.1, from coordinate 14,199 downwards.
GTAGTCGGCCTCGCCGGACGCCTTGCGCACCAGCGAAATCGTGAGGAAGGCCCACACCACGTGGCCCTGCTTGTGGATGTAGCGCTTCTCGAAGCTGTAGTGGTTGATCTCGTCGTTCAGTGCGCGGTGAAAGTGGGCGAGGTCGACCTCCAGGTCTTCCGGGTGGGTGAAGTCCCGGAAATGCATCTTCAGCATCTCTTCTTTGGTGTAGCCGATGAAGTCGCAATAGGTCTGGTTGATGCGGATCCACTCGCCGTTGAGGTGGCTGTGGGTCATGCCGGTGGCGCCCTGCTCGAATGTGTCTTCGAGCTGTTGCTTGCCTTGCTGGATCAGCGCGGTGGCTTCGCGCAGGTGGCGGTTTTGCCGCTGCATGAGCGCGATGGCGCCCACCACCACCAACTGCGTGCAGAGGTGCCACAGGTTGAGCCAGAAGGCTTCGACCGGGTTCTCGAATGCAAAACTGAAATAGGGTTTGACCAGCACATAGTTGATCACCAGCGAGCCCAGCACGGTGCTGAACATGCCGACCCAGAAACCGCCATACAGCGCCGAGATGGCCGCTGCAAGCGAGAGCGTGATGAAGCGCCCGCCCGATTCGGCCGGCGCCAGCGCGATCCGCATCCAGGCCGCCAGCAACGTGATCACCAGTGCCACGGCCAACCTCGTCCACATGTTGTGGCTGTCGGGCTGCCAGTCTGCCAGGCGCCGCCACACCCTTTGCAAGGGGCTGCCCAGTGGGGAGGAGGGCGTCATGGGGTCGACCGCGGGGTGTGGGCTTCTGTGGCTGTTGCTGGTGTTGCAGCCACCGTTATACCGGAGCGGCGCGCCACCGCCACTGCGGGTCTGCCCTCGTTCATGACAGCGCCTGCAGCATGGTGTTGATGGCCGCGGCGGTCTCCAGCGGCTGCTCCATCGGGAACAGGTGGCTGCCTTCAATCATGACCAGACGTTCGGGGTGGCTGGAGCCCACGACGCGGTGCGTCATGGCCATGCCGACCTGCTTCATTTCCAGCGAACGCGTGCCGCCGATGAAACCCACCGGGCATTGCAATGGGTGGCGGCGCAGCAGGCGGTCCAGGTTGTGCGGCAGGGTGTTGTAGATCGCGGTTTCCACCTCGCGGTTGAAGTCCAGCGTGCGGTGCGGCTTGCCGTGCGCGTCGGTCGCATCGCGTGTGCTGTGTTCGATGTAGTCCTGCAGCACCTGTGGCTCCCAGGCGGCGAAGGCCTTCTTGCCGGCGAAGTGCGCGAGGGCAGCGGCGGCGTCGGGCCAACTGTCGCGGCGCTTTCGGCTGATCTTGCCGGGCGAGACCGAGCCCACCAGCTGCGCGCGTTTGATGAGTTCCAGCGTGCGCGCGCGCCAGCCACCGAGCATCGGCGAATCGATCAGCACCACGCCGCGCACCGCGTGACCGCCGAGCTGCGGGTGGCGCGCGGCACACATGACGCTGAGGAATCCGCCCAACGAATGCCCCACCAGCCAGGCACCCTTGCCGTGCGCCTCGATCTCGGGCGCGGCAAAGTCAGCGAGCTGTTGCACCAGGTGAGGCCAGTTGCTGGTGACGGGGTACTGCGGGTCGTGCCCGAACTTGTCGACCGCGCGCACCGTGTGGCCGCGTGCACGCAAGGACTTGAAGAGGACGCGGTAGGTGCTGGCGGGAAAGCTGTTGGCGTGGGAAAAGATGATCAGCGACATGCCTTAAATCAGCTTCTCTCTGGCGTTCGAAATCTTCTTCAGCGGCTGGTTGCGCGCGCCGTTGCTCAGCAGCGGCACATCGGTGTGGGCACCGTCCCAGGTCGGGTCTTCGATGCTGTCGAACACCTCGCGCAGCTTCTGGCCCCAGGTGTCGTGCAGCATGCGGAAGTAGGGGTTGTCGTTGTCGATGCAGGTGATCTTGTCGGATTGCAACTGGTTGGCTTCGTACACCACCAGGTCCAGCGGCAAGCCCACCGACAGGTTGGACTTGAGCGTGGAGTCCATGGACACCAGCACGCACTTGGCGGCTTCGTCCAGCGGTGTTTCGGGTGCGATCACGCGGTCGAGCACGGGCTTGCCGTATTTCGATTCACCGACCTGGAAGAACGGCGTTTCAGACGTGGCTTCGATGAAGTTGCCGGCCGAGTAGACCTGGAACAGGCGCATGCCCTCGCCCTGGATCTGGCCGCCGAAGATCATGGACACGTTGAACTCCACCCCTGCGCGCTGAAGCGAGTCCCCGTCGCGCTCGTACACGTGGCGCACGGCCGCACCCAGCACCCGCGCGGCGTCGAACATGCTTTTGGCGTTCCAGATCGTGATGGGCTCTCCCCCGTCGGCGTCTTCGAGCTGCTCGACCTGCAGGATCTCGCGCACGGATTGGGAGACGCTCAGGTTGCCGGCCGAAAGCAGGCACATGAAGCGGTCACCCGGCTTTTCGTAGACGATCATTTTGCGGAAGGTGCTGATCTGGTCCAGGCCGGCGTTGGTGCGCGAATCGGAGAGGAAGACCATGCCGGCGTTGAGCTTGACGGCGACGCAGTAAGTCATGATGAGGCGATGAGTTTCTTCAGTGTGTAGAGCTGCTCCAGCGCTTCGCGCGGGCTCAGGGTGTCGGGGTCGATCTGCTCCAGCGCTGTCTGCAGCGGGTGGGCGTCGGCCTCCAGTGTCGCAGGTGGCGGCGCGAACAGGTCGACCTGGCTGCGGCTTTCTTCGCTCTGGGCCTCCAGCGCGGCCAGCGCGTGGCGCGCGTGCTGCACCACGCCAGCGGGCACACCGGCCAGACGCGCCACCTGAATGCCGTAGCTGCGGCTGGCCGGGCCGGGTTCGATCTGGTGCAGGAACACGATGCCGCCGGCCTTGCCCCCGGCTTCCACTGCGCTCACGTGCACGTTCACCGCAGCATGGTGACCGGCGGGAAACTCGGTGAGCTCGAAATAGTGGGTGGCAAACAGCGTGAACGCGCGCGACTTGTCGTGCAGGTGCGTGGCAATGCCGCCGGCCAGCGCCAGACCGTCGAAGGTGGAGGTGCCGCGGCCGATCTCGTCCATCAGCACCAGGCTCTCGGGCGTGGCGGCGTGCAGGATCTGCGCGGCTTCGGTCATCTCCACCATGAAGGTGGACTGGGCGTTGGCCAGGTCGTCGGCCGCGCCGATGCGGGTGTGGATGGCGTCGATCGGCCCCAGCCGGCAGGATGCCGCCGGCACAAAGCTGCCCATGCTGGCGAGCAGCACGACCACCGCTACCTGGCGCATGTAGGTGCTCTTGCCGCCCATGTTGGGGCCGGTGATCACCTGCATGCGCTGCTTGGGACCGAGTACCGTGTCGTTGGCGATGAAGCTGCCGCCGCTGGTCTCGTTGAGCCGCGCCTCCACCACCGGGTGGCGGCCACCACGGATGTCGATGCAAGGCTCAGGCACGAACTGCGGCGCGGCCCAGTTGAGCGTGAGCGAACGCTCGGCCAGGGCGCACAGTGCGTCGAGCGCGGCCATGGCGCGCGCCAGCTGCGTGAGCGGGGCGATGAAGGCCTGCAGCTGGTCCAGCAACTGCTCGTACAGCCACTTCTCGCGCGCCAGCGCCCGGTCTTGCGCCGAGAGCGCCTTGTCTTCAAACGCCTTGAGTTCGGGCGTGATGAAACGCTCGGCGTTTTTCAGCGTCTGGCGGCGGCGGTAGTCGTCGGGCACCTTGGCCGCCTGGCCTTGCGTGACTTCGATGTAGAAGCCGTGGACCTTGTTGAACTGCACGCGCAGGTTGGCGATGCCGGTGCGCGCACGCTCGCGCTGCTCCAGTTCGATCAGGAAGCCGTCGCAGTTGTTCTGGATGGCGCGCAGCTCGTCGAGCTCGGCATCAAACCCGTCGGCGATCACGCCACCGTCGCGCACCAGCGCGGCGGGCTCGGCGAGCAGGGCGGCGCGCAGCAGCTGAGCACAGCCCTCGGGCGGTGTGAGGTGCTGGCCGATGCCGTGCAGCAGGCCGTCGGGCTCCTGCGGTCCCAGTTGGCGAGCGATTTGTTGGGCGCGCTCCAGCGTCTGCCCCAGGCCCACCAGCTCGCGCGGTTTGACCTGGCGCAAGGCCGTGCGCGCGGTGATGCGCTCCACGTCGCTGGCGCCCTTGAGCGATGAGCGCAGGCCCTGCCACAGGCCACCGCGCAGGGTGTTGATCGCAGCGAGGCGCGCGCGCGCCTGGGTGCGGTCGCGCCTGGGCTCCAGCAGCCAGCTGCGCAGCGCGCGGCTGCCCATGCCGGTGCAACACACGTCGAGCAGCGAGAACAGCGTGGGGCTGGTCTCACCGCGCAGGGTCTGGGTGAGTTCGAGGTTGCGCCGGGTGTTCAGCGGCAGGTCGATCAGGTCGCCGCTGCGCGCCACCTGCAGGCTCTTCACATGGGTGAGTGCGCGGCCCTGCGTGTGTTCGGCGTAGTTGAGCAGCGCGGACGCGGCGGCGTGGGCGTCGCTCAGGTCTTGCGCGTCCCAGGCGGACAGGCTCGCGGTCTGCAACTGCTCCAGCAGCTTGCGCTCGCCCAGGCCCGCGTCAAACGCCCAGGCCGGGCGCAACACCGCCACCAGGCGCTGCCCGTTGGTCTGGCTGGCCAGCGCCAACACGGATTTTTCAAACGCGGTGGAGGTGTCCGCGCTGTAGAGGAGCTCACCGGGGTTGACGCGCGCCACCCAGTCGGCGAGTTCGTCGGTGGCGCACTGCGCGAGGAACACGATGCCCTGCGTGACCGACATCCAGGCCAGACCGCAACCGGTGCGCGCGCCGGGGTGAACGGCCATCAGCAAGGCTTCGGATTTGTCGGAGAGCAGCTCGCTGTCGGTCAGGGTGCCGGGCGTGACCACGCGCACCACCTTGCGCTCCACGGGCCCCTTGGCGGTGGCCACGTCGCCCACCTGCTCGCAGATGGCGACCGATTCGCCCAGTTTGATCAGGCGCGCCAGATACGTGTCAACCGAATGGAAGGGCACGCCGGCCATTACCACCGGCTGCCCGCCCGACTGGCCGCGCTGCGTGAGCGTGATGTCGAGCAGGCGCGCGGCCTTCTCGGCGTCGGCAAAGAACAGCTCGTAAAAATCGCCCATGCGGTAGAACAGCAGCGTGTTCGGGTACCCGGCTTTGAGGCCAAAGTACTGCTGCATCATGGGGGTGTGATTTGAGTGGTCATTCTCCATGGCTTGTTTTTGTGCGTAAGCTGTTGAATTTTCTATATTTTTCGTCACTAATCAGCTTTCTTTTCTTGCCATGAATCGCATAGAACCACATGGAAGCACATAAAACCACCACTTTTGCGTAGCAAGAATGTAGCAAAATGAAGACCCTCATCACGCAATTTTGGATGGGTATATGCGCTTCGTCTTCACACGCGACAACCTCAAAAAGCTGACCCCGTCCGTGCGCCCTGTGGTGGAAAACGGCAAGATGGTCCGCCTAACTGACGTTGACGAGCCTAAGGCTTACATTGTCTCTGACAGTGCGCCCAACACACCGCCAGGCCTGTGCTTGTATGTCGGGACGAAGCGTAAGACCTTCTACCTTCAAGTCCGCGTGGGTGGAAAGGTCACCAAGGTTGCCTTGGGTGACTATCCCCGGCTGAATGTGAACACCGACGACCCCTTCACAGATGTCCGACAGATTGCGGGGGATGTGCGTTTCTCGATGAAGCGGGGTGAAGACATTCAGGAACTCCGTGCCGAAGAGCGGGGAATTGTGGCCACCACCCTGGGCCACGTCATGTCGAATTACTTGGATCAGTACAAGAAGGGGAAAGACCCCCGGCCCAATTCCGTGAAAGCCATTGAGGCGGCTATCCGGCGATTGAAACCGTGGCTTGGAAAGTCACTGCGCACGATCGGCGTGACGTCTGTTCAAGAAATCTGGCAACGCATTGCCAAGGAGCAGGGACATCGCACCGCAGCAGAACAGACGTTGATGTGGTGCCGTGCTGCGTTCAATGTGCACATTGAAGACCAGCAGGCCAACCGAAACCGGGCATCCTTCGATGGCGAACTGTTGGTCAACCCGTTCAATATTGCTCGCAGACACATGCGCACACGCGCAGAGTTAGAAGCTGAGTACGAAGACCGGAAAGTCCGCAACCCCTTGGAAAATACCCCCGAGAAGCTCGGAACATGGCTTGATGCGCTTTGGGCAAAGCGCCAGCGCAACCGCGATGCGGTCGACTACATGCTGCTGACGTTGTTGCTGGGTGCTCGCAAGAGTGAAACGGCCAAGCTGGTTTGGCGTGATCAGCTGTTGGCGGAGGGTTTGGATGAGACGGAATTCAGCGTGCTAACGCTGCCCGAGGGGGCAGAATGCGGTCAAGCTACTCTCAGGGGAACGAAGTCTGGCACCACCCACAGTGTTCCCCTTGGACGCTTTGCCACCTGGCTGATGAGGCTGCGCCAGCAAGAGCAGCCTAACCAGCTCTACGTTTTCCCATCATCTTCGAAGAATCCCAAAACCGAATCCGCTTACTACAACAGCCCCCGCGAGTTTGTTGCCTCCCTTCGGTCAACGCTGGAAAAAAAGAGCATGCAGGCTGCTTGGGGTGACTACGTCGCAAGTCAAGGCGCTAAATTTGTCGTTTCTGCGGAAGCCCAGGAGGAGTTCGAGCGGAGATACAGACCACGGTGGGTGTTCACCATGCACGATCTCAGACGGACCTTTTGCACCGTCGCCGTGAATATCGAGGGGATGCCCTATGCTGTGGTTCAGCAGCTCATGAACCACGGGCAAATGGGCAACGTGACAGCGCGATACGGTAAGCCCAGTCAGGACACCCTGCGCCGATACATGCAGAAGCTAGAAGACGAAATACTGCGGCATGCCACAGTGCTGCCGAGACTTGACGGGGAGGCAGTCAGTGAGCATTGAGGAATTGGATGCGGGGCAAAACGCTCTGTTGGCCGAGGTTATGGCGCTTTCGCCGGAAGTGCGGCGGGTCAAGTTGCTCTCAGCCGCAAAAGCCGCGCTGATGCTCGATATGTCTGAGAGCACGCTTGAAAAGAGGCGCAAGAAGTCGAAGCCGCCGCCACCAGCACCCAACTGGTCTGGCGGTAAAAAAGGCGTAGAGGTCAAGTACCTAGCGAGCACCCTGGTCGAGTACATCTCCGGAGAGCCGATCAGCCAACCCAATCCTTACCCTCATGTGGAGCATCTGCCGATTGCCAAAAACGCAGCTGCGTCGCGCAAAAATGCTCTGAGCAACACAGGTCCCATGCGTCACGTGATGAGGTTTGGTGTCGTGTCGGCGGTATCCAACGACGATGCCACATGGCCGTTCTTCGTAGACCACCAAGGTTTGGTGATCGCGCCTTGTTGGGAAAGCATTCAGTCCACTGTCGAGATGTTCATGAACGAGCGCATCGAAGTGAATTGGATGGACTGGATAAATGCTCTCGCAAGCGTCTGGGTTGATGAGGCCGTAAGGCACCAGTGGCTTATGGCTGCTGAGGAAGAGTCCCCTGGCCTCTGTCAACGCGTTGATGAGTCCAGGCGGGCGAAACTCCGCGCTCTCTGATGTGCGCCTTCGCCTTCAAAAAGATCGGCAGGTAGATCTGCATCAATTGGCGCCCCCAGAGGTACGCCGTCCAGCGCCATGCAGACTCTGGCTGCCACGAATTCCGATGTCAATGTCTTGATGAGGTCCTGTAAACCCGGCAGCAGGTTCTCAGCCCTTGAAACGAGGTTCGGAAAATCTCTGTATGCCTCGACTCCCTCTGGTGTCGCAAATGCTTCGAGCGCCGTGCGCGCAGAAATCAGAGGCTTGTGCAGCAGTAGATAGTCGTGACGTAGTCGGGGCGACGGTGGGTGCATGGTTTTACTGAAAGTGGTGAGTCATGGCGTCAATACCTTGTTGCGCTCATTCATCATTAATTGCTCCTATGTGTAACCAGCTTCGCAAATCGATCCTCGATCTGTCAAGTGGGTCCCCCGAAGCCAGTATTCATGCGGGTTTGCAAGCCATCATCGGTGTGATTGACGTCCGTCGAACCCCGAAAATTCTGAGCACGCCCCCGATCCCCAGGCTGCTGAGTCACCTGTGATGTGGTCTTGCTCACTGCCCTCCACTGCTCGCCGGACCCGTCGTACCAGGCAGGACAAAAGGTGCTGATGGACTCCAACACAGTGGGGGTGAACTGGTCAGCCAATTCGTCCCACCAAGCTCTCTGCCAGCCTTGGTGCGATCCAGACAAACGATTGATGTCCGATTGGAAGGTTTGCCAGGTGTACGTGCTACCCAGTCGTTGGCAGCACGAGCGGCGGTACTCGAAGTCCGCCAGTTGCTGGGGTGTCAACACCTGCTCAACAGCCCACCTTGCCTGCAATTCAAGCTGCTGGAATGCCGATAAGGCTTTGGCCGCCTGTGCGTGGTTTGGCTCACGGACTGTCCCGACCAGCGCATCCCGCACCAGCTCTTCAAAGAACGCTCTTCGCAACGGAGGTACAGCGCGCAGAGCATCTGCCAGGCGATGTGGCCTGCGTTTGGCCGCGAAGACCAAGTCCTTAATCAGCAACGATTCGATCAGCGATTCGTTGGTGATGGGTTCCGGCAACTCCTTGCCTTGCGTCATGCGCTGCAAGCGCTTGCGAAGGATTTCTGGGGTGAAGGGTCGGTCAATCGCGGTTGCCAGGCGCTGACAGGCTGTGACGATGTCGCATTCCGATCCAGTGAGATGGGACAGCTCGGGAAATGACGCCAGCACCTCCCGGAATGTTGCCGAAGGCACTTTGAGCGCTGCCTCTTGAAGGTCGGTGGTCGATGGGGTTACACGCTGCCGGAATTCAGGCAGCCTGGATTGAGCCTGCGCGATCAGGGCCTCCAACTCCCCCAAAAGCTGGGGCTTGTTCTTGCCCACCCATTCCTTCACGCTGAACGCAGCCCGAATAACGTGGGGTGGATCGGCAGCCTCCAAGCAGTCCGGCAGACGTTGGGGTGCACGGCTCACCACCCACATCAGTTCTTTGGCCAGCAGTTCAGCCAAGGGGTTTTCTTGGCTCTTGCGAATGCGTTGGTACTGCCCCCAAAAAATCGACCACGACCAAGATCGACCAAGCGTTTCACGCCATCGGGCGAGTACGTTGAACGCTGCCTCCGAGTCAGGCCAGGCAAGCAGCAGTTGACGACGTGCATTAGCGTCAGCTTGTTCGACCAGTGCATCCGCCTCCGATGTTGCCGAATGCAACGCCAGTGGGTAAGCGCGTGCAGGTTGCGCACCTTGTTCTGCGGGGGCGAACCCTTCCCACGATCCAACATGCCTGACCATCTGAACGCCACAGACACCTGCACGCAAGTGCACATGGGCACGTTGTTGGCGCTGCAATCGTCGGCGGTGGTTTCGCTCGTGAACCTTCTTGTTGCGCGCGATCACCTCCTCACGCTTCTGGGCATATTGGGGGTTCGTCTGTTCCACATGAGCGGGGCCAACATGGGCAGTGGCCTCTCGTTGCAGGCCCAGTTCGGCGAACGACTTGTGCGTGACCCGCTCTGCTCGTCCTGCTCGTTGTAATGCTGCGTTGCAATGGTCTGCCCAAGACTTGCGCCACCCATACAGGACTTTGAACGTGTCGAGGGCGCGGTTCTTGGGGCCAAACCCGTCCACCGTCCAATGCCTGGTCGTACACATCATGTGGACATGCGGGTTGCCTGGCTTGTTGTGGATCGCGTAAGTCACCAGCACCCCGTGCGGGGTGAGTTGGTCCCGAATGAAGTTTTCAATCAGCCGTACCCAGGCCTCTGGGGAGGTTTGATCAGCAATCTCTTTTGGGAGGGCGCACTCAAACTCCCGAAAGATGGCAGCGTCCTTGCGCTTCTCAGACTGGTGAACTTGCTGCCACAGGTCTTGCGGGTTGTCTTTCCAAGCAGGACCAAAGCCGGGTGTGACGGTGGCGTTGTGGATGACCTCACGGCTTTTGGACGTGCTGTCATAGATGTGCTGGGTCACAGGATCGACGATTCTCGATCCTGTGCGGTAGGCCAGTGCGCGCAGCGCGTGGAGCTTCTTGTTTTTGGCACGCGAGTGCATTTTGACGGTGAGGTGGTAGATGCTCATAGCGCACCCCCGGACACTGGGAGAGTGACATCTGACCTATGAAGCTGGCGACCTCGACAGCGTGGTTTCCGATGTATGTGCGGGCGACCTCGACCGGAGAAGTTGAAGTCTCGACCACCGAAGGGTGGCGCACCAAAGCGTTGACCCGAAGGGGCAATGCATAAGTGCGCTTGGACAAGTCCCGTGACCGGGATGAATGGCAATGAATGGGGCATGGAAAGGGTCTCCTTGCCATCCAAGGTGCCAGAGGCTGCTCAAAATTGCAGCAATTAACGGGGCCTGACCGGCCAGATCGCGGCTGAGCGGTAGTGCGCATGTGGCTCGCGGTCGAATCGACGTCGTTTAGTGGGCGAAACGGTGTCGAATCGTGGTGCAAACGGCAACCTATCGTCGGCGGATCGCCGGGGATGGGTTGTGGGGCCGGGGTGATTGTCGAAACGACGTCGTTTAGTAGGCGAAACCGTTCCGATTCGTTGCCGTTTAGATCACATACTCACTTGCCACGACTCACCACGACACGTGATGCCAGCCTGCCAAGCGTAGAGTTGCGCTTGGAGAGCTTGATTCGGACATCGTCCCAATCAAGCATGATTGGAGTCGTCTCAAGAAACCTCAGCCCAGTTTCATCAGCAGTGATCGCGGCAAGTCCCACAGTCACCCCACCATTCATCCCAGCGTATTTTTGTATGTGCTCCTCAAAGCAAGCTCGCGCAGCCTGTGTCCGGTTCTGAAAAGCGGCTCGAACCACTCCATGCGCCTCGCCCAAGGCCTGCATGTATGCACGAAGATGGCCAAGCAGTGGGATTTCTTCGGGCGTCTCATCGAGAACCACTTTTTTGAACTTAGCGTCTTGATCAAGATACTTTCGAATGGCGTACGGTTCAACTGACACCTCAAGTTCTCTTGAATTCGCGGATTCGTTCCATCGGTTGTTGATGCTCACCCGATGGACAGCAAGACCACAGTGCTGCACATGGTTTCGCAGCGCCTCGAAGAAGCGGTAAGAGAAAGATGCATCGTAGCTCTCGCTCAGGCTCTTTTTCAGTTCTGCCCGAGCCGCCTGGGAGTCATCAGCACAATCGCTGAGAAGCTGAGGTGCTTGATCGAGGTACGCACGGCAGGCAGAAAGGAGATTCACAAAGCGCCGATTCAGCGTTGAGCGCAAACCAAAGAAATCGTCATAAGCCAGCACTTCACGACACACCTCGCTAGCGGCAGCTTGGAGTGCTTCTTGCTCGAGTTCAATGTAGTTGGACACCACTAGGTCGTAAGCCTCTTCCAGGGCAAACGCGCTGCTCAGCACACTGCGGGCCTCTTTGGCCTGCAAAAACTCCTGGGGAGTAATTGAAATCTTTGGTGCAGCACCGATACTGATTTGCCGTAAGAAGTGCGTCATGGTGAGGTATGGAGTGGTGGAATCAGATCGCCCGAGGGTCGCAGAGAACGTTGTAACCCTAGTTGCCTGGTTCCCTTGACTCGAAGTTAGGAGAGTAGAGCCATCGTTGAACTGGCATCAGGCCAGGCTAAGCACCGCCCCAGCTCTCCCCAAACACCTGCGCCTGCCGCAACACCAAGTCCACAGCCTCTTCCTGCAAGTCCGGCGGGTACTTGTACTTACGCAAGACCCGTTTGACCATCAGCCGGAGTTTCGCACGCACGCTCTCACGCTCTGACCAGTCCACCGTCAGGTTCTGGCGCAGGTTCTCGGTCAGTTCGTGGGCGATCTTCTTGAGGGTTTCGTCGGTAAGTTCTTTGACCGCTGATTCATTGGTGGCCAGGGCGTCGTAAAAGCGCACCTCCTCCTCGGTCAGGCCCAGCATCTCGCCCCGGCTGGCGGCCTCACGGAACTTCTTGGCCATCTCCACCAGTTCTTCCATTACCTGCGCGGTTTCAATCGAGCGGTTCTGGTAGCGCTTGATCACATTGCCCAGCAGGTCGGAGAACTTCTTTTCCTGCACCACGTTGCTGCCGAAGCGACTCTTGATTTCGCCTTCGAGCAGGCGTTCAAGCAGTTCCACCGCCAAGTTCTTTTCGGGCAGATTCTTTACCTGGGCCAGGAATTCATCGTCCAACAGGCCGATGTTGGGTTTATCGAGGCCCACAGCGTCGAAGATGTCCACCACCTGGTCGGACACCACGGCGTTGCTGATGATTTGCCGGATGGCTTCGTCGCGCTGTTCGTCGGTGCGCTTTTTGGCGGTGATGTCCCGTTTGGTCAGGATGACCTTGACGGCCTGCATGAAGGCGACTTCTTCCCGCACCGCCTTGGCTTCGTCCAGGGTGCAGCACAGAGAGAATGCCTGGGTCAGTGCCAGGGTGGTGTCGGCAAACCGGCGTTTGCCGTCTTTGCCACCTTCTTCCCGCAGACCCAGGATGTGATTGGCGGCTCGGGCCAGGGTTTGGTGCCCCCCCGTTAGGAAGTCGCTGTAATCGCAGCCATGCAGCATGGATTGCAGGACATCCAGCTTTTCCATAAGGACGCTGTACGCCTCGCGGGCATCCACGGTGGGACTACCCCGGCCTTTGCTGGCGGTGTACTCCTTCATGGCAGCTTTTAGTTCATTGCCGATGCCGATGTAGTCCACCACCAGGCCGCCTTGCTTGCCCTTGAAGACTCGGTTCACTCGCGCAATCGCCTGCATGAGGTTGTGGCCCTTCATGGGCTTGTCAACGTACAGGGTGTGAACGCAGGGGGCATCAAAGCCGGTGAGCCACATGTCGCGCACGATGACCAGGCGCAGCGGGTCGGCGGGGTCTTTGAAACGCTTTTCCAGTCGCTTTTTGACCTTGCCGTCGTAGATGTGGGGGCGCAGCAGGGCCTTGTCGCTCGCTGAGCCGGTCATCACGATCTTGATGGCGCCTTTCTCGGGGTCCGGGTCATGCCAGTCGGGGCGCAGCTTGATGATCTCGTTGTACAGGTGCACGCAGATGTCGCGGCTCATGGCTACGACCATGGCCTTGCCCGATTGGGCGGTGCTGCGTTCTTCAAAGTGCGCCACAAGGTCGTCAGCCACACTGGCGACACGGGGTTCAGCACCCACGATCTTTTCCAGGGCAGCCCAGCGGCTTTTGAGCTTGGCCTGGGTACTTTCTTCCTCGTCCTCGGCCAGCTCGTCCACTTCGTCGTCGATGCTGGGCAGGTTTTCGTCTTTCAGGCGCAGCTTGGCAAGGCGGGACTCGTAGTAGATGGCCACGGTGGCGCCATCTTCCTTGGCCTGCTGCATGTCGTAGACGTGGATGTACTCGCCAAACACCGCTCGGGTGTCGTGGTCTGTGCTGCTGACCGGGGTGCCGGTAAAACCTACGAAGGTGGCGTTGGGCAGAGCATCGCGCAGATGCTGGGCATAGCCCGCTTGATACTTCTCTTCACCGGGCTTGCCTTTGAGGGTGGCCTTGAAGCCATATTGGGTGCGGTGGGCTTCGTCCGCGATCACTACGATGTTGCTGCGCTCGGACAGCACCGGGAAGGTGTCTTCATCCTCCCCCGGCATGAACTTCTGGATGGTGGCGAAGATGATGCCCCCCGAGGGGCGGTTGCCCAGCTTGGCGCGCAGGTCAGGACGGGTCAGTGCCTGGGTCGGCTGCTCGCGCAACAGGTCTTGGGCTAGGCTGAACACGCCAAAGAGTTGCCCATCGAGATCGTTGCGGTCGGTGATGACCACGATGGTGGGGTTCTCCATCGCGGCTTCTTGCATCACACGGGCGGCAAAGCAGGTCATGGTGATGCTCTTGCCACTCCCCTGGGTGTGCCACACCACGCCGCCCTTGCGGGAGGCCCCAGGCCGTGAAGCAGTCACCACCTCTTCGATGGCTGCACGCACCGCGTGGAACTGGTGGTAGCCCGCGATCTTCTTGACCAACTGGCCGTCGTCCTCAAAAAGAACAAAGTAACGGACGTAGTCGAGCAGGTACTGGGGAGCCAGCACACCCCGCACCAGGGTTTGCAGCTCTTGAAACTGCCCCAGCGGGTCAATGTTCACCCCATCAATCGTGCGCCAGGCCATGAAGCGCTCGGCGTTGGCGGAAAGCGAACCCATCAAGGCATCAGTGCCATCCGAGATCACCAGCACTTCGTTATAGTGGAACACGTCCGGGATCTGCTCCTTGTACGTCTCAATCTGGTCGAACGCCTTCCAGATGTTGGCGTTCTCGTCGGCAGGATTTTTGAGTTCCAGTAGG